>JAPKZB010000057.1 GCA_026393985.1 Acidobacteriota bacterium
CTGCCGGCGGCGACACAGTGGGAGATTGTCGAAGAGGTGGCCGAGGTGATCAAACCGGCGTGCGAGGAGTTGATCCGGCAAGCGGCCCAGGGCGAGGTGCTGCACAACGACGACACGAGCATGCGGGTGCTGAAGATGGAGCGCGAGCCCGGTGACGACCGCACGGGCGTGTTCACCAGCGGCATCGTATCAACCCGCGAGGGCAGCCAGATTGCACTGTATTTTACCGGGCGCCAGCATGCCGGCGAGAATCTCGGCGACGTGTTGCAACAGCGCGCGGCGGAGCTTCCCGGACCGATCCAGATGTGTGATGCACTGTCGCGCAACGCGCCGAAGTTAAACGCGGGCGCGGAGATTCTGCTGGCCAATTGCATGGCTCACGGACGAAGGCAGTTTGTGGATGTGGCCGCTAATTTTCCTGAACAATGCCGCTACGTGCTGGAGATGCTGGGCGAGGTGTATGGCCACGACGCCAAGGCGCGCGAGGCGCGAATGACACTGGAACAGCGGTTGCAATTTCATCAGCAGCACAGCGCGCCGATCATGACGAAACTGCATGGGTGGATGGAGGCGCAGATTGCCGAGCGCAAGACGGAGCCGAATTCCGGGCTCGGCAAGGCGATCAAGTACCTGCTGAATCATTGGCGGCCATTGACGCTGTTTCTGCGTATTGCTGGGGCTCCGCTCGACAACAACATCGTCGAAAGGGCCTTAAAACGGGCTGTTTTGCACCGGAAAAACGCACTGTTCTATCGGACACTGCATGGGGCGCAAGTGGGTGACCTGTTCATGAGTCTGATTCACACCTGCCAGCTGTGCGGCGCTAATTCGTTTGAGTATCTGAAGGAGCTGCAGCGCCATGCGCGAGAGCTCGCGGCCAGCCCGGCGGAGTGGATGCCGTGGAACTATCGCCAAGCGCTGGAGCGCGCCGGGGTGGGGTGAGCTGGCCGAAAACCATAGATTCCGGCCAGCTTCGGATACACTGCGGAAATGCCCGCCAAACGGAAGATTCCGGAGTCGCAATCGAAGAGGGTTTTTGGCCAGTCACGCAAACCGGCGAAAATGTTGCGCGCCGGGCTGTATGCGCGCGTCTCCACGCTGGATCAGCAGACGCTTCCCATGCAGATTCGGGCGTTGCGGGAATACGCCTCCAAACGCGGCTGGATCGTGGCCGAAGAGTGTAAGGAAGTGGGCTCTGGCGCGGTCGCGCGTGCGATGCGCCAGCGATTGGTCGACTCCGCCCGGCGGCGGGACATTGATGTGGTTCTGGTTTGGCGACTGGATCGGTGGGGTCGGTCAGTGGCCGATCTGGTGTCGATGTTGCAAGAACTGACGGTGCTTGGCGTTGGATTCGTTTCGGTGACGGAGGCGTTGGATCTGACGACGCCGGCAGGCCGGGCGATGGCAGGGCTACTTTCGGTTTTCGCGGAGTTTGAAAGGGACATCATGCGGGAACGGGTACGCGCGGGTTTGGCCCATGCGCGGTTGCAAGGCCAACGACTCGGCCGGCCGCCGACGGCAGCCGGCAACGCGGCCTCCGTCACGGACCTATTTCTCGCAGGAATCAGCAAATCGGAGATTGCGCGACGGCTTGGTATCGGTCGGACATCGGTTCGGCGGCTGCTGGAGCAGAAGAAATCCTGAGCGGGGGCGGTTCACGCAGGCTTGCCGAAAGGACACCGTGTTTGCGTGGGTGGGGAGTTTGGCGCGGAGATGGCCCAGGAGGGCCGGGAAGAGATCCTGATAGATCTCCCAGGGGCGGTGCTGATTCGCGTAAGCGAGGGAGGAATGTTTTGGGGCTTTGGCAACCCCGAGGTGGACCAGTTTGCCCTCGCTGGCTTGGAGTCCTTCGTAGATTTCACGGAGGCTTTGGGCTTGGCCGAGCTGGCAGAAGAGCATGGCCACGAACTGGTCCCAGCAGCGAAGACCGCGGGCGTGACGTTCGCCCTGGTGGCGACGGACGATCTCTTCAAACATCGTCCGGGGAACCTGCTGGAGAAGCTGGCTGAACATGCTGGATACTTGAGACAAGGCTGGGGGCTTCGTAGGGCTGGAGTCGATTCTTGCAGGAAGCGTCTCCCTACCCTACCAGGGCCTCACCCTTCAGCGCGATTCGCTAATTTGGACACGAGTGGTCTGCTGTGCCACCCCGTCCATCAGTGACGGCCGAGTCGTAATCGCCTCCTTGTGCCGTTCCCCCGTCCCCATTCGCGTATAGATCCCCCCCGTTGTAGTTCAATGCCACCAAGCGTGCCATCAACTGGCTCCGCTTCCGATGCTTCGTCGTACACCCCGTCCTACCCCACTGGTTGTTCAACGCATCGAACATGTTCTCGGCGTCCGCCCGGTCCCGGTACGCCTGCGCCAACACCCGCGAATCGCTCTGCTCCCAACTCGTCACCAACACCGCATACTCATGACAAACCCCATTGGCCTGCTCAACCACCGTCCCCGGTAAACAGGCCTGAGCGCCTCCCCTGCCGGCGGCCTTCACCGGCGTTTCGGCCAGTTTCCGAAGCAAAACCACCACCCGCCGTTGACGCCTCCAGCCCCGCAACGGCAACTCCGTCTCGGAACCTTCCCATCCTTGTCCAGCGGCCTGCCACTCTGCCTTCTTGTTCTTGGCTAACCGGGCGATCGTCCGAGCCACGTTCTGCGTCTGTCGCGGCTGAAACAGATAGGGAAGCTGCCGCTCCTCGGCGCCCGCCATCATCTTCTCGTTGGCGTGGGCGATGTCGCCGCGCAGAAAGGTAGGCCACAGCTTGCGGTCTCGCGCGTCGAGCCAGCCCCAGCGCGTCGGCTGGGCGTATTGGCTGGCCGACTTGTTGCCCGCTTGGGTATCCACATTGAGAACAAGCT
The DNA here is from genome assembly GCA_026393985.1 of Acidobacteriota bacterium. Lineage (GTDB taxonomy): Bacteria > Acidobacteriota > Terriglobia > Bryobacterales > Bryobacteraceae. The sequence goes on from JAPKZB010000057.1 coordinate 2,860, forward strand.
TACCCGCAGCGAGGACCATGACCTGATAGACATGGGAGGGCCTGCCTGGCTTCGTAGGGTTGTACCCAACGCGAGCCTCCTCTTGGCGGCCGTAGAGGGTCTTGATGGTCGCATCCAGATCAAGCACCCATTCCTGTTCGAGCATGGGAGCGAACGTGCGATCCATCTGCTGAGCGATCCAGGCGGTGATGGCGTCCTCATCGGCGTCTTCAAGGACGCGGCGAATGCTGTCTTCACGGCGGAAGGAATCGACGCCGAACAGACCAGCCATGACGGAGTCGCCGCAGAGGGCGGTGATGTGGGAGGAGCGGCGTTGGCCGGTCAGAGTGGCATAGACCATCGTGGCGAGTATAGGGGCGAGGATCTCGGCTTTGTCGGGGGCGCGCTCCCAATGGACCTCGACCGCGCCACCGAGGGTGTCGACACGGTGGTGTGGCGGGAAGCAGGGGGGGCGGAAGAGGATTCACCCTTGGGGTGAACGGCCAAGACGGGGGTGATCGCGCTCATCCCGTTTCGTATCAATCAGCTCGGAGCAACACTGCTCGGCCGAGCGGGTTCAACTGCCGGATGGACGGTCATCGCAGGGGACGACGATGGCGCACCGCCCGCCTGTTTTCCGAACTATCCCCCTCGCCATACTGTCTGTCTTTCGCAGGGAAGACGGGCCGGGACGGCACCCCGGATTACCGGTGCCGGCGCCCTCGTGTCCATAACCGGAGAACGCCAGCCCTCGCTAATTTCCACCGCCATATCCGCGAGCAATTCCAACTCCACAGTCTCACAAATCGCCAATCGACCGTCGCCGAGTGGCTGAACGGGTTGCCCGCAATGCCAAAACAGCTCGATATCCTTTTCAGCGCCGGAATCTCCGTCCAGCCCGTCCACCGAATCGTCCATCCGCAAACAGTCAGGAGATTCGCCGCTAACGCGGTGGCGGTGCCGGACATCCCGACAAAGGCACGTGGCTTCCGACGCGGGGGGAGGACGTTGGCCGACCGCGATTCTATCCGCACAGAGAGACGACGAACAGCGAACGTGGGACGGAATGTTCGGTGCAATTGCTTTTCTTGCGCCCGGAACTCAGCAAAATTCCTCCGAGCGGCCCGCTCTGCCTATGAGTTTTCGCCACCCGGACTAAATGAAGAAGTAGCCGTTCGTGAACAAGATGACGCAGAGCGTCTGCAGCATCGCCAACAGCAGAGCGAGTCCGGCCCCCAGCATGGGCCAGCGCACGCCGGCATGCGCCAGGATCGGAAATGCCGTGCAGACCGTCAACAGGTAGCGCGGTATAGAGTCCAACACCGTAGTCGAAACAAAAATCAGCGGCAGTACGATCAGCAGCGAGATCCAGCGCAACGGCATCCGTGCCCACAGCCCATAGGCCGTAACCAAGCCGAATCCGTAAAGGCTCCACCGGTGAAAGGTCCTTTGGAACAGCGGCGTTCCGTTGTTGTGAAACCCGTCCAGGAAGGGCAGTAGGGGGCTGGCCAGCGTCCGTCCCCAATTCTTCTGCACGGTCATAAAAGCAATCGGATCGCCGTAAGCCCACCACAAGCCCCCGCAATAGATTCCCAGGCCCGCCATGGTTCCCAGCACGGCCTTCGCCGCGCCCCAGTCAATCGTTACGCGCCGCGGACTGCCGGCCAAGCTGATGGCGCTCAGCGCAATCGGTAGCACCGCCACAATGCCCACGCTGCGCGTCAACGACAGGGTCGCGCCCCACAGGGCGGCCTCCCACCACGCCTTGCGGTCGCTCGCGTCCAGGCACAGTGCCAGAAGACACAGAAACAATCCCTCGCTGTAGAAGATCGAAGCGAAGAAGGCGGTGGGAAACAGCAACATCAGACGATAGCTGAGCGTTGCCGTGGCTTCGTTTCGCAAATGCCGCATCGTTATCCGCCAAAGTACGCAGCAGGCAATCGCCTGGCACGCCAGACTAATGGCAAAGCCAACCGCGATGGGATCGAGCGTTCGCCCCAACGACAGCGTCCAGACCAGCGCCGGGTATAAAGGGAAAAACGCCACGCTGGACTGCTTGGCCGGGTCGTAGAGATAGCCTTGGTTGACGATGCTCAGAAACCAATAGGAATCCCATTGGAAAAAGATCTGCAGCACGCCTTGCTTGGTCGGCTCATCGTGGGGGCCCGGCCGAATCGCCAGCCGAGCCAACAGCGCCACCGCGGCGAGGATAAGCCGGCTGAAGAGGACTTCCAGGCAGATTCTCCGCCAGGGTACGGCGACCGCCTCGCCCCCGGGCGGCACCGGACTCTGGCTCGGTGGAGCTTGATTGCGCAATTCCTCCCGCTGTCTCATACCGCCCCCTTCGCCTTGCCTCCGCCCGCCTCCCACCGCGGCGGCGCCATCTCGGTGTTCCTCTTTTCGAGCACCTTTCGTAACCGTACCACCCGCTCCGGTTCCGCCCCCGCCAAGTCCCGCTGCTCGCCCGGGTCCTGCTCCAGGTCATGCAGGGCAAACTCCGCCTGCCCCTGCCGCACCAGCTTCCATCTTCCCTGCCGCACCGCGATGTTCTTCCCGTAGCGCCAGAACAACGTCCGCTCGCCCAACTTGCCCCCCAGGTCCACCCCGTCAAACTCCGCCGCCCCGTACGGCACCCCCGCCGCCCGCAGCACCGTCGGCACGATGTCGGTGGCGATCACCGGCGCGGCCTCGGTCCGCCCCGCCGCCCATCGCCCCTTCCACTGCAGCAGAAACGCCACCCGGATCTCGCCCTCGTACAACTGCCCCTTGCCGCCCCGCAGCGGCCGGTTGCTCGAAGTCAGCTCTGCCGTCGGCCCCCCGTTATCGCTCAGAAAGATCACCAGCGTGTTCTCCTCAAGGCCGTGCCGGCGCAGCGCGCCCAGTACCCGGCCCACCCCGTCATCAAGCGCGCTCAACATCCCCGCGAACACTCGCCGGTGCTCATCGGCAATCCCGGCAAACCGCTCCTGCGATTGCGCCGTCGCCTGCATCGGGCTATGCACGGCGTTCCAGGGCAGATAGAGAAAGAACGGGCGCTGCCGGTGGCGGTTAATAAAGCTCTCGGCCTCCCGCGCCAGCGCCGCCGTCAGATACTCCCGTTCCTCTACCGGTTCGGTCCCCCGCAGCAGCGGATTGTCCGCATCGTAGGGCGGCTCGTTTTTCCGCAAGTGCGAAACTACCCCGTCGCAGGGCGGAGGCACGAAAAAGTGTCCTTCGTGGAGAAAGCCGAAAAACTCGTCAAACCCCCGGCGCAGCGGATGGTACCGCGGCGTCCCGCCCAGATGCCACTTGCCGATCACCCCGGTGGCATACCCCGCCTTTTGCAGCCGCTGGCCGAGCGTCACCTCGCTCTCGGGCAGGCCGATCGCCGGGTCCAGATTGGCGCGGCCCACGGCGTTGAACTCATGGCCGAACCGCGTCTGGTAGCGCCCCGTCAGCAGCCCCGCCCGGGACGGCGTGCAGTAGGGCGCCGTCACGTAGCCGTTCGAATACCGCACGCCGTGGTGGGCGATTGAATCGATGTGCGGGGTCGGAATCTCCGGGTTGCCCTGACAGCCGAGTTCGCCGTAGCCCAAATCATCGGCCAGCAGCAGGACCACGTTGGGCCGCCGCTGTGGTTGCTGCGCCGCCGCCGTCGCCGCCAGCCCTGCCAAAAAACTTCGCCGGTTGAGCATCGCCGCCAGCTTACCCTATACAGATGGCCCGTGCTACTCTCGCCGCGCTTGCCCGCGAAATCACCACCTGCGAACTCTGCCCCCGGCTCCGCGAACACTGCCGGCACATCGCCGCCGTCAAGCGCCGTGCCTACCAGACCGAGACCTACTGGGGCCGACCCGTCCCCGGCTTCGGCGACCCTGCCGCCCGCCTGCTGATCCTTGGCCTGGCTCCCGGCGCCCACGGCGCCAACCGCACCGGTCGCGTCTTCACCGGCGACCGCTCCGGCGACTTCCTCTTCCGGGCTCTCGACGAAACCGGCTTCGCCAACCAGCCCACCTCCACCGATCGCGCCGATGGGCTTGCCCTGCACGACGCCTGGGTCTCCGCCTCGGTCCGCTGCGCCCCGCCCGATAACAAACCCGACCCGGCCGAAATCCGCACCTGCCAGCCCTTTCTCGAACGCGAACTGGCCCTGCTCAAAAACCTCCGTGGCGTGGTCGTCCTCGGCCGCCTGGCTTTCGATGTCTACACCCGTATCGCCAACCTCCGCGGGCTCGACTTCGGCCACGGCCTCCTGCACACCGCATCCTCCCCCTGGCTGCTCTGCTCCTACCATCCCAGCCAGCAGAACACCTCCACCGGCCGCCTCACCCGCGAAATGCTCCACGATGTCTTCGCCGCGGCCCGCCGCCAGTTGGACTCCGCGGCTCACCCCCCCGCCGGTCGGTAGTGCGCGTGGAAGTACCGCTTGGTCACCTCCACGGCCATCGTGTACGCCAACGCAATGCCGACCACCAGCCCCAACAGCGAGAGCGGCAGCGGCACAAAGCCCAGATACCCGCTCCCCGGCAAATAGGAGATCACCAGCGTCAACCCCGTCACCGCGATCGTGGAACACAGCAGCAGTCGCCCCGGCCGACTCCGGTAGAACGGCAGCCGCGTCCGCACCACCAGCGCCACGGCCAGCTCCGTCAGCAGCGACTCGACAAACCACGCCGTCCGGAACTCCACCGCCGAGGCCTGATAGACCCACAGCAGCACCCCGAAGGTCAGATAGTCGAACAGCGAACTCACCAGGCCGAACAGGATCATGAAGTTCCGGATGTAGGCCACGTCCCAGCGGTGGGGCCGCTCGATCCATTCGCGGTCCACTTCATCGCTGGCAATCGCCATTCCCGGCACATCCGACAGGAAATTGTTGAGCAGAATCTGATTGGCCAACAGCGGCAGAAACGGCAGAAACAGGGATGCCCCCGCCATGCTGAACATGTTGCCGAAGTTCGCGCTCGTGGTTGTGAAGATGTACTTGATCGTGTTGGCAAACGTGCGCCGCCCCTCGGCAATGCCTTCCCGCAGCACGTTCAGATCCTGCTCGAGCAGCACCAGATCCGCCGACTCCTTGGCCACATCCACCGCCGCGTCCACCGAGATTCCCACGTCGGCCGCATGTAGCGCCGGGGCGTCGTTGATCCCGTCCCCCATGTAACCGACCACGTGCCCCATCTTCTGCAGCGCCTGAATAATCCGCTCTTTCTGGTTCGGATCCACCTCGACAAACAGCGTCGTCCGCTCGGCCCGGTGCCAGAGCGCCTCATCGGAAAGCGCCTGAATCTCGGCGCCAGTCAGCATCGCCTCCGCCGGCAGTCCCACCGCCTGCGCCAGGTGCGCCGCCACCAGATGGTTGTCTCCCGTGATGACCTTCACCGCCACTCCCAAGCCGGCTAACTCGCTCAGCACCGTCTTGACGCCAGGCTTTGGCGGATCAAGAAACAGCAGGTAGCCGGCGAAGTCCAGCTCGCTCTCCCGTGCGGTCTCCCCCGCCGCCAGCGTCCGCGTCGCCACCCCCAGCACGCGGATACCCTGCGCGCTCCAGGCGGAAAAGCGCGCCGCCGCATCGTCGGGCACCGTTCGGCAGATCGACAGCACGCCTTCGAGCGCGCCCTTGGTCACCATCCGCCGCTCGCCGTCCCGTTCCACGACCACGCTCAGCCGCTTCCGTTGGAAGTCATAGGGAATCTCGTCCACCTTCCGGTAGCCCTCTGCCGGCGCGGCCGCCGCGACAATCGCCTCATCGAGCGGATTCGGCAACCCGGTCTGCAGCCCCGCGTTCAGCGCCGCCCAGCGCAACACCTCCGGAGACGCCTCGCCGTGGGAGTCCAATGCTCCGTCGAGCCGCACCACGCCTACCGTCAATGTGCCCGTCTTATCCGTGCACAGCACGTCCATGCTGCCGAAGTTCTCAATCGCGTTCAGCCGCCGGACGATGACGCCGCGTTCGGCCATCCGCTGGGCGCCGCGGGATAGCGTCAGGCTCAGTATCGCCGGCAGCAGTTCCGGCGCCAGGCCCACGGCCAGGGCGATGGCAAACAGCAGCGCATCGACGGGCGGCTTGGCGCCAAACACGTTGATGGCGAATACCACCAGCACCAGCATCACCTTCGTCAGCAGTTGCCCGAACTGCCGGATCCCGAGTTCAAAGCCGGTTTCGGGCGGCCGCAGCGACAGCCGGCCGGCGATCTGTCCGTACGCCGTCTTCGTGCCCGTCGCCACCACCACGGCCCGTCCGGTCCCGCTGCGGATGCTCGTGCCCAGGAAGACCACGTTGGTGCGCTCGGCCAGCCCGCAGGCGGCGCCCACGGCCCCGGCGCGCTTCTCCGCCGGATAGGTCTCGCCAGTCAGCACGGCCTGGTTCACAAAGCAGTCCCGCGCCTCCATGATCACCGCGTCGGCGGCAATCAAACTTCCCGCCGCGAGCACCAGCACATCGCCCGGCACCACTTCGGCCGCCGGCACGGACACCGTGCGGCCGTCACGCACGACGCTGGCCTTGACCTGCACCCGCTGCCGCAGCTTCTCCATCGCCCGGTTGGCCGAGAACTCCTGCAAAAAGCTCAGCACGCCGCTGCCCACGATAATGGCGAGCACGATGCCGGCATCGAGCCACTCCCGCACAAAAATCGACACGCCCGCGGCCCCGGCCAGAATCAGCAGCAGCGGGCTCCGGAACTGCCTTACAAAAAGCCGCAGTATCGAGAACCGCGACTCCGCCCGCAGCGTGTTTGGCCCATAGCGCCCGAGCCGCGCCGTGGCCTCCGCGGTGGTTAATCCCGCTGCGCCACTCCCCAACTCCTCCAGGATCTGGCTGCCGCTCCGGCTCCAATAATTGTCGAGCATGTCACTTCGCAGTCTCCTCCTGCGAGGCCCCAAACACAACGGGGGGTGTCCGCCCCCTTACCGGTCCCACGGCATGACGGCCCGGGGCGGGTTGGCATAGCGCTTCATTCCAATCACTAACCGCTCGCCCGCCCCCGCGGCCAACTCCACCCGTAGCGCCGTACCGGTCATCTCCGTCCGCTGGCCGGCCACCTCGACATAGGTCCCCTCGTGCTCGCCGAAGGCCCCCAACTGCACTGTAACGGCGCGCGGCCGCACCGGGTTCGTGTTCACGAGCACCACGGTGGCCGATTCGGCCGTCAACTTCGTCACCAGCGCGGCCACATCTTCGGGAAGCCCGGCGCGCCGCCGGGCCGGGTCGAAGTACCGCAACCGTGCGTGCAGGATGTTCCCCGATGAACCCGGATCGTTGCCGCCCAGCATCAGGTTCACCAGCGTCTCGGTCGCCACCGGGGCAAAGCGCTGCGCGCCGTCCGAAGGCCGCGTTTTTTGCGTCGATTCGTCGGCGCGCATACCGGCCACGCGCGCCCGCAGCCGCTCAAACTCCCGCGCCAGCGCCGTGGCCGGATAGCCCGGATTCTTTCCGCGCAAAAAGTTCAGCCACGGGTCCGCCCCCAGATGCTCGAGGTCCGCTTCGTTCATCGACCATAGATACAGGTCGCGCTGCACGTCGAAATACTGGTTGGCCGTGTAGCCGTACCAGCCGTTGGGTCCGTGCTTCTGCGGCAGTAGCGTCCGGCCGCCGTCCTCCCGCTTTGCGGCGTACAGATTCGCCAACTGCCGCCGCAGCGGTTCGCTGAAGGATTGGTCGCCGGTCAGCAGCAGCGCGATGCCCAGCCCGGTCCGGGCGCCCCGCATGTAGTAGTTCCGCCCGCTCACCGCCGGGTCGAAGTTCCAGCCGAATGTGCCGCCCCACCATTTGCCGCCCCACTCGCCGCCGATGGCTCCGTCGAGGCCGATGTTGGTCGGGATGTTGCCGCCGTTTTCGAGAATCCGGTCCCGCCAGGCGCCGGCGTACGCGAGCACCCAATCCCGGTAGGGCGCCTCTCCGGTGAGCGCGTAGGCGTTGAAACCCAGCGAACACGCGCCCAGATTGAGCGGGTGATCTCCGCGAACGTTGCCCGCCGTTTTGTAGCGGTTGAGACGATCGGGCGCGCCACGGACCACCTCGCCGCCCCAGTCGTGCACCGTGGCTTCATTCAGAATCGGCCCGCGCGAACCGTTCAGGATCGACCGGATGATCTTATGCTGCTTGTCATAGTTTTCGGCCTCCGGGTCGTTGCCCATATAGAACCCGGCGAAGCGTCGCACGCGCTGCTGGTACTCCTTGGTTTCGGGCGCCGAAAGAGCGTAGTGGTGGAACGCCGCCAGGCCCTCGCCCGTGTGTTCCCAATCAAACGACGTGACGAACTCGCGGTAGAACATCCCGTCTTTGGCCTTCTGGGTGGAGGGCGCCCGCGCCTTGGTGAACTGCCGGAGGTGCCCCTCCCAGATCTTTTCGTAGAGCTCGAGCACTCGGTCCGAGCCGCCCAGGGCGTGCAGCAGCGTCCAGCCGCTGAAGGTCTCCATGACGTCGTCGGGTCCGTCGTTGCCGCCCCAGCGTTCGATGCAGCGGAAGTAGCCCCGTTCGTCGACATAGCGTTCGGCGAACGCTTCGGCGGCTTCGGAGTAGGCGCGCAGCAGGGTGCGTTCGGCCAGCGCCCAGTCGGGCGGCGCCATGGGCTTGTCGACTTTCACCACGGGCGGCGGCGCGGCCAGCATCGCGGTGGCGAACAGAGCGGCGGCACGCAGAAACGAGAGGGAGCGGAGCATGACCTCCGTACTCTATGTCAATCCATCCGGGCGTCTCCACCCCGCTCGGCGTCCGCCAGCCTCGAGCGCCCACATCATCCCGATCCCCACGGCATACGCCAGCAAGTCGGCCCAGCCGAACTGCACCCCCAGCAACCGCGCCACCACGCGGGTAAGCCCGTTGCCGCTCGCCAGCAGCCGCGCCGGAATCCCGCTGAGTTGAAAGCTCTCGATCGCTACCATCAACACCGCCGCCCCGGCCGCCGCCGGACCGGGGCGCCACACGACCCGCAGCAGCGCATAAACCATCGCCGCGTACAAAGCGTCTCCCAGGTACTTATCGAGCAGCACCCATCCCGTTACCACGCTGCGCGACAGCAGCCCCAGGGCAATTATCCCCAGCGCGCACTTCATCCAGAACCAGCGCGGTGCCGCCATGGCTTAGTCTCCGCTGCCGTCGTCCGCCGCCGCGGCAGCCCGGAAGCGGACCAGCCTCAATAGGCCCGCCCCCTCCATCGCCCCTGCGGCCACGGCGCAAATCCAGCCCAGCGACACCACTCCCGCCAGGGCGATACCCGCGCCCAGCACCCAATAGAGCGGCTCCCCGTACAGGCTGCGGAAGGCCGCGTACCGTGCGCCGATGACGACGGCCCACAGAGGAGACGCCGTCTCCGGGCCCAGCCGCGAAAGAGGGTTGTTCGCCGATGGCCCCGGCGCCCGGAACAACTCGACGCAGAGCAGCAGCCTGCCGGGCACGATCAGCACGCCCCGCTTAAACAGTGCCAGCAGGGCGAAATTGGGGCCGGTTCGCTTCGAGACGTATGCCGCCACCAGCCACACCACGGCCGAGAGGAATAGGCCCGGGGCGCCGCCCACGTGGGCGCGACCCAGTTCCCGTTGTGCTACCCGGAAATCCATTCTCTTGCCCCCAGCGCGAATCAACAGAGCATACCAATTCCGCCGCCCCGAGATATAGTCTTTCGAAGGATTCCTCATGCGCCGCCGCACTCTACTTGCCTCCGCCCTCGCGCCCCTCGCTCTCTCCGCCGCGCCCCGTCGCCGCTACCGCGCCGCCGTCATCGGCCACACCGGCCGCGGCAACTATGGTCACGGACTCGACACCGTCTGGCAGGCCTTCGACTTCGTCGAGACCGTCGCCGTGGCCGACCCGGACGAGGCGGGCCTGGCCAAAGCCCTCGTCCGCACCGGCTCGAAACGCGGCTATCGCGACTACCGCGAGATGCTCGCCAAAGAAAAGCCCGACCTCGTCAGCATCGGCCCGCGCCATCTCGACCAGCGCGTCCCCATGGTGGAGGCCGCCGCCGCCGCGGGCGCCCACATCTACATGGAGAAGGCCTTCGCGTCGAACCTCGCCGAGGCCGACCGCATGGTGGACGCCATTCGCCGCGCCGGCATCAAGGTGCAGATCGCCCACCAGATGCGCCGCTCGCCCTTCCTGCTGCGCGCCCTCCAACTCGTGCAGGAAGGCGCCATCGGGCGCATCCAGGAGGTCCGCGGCCGCGCCAAAGAGGACGCACGCGCGGGCGGGGAGGACCTCATCGTTCTCGGCGTCCACATCTGTGATGTCATGCGCTGCTTCCTCGGCGATCCGCAATGGGTTTCGGCCCACGTCACCGACCACGGCGCCGAACTCACCCCCGCCCACCGGCGCCAGCCCACCGAGGCCGTCGGCCCCGTGGCCGGCACCGAAATCGCCGCCATGTTCGCCTTCCCCGGCGCCGTCCACGGCTACTTCGCCTCGAAGGCCGCCCCCAAAACCGATCCCCTCCGCTTCGCCACCCAGATCCTCGGCACCGAAGGCGTCATCTTCCTGCCGAACGCCATCTATCCCGGCGGCCAGGCTTGGCTGCTGCGCTCCCCCGCCTGGCACCCCACCACGACCCGCGCCTGGGAGAAGATTGAACCCCTCACCGCCATCCCCGGCATGGCCGAACTCCGGGGCGGGGAACCGCTGCTGGCCAACGCGCTGATGGGGCTCGACCTGATCGACGCGATAGAACACGACCGTAAGCCCGCCTGCAGCGAAGTGGATGGCCGGTGGAGTCTTGAAATGGTCTCCGGTATCTACGTGGCGCAGCGTTCCGGCGCCCGCGTCCCGCTTCCGCTTGCCGACCGGCGCCACCCGCTCGATCCCTACTGAGCGGCCGCGCCTCGTTTTGGCGTATATGTATTGCATGTCCACCACCCGCCGCCACGCTCTGGAAACCATGCTCGCCGCCCCGGTGCTGCTCAACGCTCAAACCGGCGCCCAACCGGGAACAAAGATCACCCACTATGTCCGCTTCCGCCGCGCCAACGCCACCAGCTACGGCATTCTCGACGGCGCCACTGTCCGTGAGATTCGCGGCGACCTGTTCGGTGCCCACAAGGAGACCGGCAAAAAGTTTCCGCTCGATCAGGTCAAGCTGCTCTATCCTTGTGAGCCGCCCAAAATCCTCGCCGTCGGCCTGAACTACAAGAGCCACCTCGGCAACCGCACCCCGCCCTCCCGCCCCGAAATGTTCTGGAAGCCCGTCACCTGCCTGCAGAATCCGGAAGACCCGATCGTGATCCCGAAGGAGTCGAAAAACACCCACTACGAAGGCGAGATTGTCGCCGTCATCGGCAAGACGCTACGCCACGCCTCGGTCGAACAGGCGCGCGACGGGATCTTCGGCGTCACCTGCGGCAACGACGTCAGCGAGCGCGATTGGCAGAACGGCTCCGACAAAGACCTGCAGTGGTGGCGCGCCAAGGGCGCCGACACCTTCGGGCCCTTCGGACCCTCCATCGTCCGCGGCATCGACTACAGCAAACTGCTGCTGCAGACGCGGCTCAACGGCAAGGTGATGCAGAAACAATCCACCTCCGATCTGTTGTACGACATCCCCACCTGCGTTAGTTTCATCAGCCGCTACGCCACGCTCACCCCGGGCGATATCGTCTTCACCGGTACCCCTGGCTCGACTACGCGGATGAGCCCCGGCGACATTGTCGAAGTAGAGATCGAAGGCATCGGCATCCTCCGCAACAAGGTCGCCGCCGAGTAGCGGCGATCTTAACCCGTGTGCCGGTATCGACGCCAATACCACAGCGCCGCAAACGCAACCATCCCTCCCAGCAGCCCACGCAGCGCCAGCGCGCTATCCCTCGTCGTCCACTCCCAGCGGAACTGCGAGAGCACCTGCCACCGGTCCGCCGTCCAATGCCACGCCGTATGCGCGACAAAGGCCGAGATCAACACGGTGCCCAGGCGCGGCGTTACCGCCCGCCGGAACAGCAGTACCAGCAGGGGCACCATCCCCGCCAGCGCGGCCAACTGCCCGGCTTCAACGCCAACGTTGAACGCCAGCAGCGCGGCCATCAGATGGCCCCCCGCAAACTGTAGCGACTCGCGCAGCGCGAACGAAAAGCCAAAGCCATGCACCAGCCCGAAGCCGAACGCCATTGCCGGGCCGTGCGTCGCGCCAGCTCCGGTGATGTTGGCCAGGGCGAGAAAAAGAATCGAGACGGCGATCAGCAGCTCCACCGCCGGGGCAAACCACAAACCCGAAGGCGTCATCTCGAGCGCCGCCGCGGCCAGCGTCAGCGAATGCGCGAGGGTGAAGGCGGTGACCACTTTGACGAGCGGCATCGCCTTGCGGATCGGCAGCAGCAGGCACAGCAGAAACAGCAGATGGTCGGCACCCGCCAGTATGTGCGCGAAGCCCATTTTGACGAAGGAAACCGAGGCTTCCATCCACGTGGGTTCAAGCGGGAAACGCACCACATCGCCGGGCACGACGAACGTCCGGCCACCAAAGCGGACCGTGGTGGTTACCTCCGTGGCCAGGCCGGCGTAGGCGGGCTCGATCGCCAAGGGTCCGGCCGCCGACGGAAGATCGAACTCGAGTGCCACGTCGAAAAACAGTTGGCCCGCGATAAGGCGGTCTCCCGTCAGCGACTCGGCCCGCCGTCGCCACGCCTCTTCAAACGAGACGAAGGAGGCATCGGCCGGCAGCGCCAGCCGCGCGCCGGCCAGGCGCGGCGGCCCCAGCGATTGGCCGGCGGCGTAGAGGCGCAGCGGATCGGCGGCCCAGAGTTTGGCCAGTCCGTCGAGGCGCGGCGCGAGAGCGGCCGCATCGAGGAACCCTTCGGCCGTGCGCGGAAAATCGACGTCGCGCACCGCTTCAAGCGGCAGACGCACCACGGCGCGCATCGTTTGGCCGTTGGTGGCCAGATGTACCTGCACGTGGGCGATAACGGGAGCCTCGTGTGCCGCCAGCGGCAGGCAGGCGAGAAGCAGAAGGGTCCAAGCGCGAATCAATTCAGGTATGATAGCGCCGATGCAAAGGTCACAGTGGAAGATCATCGGTTATGCGACCGCGTTGGGCCTGGTGGCCGCGGCTGCTTATGTTGTCGAAAAAAAGGCGGCCGTCGAAGCCGCCGGACCCACGGCTCCTCGCCTCGAGGTCGATCCCTTCTGGCCCAAGCCCCTGCCGAACCATTGGGTGATGGGCGCCGTCATCGGCCTCGGCGTTGACAGCAAAGACAACGTCTGGATTGTCCACCGCCAGGGCTCGCTTGAAGATAAGGAAAAGTACGCCGCCTGGAACCCCAAGGCCGCTGAGTGCTGCGCCCCGGCGCCGCCCGTGCTCGCCTTCAGCCCGGACGGCACCCTGATCGCTCACTGGGGCGGCAACGGCAACGGCTTCGATTGGCCCTCCTCGAACCACGGCATCGACGTCGACCACAAAGGCAACGTCTGGATCGGCGGCAACGGCCGCGGCTCCGTGCCCGCCGCCCTGGCCCACGACGAAAGCAAGATGTCCGCCGCCGGCGCCGTGCACGACAGCTTCCTGCTCAAGTTCACCCAGGCCGGCCAGTTCCTGATGCAGATCGGCAAGCCCTTTGCGAGCAAGGGCAGCAACGATGTGACCAACCTGCGGCTCCCGGCCAAGTCCCTCGTCGATCCCCAAACCAATGAGCTTTACGTGGCCGACGGCTACGGAAACCGCCGCGTCATCGTCTTCGACGCCGACACCGGAAAGTACAAACGCCACTGGGGCGCCTACGGCAGCAAGCCTGACGATACCGACCTCGGCCCGTACAATCCCAACGCCCCGGCACCCAAGCAGTTCCGGACCCCCGTCCACGGCCTGATTCTCTCAAACGACCGCCTGCTCTATGTTTGCGACCGCACCAACAACCGCATCCAGGTCTTCCGCACCGACGGCACGTTTGTGAAGGAGGGCTGGGTCGCCCGGCCGACGCTCGGCGACGGGGCGGCCTTCGACGTCGCTCTGTCGCGCGATCCGCAGCAGAAGTACCTCTATATCGCTGATGGCTCGAACATGAAGGTGCACGTCCTCGACCGGCAGAGCCTGGAAGTCCTCACCACCTTCGGCGACGGTGGCCGCCAGCCCGGCCAGTTCTACGCGGTGCACTCCATCGCGACCGACTCGAAGGGAAACGTCTACACCACGGAAACCTACCGCGGCCAGCGCCTGCAGAAATTCTCGTATCGCGGCGAAGGGCCGATTGCGAAAAAGGAGCAGGGCGTGGTGTGGCCCAGGGCGGGACGCTAATGACCATTGCCCGGCGCAGCCTGTTGTGGAGCGCCTGGGGGGCGGCCGCAGCGCCGCCCTCGGACCGTGTCCGCGTGGTGTTGATGGGGGTGCGGGGGCGTGGGCGTAGTCTGACGCAGGCCTTCGCCGCGCAGCCCGATGTTGACATCGCCTATGTCTGCGACGTGGACAGTACGGTGGTTGAGCCGGCGCTGCAGTGGATTGAAAAAAGCGGTCGCCCGCGGCCTCCGGTGGTTAGCGACATCCGGCGCTGCCTGGACGACCGCTCCGTCGATGCCATTGTCATAGGCACGCCTCTGCACTGGCATGCGCCCGGCACCGTTCTGGCCTGCGCGGCGGGCAAGGATGTGTACGTCGAAAAGCCCGTTTCTCATAACATCCGTGAAGGGCGGCTGATGGTGGAGGCGGCCCGGCGTCATCAGCGCATTGTGCAGGCCGGGACGCAACTGCCCAGCCTCCCCGTCACGCAGCGCTTTCAACAGTATGTGGAGTCGGGCCGCCTGGGCCGCGTCCTGATGGCCAAGGTGTGGAACGTGCAACTGCGCCGCAACATTGGCCGCAAGGCGGATGAGCCCGTGCCCGCCGGTCTCGACTACGATATCTGGACCGGTCCGCTGCCGCTGCTGCCCTTTAACCGGAACCGGTTTCACAGCACCGTCAACTGGCACTGGCATTACGGTTGCGGCGACATCGGCAACGACGGCGTCCACCAGTTGGACATCGCGCGCCGGGCGCTCAACGTTGGCCTTCCGCGGTCGGTCTCCGGCATGGGCCGGAAGATGTATTTTGACGATGATCAGCAGACGCCCGACACGATGAACCTCACTTACGACTACGGCGACAAGTTGTTGCACTACGAACAGCGGCTCTGGAATCCCTATGGCCTGGAGGCGTGCGACAACGGGGTGGCGGTCTATGGCGATCGCGCCGTGGCCCAGTTCGGCCACTTTCGCGGCAAACAGTGGGGTTTCCGGGTCTATGACGAGAAGAATCAACTCGTTCACGAGGATCAGCACGAGGGCGGGTCAATTGACGTCCCGCACGCGCGGGATTTTCTCGATTGCGTGAAGAGCCGTCGGCGGCCGCGCGTGGAGATTGAAGAGGGGCATCTGTCGACGGCGCTCGCGCACTTGGGAAACATTGTGGCGCGGACGGGCCGCGCGATCCGGGTGGAGAGAGAGTCGATTACAGGCGACCCTGAGGCCGCGGCGCTCACGCGTCGGGACTACCGGCGGCACTGGTCGACACCGCGGATGGGGTAGGTTGGGGCCGTCGGCTGCCGCGGCGACCGCGCGGTGTTACACCGGATCACAGGCGAGCAGATCTTGGCCGGTGCTCACGAGTTTGAGATCGGTCATTTCAAATCGGGCATGCTCAATCGTGGCGATCCATTCGGGAAAGGTGAGCGAGTTGACCCATCCTAGCGATGGCCGGTCAAAGACATGCCTCGCTGTGTGGGGGCGGTAGCTTGTGATGAAGCGAACGTTCCGGTCGCGGACCTGGCGGTAGAATCGCTGCACATCATCAAGGTGCTCCGCCACGCCGAGTGCTCAGATGACCTGAATGCCAGGCAGTTCTGGCCGCGCATCCAGATTCAGATTGCACAGCAGGGTGCGTTGATCGCGCGGGTAGAGATCGCTGGGATAGCACGCGGCGCCCGCGGGCAGGTAGCGTTCGAGGGAAATCCGACCACAGCCGAGGTCGCGCACGACCGAGCCGGGCGGAATCCAACGCCCGGCGGCCTCGGCTCGGCCATCCCACAGCGGGCTGAATCTGGCAAGATCGCGCCAACGCGTTAGAGTCCGTAGCCGCTGAACGCCTTGCCGCACTCGAGCAGGCCGATCTGGCTTACTCCGAGCAAATTCAGCGACTCGGCCGCTGCGAGCAAACCGCCTCAGACTACCTCGCCCATCTCGAAGCGACCCAAACCCACCTGCAAACCGAAACCATCCGTCTAACCCATCTGGCGGCCGCCCTCGAAGTCGTCACTGCGGCTCAGGAAAAGCCAGACGCCGGCAGGCCTTGGAATATCAGACCTGGCAGGAAGGTTTCGCGGCCCTCCGGACCGAACTGGAGCGGGAGCGATCGGATCGCCGTTCGGCCGAGGAGCAGTTGATTCTCCTCCAGACTACCCTCGAAGACGTTTCGGTGGAACCGGACCCCGGCCGCCAATCCACCGCGCAGACCGCTAGCGGCGGCTAAAGCCTCCAACCGGCAAATTCAGGACAACAGGCTCTCAAAGGCCCTCCACGGCCGGCCTTGCCCCTCCGCTACTGCTGCATACGTCACGTGCCCCGCATACGTGTTAACGCCCTGAGCGATCGCCGGGTTCTCCCGCGCCGCCCGCACCGGCCCCTGGTTGGCCAGGGCCAGCAGGTACGGCAGCGTTGCGTTCGTGAGCGCCATCGTGGAGGTGTGCGGCACCGCCGCCGGCATGTTCGACACGCAGTAGTGCAGCACCGAGTCGACGTAATAGACCGGATCGCTATGCGTAGTCGCTTGCGAGGTCTCAAAACAGCCGCCCTGGTCAATGGCGACATCCACCATCACCGCGCCCGCCTTCATCACCTTCAGCATCTCCCGCCGGACCAGTTTCGGCGCCGCGGCGCCCGGAATCAGGACCGCCCCGATCACCAGATCCGCCAGCCGGATGGCCTCGCGAATGGTATGGACGTTCGAAGCCAGCGTGATCACCTGACCGTTGTAGATATCATCCAATTCCCGCAGCCGGTTCAGATTCCGGTCAACGATCGTGACATTGGCGCCCAGGCCCAACGCCATTTTCGCTGCGTTGTGGCCCACAATCCCGCCGCCCAGGATCAACACGTTCGCCGCCGCCACCCCCGGCACCCCGCCCAGCAGGATCCCCCGGCCGCCGTTGGGCGCCTCCAGATACTGCGCGCCGATCTGTACCGACATCCGCCCGGCCACCTCGCTCATCGGGGTCAAAAGGGGCAGGCTGCCGTCCCGCTCGCGGATCGTCTCGTAGGCGATCGCCGTAACCCGCGCATCGAGCAGCGCCTGCGTCAACGCGGGCAGCGGCGCCAGATGCAGATACGTGAACAACGTCAGGCCCGGCCGCAGAAAACGATACTCGGCCGGCTGGGGCTCTTTGACCTTCACCACCAGTTCCGCCTCAGCCCAAACCGTGGCCGCGTCGGGCACAATCCGCGCCCCCGCCTCGGCATACTCGGCATCGGGCAGGGAACTGCCGCTGCCCGCCCCCGCCTCAACCATCACCTCGTGGCCTGCCTCGCGCAGAGCGGTCACCCCGGCCGGTACCAGACCCACCCGGGCCTCGTGATCCTTAATCTCCCTGGCAACACCAATCCGCATTGCTTTTCATCCCTGGCCCGTTTTCGTTACGGACTCGGGACGGCCGCAGTCACCGCGTCGGCGTTCCGCTTCGGCCCCAGGCCCAAGGCAATCAAACTCAACGCCGTGATCCGTCCATTGGGAGGCAGATTCTGATCCTTCTGGAAGCGCTTCAATGCCTCTTCACAATCCGGCCTCCAGTCGCTTGCCGGCTCCCGCTGCAGGTAACCCCGCGAGGCGAGGGCCTGCTGAATCTCCAGATACCGCTCCTCAGTGGGCCGCGGCTGCCCATATCGCTGCGGCTGCGCAGCCACTGGCCGCGAAGACCGCCCTCTGGTCCGGCCACGGCCTACACGGTGCTGCGTGCGGGGCCGGGCGGAAGAGGCCCTCTTCGGCTGCAGGTTACCTCGCGTGGAGGCTCCGGCGGAGGGTTTCTGCGAAGGGGCCACCCTCCGGGCCGGAGGAGCGGCCTCGACCAGGCACCCAAGGGCGGCCATTGCTACCAGTAGCACCAACCAATTTGGCATGAAGCCTAATGGTAACAGAGACTACTTCTCGTCCGGCAGCGTCCCGGCAGCGAAGAAGGCCACGTAGGACGCCGCACCCTTCTGCCGACCCGGCGCGGGCCGCATCACCCGGAACGCCACGGCATCCCCAGGCTTCAGCGTGCTCTGCAGCCGTCGCAGATCATCCGGAGCCGCCACCGGCTGCCGGTTCACGCTGATGATCACATCGCGCTCCTGCAACCCGATCTCGGCCGCAAACGACCCCTCCTCCACCTTCGTGATGAAAACGCCGCGCTGGTCGCCTTCACCCAGCTTCAGCGCCTCCTTCTCAGACTCCGCCATCGGCCGGATCATGATGCCAAACTTCGCCGGCGTACCCTCGGCCCGTTCCGGCGTGGGCGCCTCGTTCCGGCGGCGGGCAAAGCGCGGATCGTCCTTGAAGACCTCCTCGCGGTCCAGCACCGTCACCATCAGGTCCAGCTTCTTGCCCGCGCGGTCTACGGTCACTTTCAGCGTGCTGTCAATCGGCATCTCGCTCACCTTGGCCACCAACTCCTCGCCGTCTTTAATCGGCTTGCCGTCAATGGCCACCAGAATGTCCTCGGGCTTGATGCCAGCCTTCTCGGCCGGACCACCGGGCGTCACCGCTCCCACCAGAACCCCGTTGGTGTAACCGGCCGCCTTCAGCACCTCCGGCTTCTCGTTCCGGTTCCAGCTCACCCCAATCGAACCGCGCTTCACCCGCCCGTATTGAATAATGCTGTTGTAGGACCGTACCATCTGGTTCGACGGCAGCGCGAAGCCGATGCCCTGATAGCCGCCGCTCTGCGTGGCAATGGCCGTGTTCACCCCGATCACCTCGCCGTTGATGTTCAACAGCGGACCGCCCGAGTTGCCCGGGTTGATCGCCGCATCAGTCTGAATAAAGTGTTGAAACTGCTCGGCGCTCGGCAGATCGCGCCCGGTGGCACTCACAATCCCGGCCGTCACCGTCGCCGCCAAACCAAACGGCGAACCAATCGCCACCGCCCAGTCGCCCACTTGGACCCCGTCCGAGTTGGCCACCTTAATAAACTGCAGCGGCTTTTTGGACTCAATTTTGATCACCGCAATGTCGCTTTCAAAATCGGTACCGATGACCTTGGCCTTGTACTCGGTCCGGTCGCCCGAAAACTTCACCTTAATGTTGTCGGCCTTATCAATGACATGCAGGTTTGTAATGATGTACCCGTTACGGTCGACGACGAACCCGGAACCGGTTGCCTCGCGCGGCGACTGCCGCTGCGGCGCGGCATCCCCGCCGCCCGGCCCCCGGAAGAACCGGCGAAACAGCTCCATGCCGTCCTCTTCTCCCTCCTCGGCATCGGGTGCGGGTGCGCTCCGGCGCCGGGCCTGCTCCGTTTTCGGGACATAGTCGGTCGTAATATTCACGACCGCCGGTTCGACGGCCTTGGCAATCTTGGTGAATTCGTTCGGCAGCGAACTGGCCGCCGGAATTACGATCGGCGTCGCGTCCGGCGCTATCGCTTGCCCCTTCGCAGCGGTCGCAGTGGAACTCACGAGCGTACCGATCAGGATACAAACCGAGAGGCTGAACACAGCCAGAGTGAAAGAGAGCAGCTTTTGCTGCTGGATTTTTGCAAAGAGTTTC
Source organism: Acidobacteriota bacterium (assembly GCA_026393985.1). Lineage (GTDB taxonomy): Bacteria > Acidobacteriota > Terriglobia > Bryobacterales > Bryobacteraceae. The sequence goes on from JAPKZB010000057.1 coordinate 22,500, forward strand.
ATGCGGAAGCCTGCCCTATTCATAAATTTACCGTGTTTACTGGTTTACGTGTTTGCTGGTTTGATTGATGTGCCGCCCGGCGATTCGGTTTCAATTCGACGAGCACGACCCCGGCCAGAATCAGCGCCGCCCCGGCCGCGGCCCGTAGCGTGAAGATCTCCCCGGTCCACCACCACGCCACCAACCAGGCAAACACCGGTTCCAGCGCAAAGATCAGCGCCGCCCGCGTCGGTCCAACGTACCGCTGCGCCCACGTCTGCAAATAGAACGCCAGCGCTGTGGCCAGCAATGCGCCCGCCACCACGGCCAGTACCACGGCCGGCCGCCAGCGGATCGCCGGCGTCTCGGCCCACGGCAGCACGCCCCAGGCAAACGCCGCCGCTCCGCTAATCTGCAGAAACGTAAGCGCTTCCGACGTTACCCGCGTCGCCAGATGCCCCAGCAAAACAATGTGGACGGCAAACGCCGCCGCCCCGCCCATCGTGAACCAGTCGCCCAAGGCGATCGTCAAGCTGTCCCCCTGCATCGTCAATAACGCTATTCCGGCCGTCGCCGTCACCACTCCTACCATTTCGGCAAGACGCGGCGTATTCCGATAGACGAGCCAGACGAAAAAAGGCACTATGACAATGTATCCGCCCGTCAAAAAAGCGCTTTTGGCCGGTGTCGTCGTGCGTAGCCCCACCGTCTGCAGCATGTAGCCGAGCATCAACACCGCCCCAAGGCCGAATCCCGCCCCGGACCACGCCAGCTTCCTGCGAAAAACCACCCCCAGCACCACCGCGGCCAGCGTAAACCGTAGCGCCAGATAAAGGACGCTAGAAACATCGGCCAGCGCCGCCTTGGCCACCACAAACATCGCTCCCCAGACAAGCGACGTCAGCGCCAGTACCAAATCAGCGTAGCGCTTCATTCCGACAACAGCAGCGCCAGCGTCAGCAGGATCCGCTTCAGTCCGGAGTCGCGCCCCTCGGGGCGGAACCACTCGCCTGGGGTATGTGCCCCCCCCCCCGTGCCGCCTGCGCCAATCGAAACTGCGGGCAGGTTCATACTCAGCGGGATGTTGGCGTCCGTCGACGAGCAATCGATGCGGGAACGGATGCCCAGCCAGTGGTCCACCGCCGCCAAATAGCGCAGCAGCGGGGCATCCGTCGGCAGGCCACCGCCCGGCCTCGCCCCCGTCTCCCGCAGTTTGGCCGTCACCCGCGCCACGGTCGCCTGCGCGTTCTCCATCTCGGTCGCCTTCGCCACGCAGGATTTCAGCAGATCGCCCAATTGCTCCAACTGCCCGGCCGACTCGGAACGGATATCAAGCTTGGCGCGCGCCGTATCCGGAATCGAGTTCACGCTCACCCCGCCGTCAATCACCCCGAAGTTGAACGAAGAACGGACCCCGGGCACCGGCTCGGGCTGGTTTTCGGCAAACAGCGTAATCACGCGGCCCAGCGCGTGTACCGGGTTGCCCACCCCGTAGTCGCTCCAACTGTGGCCGCCCGGGCCGGTGAAGCTGATCTCGAATCGCCGGCTCGCCAACGCCTGGCAGGTCACATGGTCCGTCGACGGGCCGTCCAGAACCAGGTAGGAGCGGATCTTGGCCGCGAGCCCCGATTGCCGGCACAGATACCGCATGCCGCTTAAATTGCCCTCGCCCTCCTCGCCCACGTTGGCAATAAACACCGGCGCGGCGCTCACCCCGGCCAGTTCCGGGGACATTTTGAGCACCCGCACGATCGCCAGCAGAGCCGCCAGGCCGGCCCCGTTGTCGGAAACCCCAGGCCCGTGAAAGCTGCCGTCCGGCTGCGTGAAAACCTCCTCTGGCGTCCGCGGCGCAAGTACCGTATCCAGATGCGCCGTCACGGCCACGTAAGGCCCCGCCGGATTGGGCGTCAGAAACGTCACCACATTGCCCGCCGCGTCGATGGTCGACTCGCAGCCCAGCGCCCGGAATTGCTGCTGCATCCATTCGGCGCGCTTCTGCTCAAAAAATGTCGGCGAGGCAATCCGGCAGACCGCCAAATGCTTCTCGTTCACCCACTGCTTATCTTTGCTCAGCAACAGCAGCGCCTCTTTCACGCCCCGCGCGCCCGCTAGCGCGGAGACGCTCGGTCCGCCGGGAGTAGGAAGTGGAGGCATCAACCCGAGTGTATCAGGCAGCCCCGTTCACTCCGGCTTGCCGAGCCAAGCATGCCGAGCCAAACATAGCCTTGCGGAGCCAACATAGCGGTGATTGCCAAGAACAGAGGCGCGCAGCAGCCACCACGGCCACCCGCTCCCGCCCCCCCCCCGACAGCAGGCGCAAACCACGCGGCGTAAACCGCCCGTAGCCGTGCGGATAGGCGGGAAACGGGTGGCAGAACGGCACCACGAGATCCGCCTAGCCCCCCGGCTGCAGTACCCGCTCAATCTCCCGCACCGTCCGCTCCGGGTGCGTCAACACCCCATCCGGCCACGCCAGGCCACCATCCCCGGCATCGCGGCCAGGTCGACTTTCTCATGCCCCGGTGCCCGCGTGGCCGCAGCGCCAACGTAGAGGTTCCAGCGGCCCAGCGGCGCCGCTACCCTGAACTCCCGCGGATCATGCAGCAGTGGCCCCGGCGGTAGACTTCTTCCATCGCTGCGGTTTCGTTGGCGATATAATGAGGGCGAAGAGGTGCGGAAGTGAACACAACGGTTAAGTTCGGTGCAGTGATCGCGGTGGTAGTAGGCACGCTCGGATGGGTTGCCGCCAGCGGCGTCAACGAAGATACGGCCTCCTACTATAAAACCATCAGCGAAATTGAGAAGATGGACGCCAGCGCGAAAACGAAGCGGCTTCGCGTCGGAGGCGATATCGAGAAGGGGTCCATCAAACGCGATGGCAAACAGGTCTCCTTCGTGCTCGTTGAAGAGAAGCGCAAGATGAACGTCCGCTACGACGGCAACGAACCCCTGCCCGATACCTTCCGCGATGGCGCCCAGGCGCTCGTCGATGGCCGCATCGAGCCCGACGGCACCTTCCACGCCGCCAAGATCTCGGCCAAGTGCGCCTCCAAGTACGAAGCCAAGCCCGGCGGGAACTATCAGAAAGAGAACTCCATCAACCAGCGGGCTTCGTAATCTAATTCAATTGAGGTTCCTGTCATGGAAAACATCGGCGCTCTGGCAATACTGCTAGCCTTCTGCCTGACGATCTTTTCGATCGCCGCTTCGCTTGTCGGAGCCTGGAAAAAGAAACCGTTTCTGATCGTCAGCGCCGAACGCGCCGTCATCTGCGTGTGGAGTCTCGTCACCCTCGCCTCGGGCCTGTTGATCTACGCCCTGATGACGGGCGACTACCGCCTCGCCTACGTGGCCGCCCACTCGAACAAAGCCATGCCGATGATCTACAAGTTCTCGGCTTGGTGGGGTGGCCAAGAGGGCTCGCTGCTGATGTGGAACTTCATCCTGGCCACCTACGCCCTGGTCGTCGTCCTGCAGAACCGGCGCAAACACCGCGCCATCATGCCCTATGTCACGACGACCATGATGGTCACCCAGGCCTTCTTCCTCATGCTGATCGCCTTCCTCGTCCCCCCCTTTCAGGTGCTCTCCACCGGCGGTAAGGCGATCGTTGATGTTGGCGACGGCCAGGGCCTGAACCCGCTGCTGCAGTACTGGACGATGGTCATCCATCCGCCCACGCTCTACCTCGGCTACGTTGGCTACATCGTACCCTTCGCCTTTGCCCTAGGCTCGCTCATCACCCGCCAGCCGGGCGACTCCTGGATCTTCACGACCCGCCGCTGGGCGATCGTGACGTGGCTCTTCCAAAGCACCGGCATCCTGCTCGGCGCCGGGTGGGCCTACTCGGTCCTCGGCTGGGGCGGCTACTGGGGTTGGGACCCGGTCGAAAACGCCAGCTTCCTGCCCTGGCTCACCTCCACCGCCTTCCTGCACTCGGTCACCATGCAGGAGAAGAAGGGCATGATGAAGGTGTGGAATCTGGTGCTGGTCGCCTCCACTTTCTTCCTCTGTATTTTCGGCACCTTCCTCACCCGCTCGGGCATCGTCAGCTCCGTTCACGCCTTTGCGCAATCGCCCATCGGTCCCTACTTCGTGGCCTTTCTCACGGTGACGATCGCCATCACGATTCTGCTCATCCTCAGCCGCCTCGATTACCTCAAGAGCGAGGCGCCGCTTGAAAGCGTGGTCAGCCGCGAATCGAGTTTCCTGTTCAACAATCTCATCCTGCTCGCCAGCTGCTTCGCCATCCTCTGGGGCACCTTGTTCCCGGTCATCAGCGAAGCCATCGCGGGCGAAAAGATCAGTGTCGACGCTCCGTGGTTCAACCGGGTCAACGTTCCCATTGGCCTGGCTCTGCTCTTTCTTACGGGCGTCGGCCCGCTGCTCGCCTGGCGCCGCAGCACGCCCGACAACCTGAAGCGGAACTTCCTCTGGCCGACCGTCGGCATGGCGGTCACCATCGCCGGCCTCATGGCCTTCGGCATCTCGCACTTCTACGCCCTGCTTTCGCTCGGCCTCTGTACGTTCGTCACCTGGACCATCGTCAGCGAATTCTGGAAGGGCACGATGGCGATCCGGCAGAAGGACGGCCTCTCGTTCGTCCCCGCGGTAATTGAACTCACCCATCGCAACACCCGTCGCTACGGCGGATACATCGTCCACATGGGCATCGTCATGATGTTCATCGGCTTCTCCGGCGCGGCCTTCAACAAGGACACGACGGTTGAAGTGAAGGTTGGCGACAAGTTCCCCCTCGGCCGCTACGAGATCAAGGTCAGCGATATCAAGATGGGCCAGAATGAGAACTATATCTGGCAGAACGCCATCGTCGAAGCCACCATCGACGGCAAGCCCTTCGCCACCCTCACCCCCGAACGCCGGATCTATGAAAAGAGCCAGCAGCCGGTCTCGATGGTGGCCATCAAGCGGCAGTTGAACGAAGATCTCTACATCAACTTCGCCGGCATGGGCAGCGAGTCGCAGCGGCCCACCATTCAGGCCTACGTCTTCCCGCTGGTCAGCTGGATCTGGGCCGGCTACTGGGTCCTCCTGTTCGGATCGCTCATCTGCCTCGTCCCGGCCAAAATCAAGATGCAGTACGCTCGCACGGAAGTCGTAGGAGTTTCGACCAAGCATGTTCCGGCTACGAAATAGCGCTCTCGCCCTCCTGCTGGCCGGCTACTGCCTAGGGCAGAGCTCCTCGCAGTACGTGACCCCGGAGATCCGGCGAGTCGGTTCGAAACTCGCCTGCCTGTGCGGGGCCTGCAAGAATACGGTGGCCACCTGCCAGATGCTGGAGTGCCACTACTCGCTACCCGCCCGCCAGACCATCGCCAAAATGCAGCAACAGGGTACGGCGGACGACAAGATCATCACCGGCTTCGTGCAGCGCGAAGGCAAAAAGGCGCTGGCCGAACCGCCCAACGAAGGCTTCGGCATCATGGCGATCGCCGCCCCCGTGCTGGCGGTTGCCGCCGGTCTCGGGTTGATCGTCTGGTTCCTCCGCCGCTACCGCCAGCCCGGCGTTGTGCCGGCCATGACCGACGAAGAGGTCCGGCAGTATCAGGACCAGATTGACAAGGAATTCTCAAAGCTCGACTGATGACTATCGCGATTGCGGCGCTCCTGGTTTTGGGCGTCCTCATCTACACCCTGATCGTGCGCCCGGGAAGCCTGCCCGAGCCGGAGCCGGTCTCCCCGTTTCGCCACGTCGATGAGGCCAAAGCCCGCATCTACGAGAATCTCCGCGATCTCCAGTTCGAACTCCGCCTCGGCAAACTCTCCGACGAAGACTACGCCCGCACCAAACTCGACCTGCAGAAGGAACTCGCCAAGGTCCTCGCTGATGCCGACAAGCTCAAGGCTGAACTCGGTGTCCAAACCACCGTCAAGGCCGCCAAGGCCAAAGCCCCCGCCGAGTTCGTCTGCCCCCATTGCGGCAAAAAATTCAAGGAAGCAATGAAATTCTGCGGCTCCTGCGGCAAGCCCATGGAGGCCGACGCATGAAATTGCTCTATAGCATTTTGCTGGCCCTCCCCCTGCTCGCCGTCGATGGCCAGGTCCTCAATCAAACCACCGGCAAGCCCCAACCTGGAGCCACCGTCACCCTCTTCAAACTCGGTGGCCAGGCCGGGCCCCAAGTGGTCGAAAGCGTCAAGTCCGGCACCGACGGCAAGTTTGTCATCGACAAGCCCCTCGCCCCCGGCCCCTCCATGATCCAGACCGCCTTCGACGGCGTCACCTACAACCTGATGCTCCCCCCGGGCCGGCCTACCAGCGGCCTGCAGGTCGAAGTCTTCAACACCAGCCCCAAGCCCGGCGCCGCCCGCGCCGCCAACCATATGCTCCTGCTCGAACCGCAGAACGGCAAACTCGCCGTCCGCGAGTCGTACTTCTTCCTCAACGAAGGCAAAACCACCTGGAACGACGAGAAAAACGGCACTCTCCGCTTCCAGCTTCCCGCCAAGCCCGAAGGCCCCATCCAAATCAACTGCACCGCCCCCCAGGGCGTCCCTATCCGCCGCGCCGCTACCGAAGCCGGCCCGCCCAACACCTGGAAGCTCGACTTCCCTATTAAGCCCGGCGAAACCCGTATCGACCTCGCCTACACCCTCTCCGACGCCAGCAGCTACAAAACCCGCCTGCTCACCAAAGCCGACCAAGCCATGATCGCCGCCCCCAACGGCGTCACCGTCACCGGCGCCGGCCTCGTCGATAAAGGCAAGGAACCCCGCACCCAAGCCAGCATCTTTGAGCTCTCCACGCAAGACCTCGACCTCAAGCTCGAAGGCCAGGGCGAACTCTCGAGCGGCCGGGGCGGCGGCGGCGAAGACGCCGAATCCCGCGGCCCCAGCATCTCGCAAGTGAACCCCCGCGTCCACGACCGCCTCTACTGGATCCTCGGCCTCACCTTTGGCATCCTCGCGATTGGCTTCGTTTTGCTCTACCGGACTCCGGAGCCTAAACGCTAAATGTCCGGGCCGGTCCTCGCCGTCGAACACGTCTACAAATACTTTGGCGATTATCCGGCCCTCCGCGATGTCTCTTTTTCCCTCCGAGGCGGTGAATGCCTCGCGCTGCTCGGCCGCAACGGCGCCGGTAAAACGACGATGCTCAAGATCCTCGCCGGCCTTTCCGGCGCGGCGCAAGGCGAAGTCAAACTCTTCGGCAACTCACCCCGCCAAGCCACCGCCCGCCGCCGCATTGGCCTGCTCGGCCACGGCATCGGCGTCTACGACGAACTCACGGCCATCGAAAACCTCACCATCTTCGCCCAACTGTATGGGGTGTCGAAATCCGTCGCCCGCGAGTGGCTCGAGCGCACCCACCTCGCCCATGTCGCCGACTCCCCCGTCCGCGAATTCTCCCGCGGCATGCGCCAGCGCCTCGCCGTCGCCCGCGCCTTCCTTCACAGCCCCTCCATTCTCATCCTCGACGAACCCTTCACCGCCCTCGACGACCGCGCCATCGCCCTGCTCCAAACCCTCCTCTCCGAAGCCAAGGCCGCCGGCCGGACCATCATCATGTCCACCCACCAACTCCGCGAAGCCATGGAACTCGCCTCCCACGTCGCCCTCATCGAACGCGGCAAACTCGTCCACTTCGGGCCCCGCACCCCGGAGATGCTGATGGACCCCGGCTACGTCTACCGCACCTTCGGAGCCGTCTAGGATGATCTTCCTCCAAGTCGCCGCCAAGGACCTCCGCAGCGAACTCCGCACCAAGGAGTCGCTCAACGCCTCCCTCTCGTTCGCCGTCGTGATCCTGCTGCTGTTCAGCTTCGCCTTCGATCCCTCGGGCGAAGCCGTGGCCGAGTTCTCGGGCGGCCTGCTCTGGCTCGTGTTCGCCTTCGCCGGCGCGCTGATTCTCAACCGCAGCTTCGCCCGCGAACTCCCCAACGACTGCCTCGAAGTCCTCCTGGCGAGCCCCGTCTCCGGCGCCCAACTCTTTCTCGGCAAGTCCGTCGCCAGCTTCCTCCTCCTGCTTGGCATCGAACTGCTCTGCCTGCCCATCTTCGGCATCTTCTACAACATCACGTGGACGCCGAAGATCCTGCCCCTGCTCGGCGTCTTTGTCCTCGGCACCTGGGGCCTCACCATCCTCGGCACCCTGTTCAGCGCCCTCACCGTCAACCTCAGCCTGCGCGAACTCATGCTGCCCATGCTGCTCTACCCCATGCTCATCCCCGCCCTCATGGCCGCCATGCGCCTCACCACCATCCTGCTCTCCGGCAACGACATCGGTGGCGACGACCTCGTCTGGCTCCGCCTGCTCATCGGCTTCGACGTCGTGTTCACAACCCTCGCCCTCGCCCTGGTCGAGACGATTCTAGTAAGGTGATCTCCATGGAGAAAAATATTCGTATCGGAATCGGCGCCCTCGCCGGACTCCTCCTGCTCCGCAATCTCTACGTCATTCTCTTTAACCTGCCCGACGAAATGGCCCAGGGACCCATCTACCGCATCTTCTACTACCACCTGCCGGCCTACTTCACGGCCATGTGCTGCTACCTCACCGCGCTCGCCGCCAGCGTCCTCTATCTCACCAAACGCGACCTCCGCTACGATGCCCTCGCCATGGCGGCCACCGAGGTCGGCCTCGCCTTCGCCGCCGTCAACCTCATCACCGGCATGATCTGGGGCCGCGTCATCTGGGGCATCTGGTGGGCTTGGGACGCCCGGCTCACCTGGGCCCTCATCTGCTGGCTCGTCTACTTCGGCTATCTCATGCTTCGCCAGGCGATCGACGATCCCTCCGAACGCGCCAAAAACTCCGCCGTGCTCTCCATCTTCTCCTTCGTCTCGGTGGCCATCACCTACAAAGCCATCGAATGGTGGCGCACCCAGCATCCCGGCCCCGTCCTCAGCTTCCGTACCGGCAAACAGCTCATCGACCCCGAAATGGAGCGCATGCTCTTCACCAACTTTCTCGCCCTCGCGCTGCTCGCCTTCGTCATGGTCACCGTCCGCCTCCGCCAGGAGGACCTCCAACGCCAAATCGACGGCCTCCGCCGCCGCGCGCACGCCCTCTAAGGAAATCTCATGGACTCCCGTAATATCCAATTCATGTTCTGGGGCCTCGCCGTTGCTTGGGGACTCCTCGCCATTTATGTTGTAATGCTTGCTGCGCGCGAAAACCGTTTGCAAAAGCAACTGGAAAGTTTGAAGCGCATATTGGAGGACAAACAATGAACCGCCGTCAACTGCTCGGCCTCGCCGCCGCCGCCCTCCCCGCTCGTCATCTCGCCGCTCAGGAGCGCGCCACCCGCGCAGTCCGCGGTCTGCCTTCCCCCAAAATCAAGGACGTCAGCTTCATCGCCACCGCCCCTGGCGGCCTCCGCCTCGGCGTCGTCAAAATCACCACCGACCAGGACGGCCTCTACGGCTACGGCTGCGCCACCTACACCCAGCGCGCCGACCTCGTCGTCGAAGCCGTCAACCGCTACCTGAAGCCCTTCCTCATCGGCAAGCCCGCCGACCGCATCGACGACACCTGGCAGGCCTGCTACAACTCCTCCTATTGGCGTAATGGCCCCGTGCTCAACAACGCCATCTCCGGCGTCGATCAGGCCCTCTGGGACATTAAAGGCCGCCAAGCCGGCATGCCCGTCTATCAGCTCCTCGGCGGCAAACTCCGCGAAGCCGCCGACTGCTACGGCCACGCCAGTGGCGCCGAAATCCCCGAAGTCATCGACAATGTCCGCAAGTACATGGCCCAGGGCTTCCGCCACGTCCGCGTACAGGTCGGCATTCCCGGCATGGCCGCATACGGCTCCGGCGGCGCGGTCAATACCAAGGTGCAGGCCCTCCACACCGGCCCCGTCTACGAACCCGCCGCCTATATCCGCCGCACCCTCAAACTCTTTGAAGCCTGCCGTAAAGAGCTGCCCGAAGAGGTCGAACTCTGCCACGACGTCCACGAACGGATCAGCCCCACCCAGGCCCTGCAAATGGCCCGCGATGTTGAAAAGTTCAAGCTCTTCTTCTTTGAAGATCCGCTGAGCCCGGAAGATCTCGCCTGGTTCCGCATCATGCGCCAGCAGACCTCGACGCCCATCGCCATGGGCGAGCTCTTCAACAGTCCCCACGAATGGAGTCCGCTCGTCGCCGAACGGCTCATCGACTACATCCGCGTCCACGTCTCCCAGGCCGGCGGCCTCACCCCCTGCCGCAAAATCGCCATCCTCGGCGAACACTTCGGCGTCAAAACCGCCTGGCACGGTCCCGGCGACGTCAGCCCCATCGGCCACGCCGCCAACGTCGCGCTTGACCTCACCAGCTACAACTTTGGCATCCAGGAGTATAGCCCCTTCAGCGAGCGGCTCCGCGAAATCTTCATCGGCTGCCCGGAGATGAAGGACGGCTACCTCTACGCCAACGAAAAGCCCGGCTGGGGCATCGAAGTCAACGAGGAACTCGCCAAAAAGTTCCCCTTCGGCGCCAACGAAAGCGGCGAACGCGGCCGCTACAACGGCGGCTGGGGCGAAGTCCGGCGCCGCGACGGCACCATCATCAAGCAGTAATCCGCCGCATCCCCTCGGCAAACGTACCTGGTTCGGTGAGCAAACTCACTACCAGGTACGGCCCGCCGTCCAGATCAAAAAAGTAGCCCGGCTGCGTCAACACCCGCCGCTCTTCGAGCAGATACCCCGCCCACTCCTCATCCGTCCGCTCCCCCGGCATCCGGAGTATCGCGCACCACCCGCCCTCTACCCGCAGCGCCTCCCGCACCCGCGCCAAATTCTCCCGCACCCGCTCCAAGATCGCCCCGTGCACGCTCGCCCGCAGCAACCCCGGCAGCGCCCACTGCACCGGCGTCGAAACGGATAGATAGGTGTCCGCAATCAACTCCAGCCGCTCCCGCGCCTCCTCCGCCCCGGGCCCGGAGACGTGAATCCACCCGGCCTTCATCTGCGGCAGCCCCGCCGCTTTCGACAGCCCATCGAGTACGAACGTCAGCACCCGTCCGTTCCCGCCCAGCGTCGGCAACACCCCCTCGACATGCGCATACGAGGCAAACACCTCGTCCGAGATCAGCGGCAACCCGTATTCCGCCAACCGCCCGAGCTCCTCCGCCCGGACATAAGACCCCGTCGGGTTGTTCGGATGTACCACCAGAATCGCCTTCGTCCGCGGCGTCAACTCCCGCTCGAGCGCCGCGAAGTCGATAAACCATCCCTCGGCGTACCGCAGCGGATACTGCTTCACCCGCACACCCTCCAAACCCGCCAGATATTCAAACAACGGATACGAAGGCCGCGGCGCCAGCACCTCATCGCCCGGGTCGCACAGCAGCTTAAACAGCCACGCATAGCTCTCGCTCGTCGAAGCCGTCAAAAAGTCCGCCCCCACCGCCGCCCGCGCCGCGGCCATCCCGCGCGGGTCCGGGTCGTACACCAGCATCTCCGGCCGCGCAAACGCCGCCAGAATCTCGCGCTCCGGATAAACGAGGCCCACCCGCGTCGGGTTCGATACCGTCAGGTCCAGATACTGCCCCCGCAGCGCCGCCGCGCGTTCGGAGAGAGTATTCGAGGGCGTGCCCCACGGCAGCCGGGAAGAGAACATGCCTGTTATCATCGCACTATGCGCCTACTCGGCCTCCTCCTGTGCGCTAGCCTCCTCCCCGCCCAACCCGTCACCAACGCCGCCGTCCACAGCCCCGGCTCCGGTCCCGCCCAAGGTCATCTGATCGTCATCGGCGGCGGCGCCCTCGGCGACGATATCCTCCACCGCTTTGCCGACCTCGCCGGGGGACTCGCCGCCCCCATCGTCGTGATCCCCACCGCCGGCGAACAACTCCGGCCCCTTACTACCCACCCACTCCACCGCCACGGCTTCTCGAACCTCGTCCAACTCCACACCAAAGACCGCGCCGAAGCCGACTCCGACGCCTTCCTCGCCCCCCTCCGCGCCGCCCGCGGCGTCTTCATCGACGGCGGCCGCCAGTGGCGCCTCGTCGACAGCTACCTCGGCACCAAAACCCAGCGCGAACTCGAAAACCTCCTCGCCCGCGGCGGCGTCATTGCCGGCACCAGCGCCGGCGCCACGATCCAGGGCAGCTACCTCGTCCGCGGCGCCCGCGAAGGCAACACCATCATGATGGCCAAAGGCTACGAAGAGGGCTTCGGCTTCCTCCGCAACGTCGCGATTGACCAGCACCTCATCGCCCGCCATCGCGAAAACGACCTGCTCCCCGTCATAGCCCTCAAGCCCGAACTCCTCGGCATCGGCATCGACGAAGGCACGGCGATCGTCGTCTCCGGCAACCGCTTCGAAGTCATCGGCGCAAGCAAAGTCGCCATCTACGACACCAACTACGGCGTCGGCCCCGACGGGAAATCCTACTACTGGCTCCTCCCTGGCGACTGCTTCACCCTCACGGTCAGAACCAAACAATCCTGCCCGTCGAAGTAAAACGTCCCGGGGCAGGGAAGCGCCGCGCGGCGTCCCCGGCCATTACGGCAACAGCGCCGCAATCGTCCGCGCCGCCAGTTCCGTCCCGTCCCCCGGCTCCCGGAAAAAACCCCGCAACCGCCCAGCCTGATCATCGTAGCGCCGCACAAAAGCCACCGCCGTGTGATTCTCCCGGCCCAGCATGTCGGCCATGATGTTGTATCCCGCCCCGCTGTACACATGCGCCGCCCGGCCCAGCAGATTGCACGCCGGATAGTAGTTCAAGCGCACCACCGCCCGCGGCTCCGGCGCCATCGCCGCCAGTTGCGCCACCTCCGCCTCCGGTCCCGCGTGCACCACCACATGCAGCCCCTCCCGCTCCAACTCCGCCGGCGCCGGCGTCGGCACCCGCCCCGGCGCCAGGCGTATCGGCCCCGGCAATCGCACCGTCCCCGCCGGCAGCCCCGCCTCCTGCTCCGCCTCGAGCGGCTCGGCCTGAATCACCGCGTCAAACCCCTCCACCGCCACCGGCCGCAGCAACCGCCGCGCTACGTGTACCATCGCCCGCGCCCGTGGCCGCTCCCCCCGCAACCCCTGCGCAAACGTGTCCATCACCAACACCGCCGGCCTGCTCCGCGCCACGTAGCTCTCCACCTCCTCCGGACTCATCCCCACCACCGGACACCGCGCCAAACCCGCCAAACCCCGCGCAAACGGCGAATTCGAAAGCAGGCGCGCCTCCCAACCCGCATCCCGCAGCGCCAGGCACACCGCCAACCCCCGGTTCAAATGCCCTAGCCCCGACCCCGGTGCATAGTACGCAATCCAACTCACCCCTGCGCCCGCCGCAGCAAATCGAGCAGCGTCTCCCGCTCCCGCTCCAGCGAAAACGTCTCCCGTACGTACCGCTCGGCCGTCGCCGACAGCTCCGGCCAGTCCTCATGCGCAAGCGCCCGCTCCGTCGCCTCCCCGGCCGCTTCCCGGTCCCCGGCCGGAAACACAAACCCGGCCTCCCCCAGCGGAATCGCCGCGTCGGAGAGGATCGGCGCCACCCCGCAAGCCATCGCCTCCAGCAACACGTTCGGCATCCCCTCAAACAGCGACGGAATCGCCACGAAATCGCACGCCCGATACAGCCCCGGCAGCTCCTCGGGCCCGGCAAACGGCAGCCGCAGGCTCCGCGGCGCAATCGCCGGGTCTTCAAGGATCATCGCCGTCGCCAAATCCACCGTCCCCACCACCAGCAGCCGGATCCGGTCGAGCAGCCCCCGGTCCCGGATCGCTTCGAGCCACCACGGAATCCGCTTCTTCGCCCTTAACTCGCCAAACAGCCCAATCACCTTCGCCCCATCCGCCCTTAACAGCCCGCGAATCTCCTCCCGCCGCCGCAGATCCCCCGGCAGCAGCGCCCACCGCGCCACGTCCACCGCGTTCGGCGTCCACTCTACCACCTTGTCCGGATACAGCCGCCGGATCCGGTCCACCTTCTGCGGCGTCACCGCCCCAATCGCCGACGCCCGCGCCAACGCCTCCCGCAACCATCCGCTCCGCGCCGGATGAAACCAGTCCCGGTCCAGATCGTTCCCCCGTACCAGCACCACGCTCGGGCAGCCCAGCCACGCCCCCAGCGTCACCGCGTAATAGCCCGCCACCGATGCTCCAAAGCCCACCACCCCCGTATAGGGCGGCTGCAACTGCGTCAGCAGCAGATTCGCCGCCAGCCCGTCCTCCTGGTCTGGCGCAACGTACCGGTCACAACCGTTGTCCCGCGCCTCCGTCTCGCCGGCCGCCGCGCCCAGCACCACCACCTCCACCCACCGCCCCGACCGCCGCAGCTCCCGTACCTGCCGCGCGCAGCTTGTCGCCATCCCCCCGCGCCGCGGCGGATAGTGCTCCGTAATCCACAGCAGCCGCTCCCTCACGTCTCGAACTCGTCGTACGGCTCCCACCGCTCGCGCTCCACCGACTCCCGGTCCCGGTCCGTAAAGTATCGCTCCCCGCCGTACTGCGTGTAGTACTTCGACCGTGCTGATTCGAGCTCGGTCTCCTCGTTCTGCTCATAGCCCGGGTTCGCGCTCGCGCACCGCGGGCACGCCGTTCCGTTCGGCCCCGCCACCGAGTGCGCCATGCACACCGCCCGCCCGCACATGCCGCAGGCCCCCGCCGCCGGCATCTCGCACGGCTGCGGCGCCAAAAGCCCCGTCTGCCAGCTGCACCTCATCGCGCCGCTACCTCCCGCATCGCACAAAGCCGGTACATCAGGCCCACCGCGTCCGCCCCGGTAGGGTTCTCCTTCGGCCGTCCCTCGTGCGGCTTATACAAAAACCAGCGCTCCAGCACCGCCACCTCCTGCCCCTTCTTGTTCGCCACGCGCAGCCGCTCCCACTCGGCGTCCACCTGCGGCCTCGCCTTCCACCGCACCGGCGCCGGCGGCAACAGCGTCGCCGTCAGCCGGCAAAGCTTCTTATACCGGACCTTCACCTTCGTCTTCCCGCGCAAGCTCCGCTTCGTCCGCCGCACCTCCATCACCTGATCCACCTGTCGCAGCGTCAGCCGGCAGCCATCGCGCAGTTGAAACCGCACGGAGCACCACGGGTCGGTAAATACATACTGTTCTCGCGCGAGGAAAGCCCCCGCCGGCAGTTTTTGCTTCTGCCCCCGCTTGGCCTTCGTCGGCCCCGTCAGGTCCACATTCACCCGGATCTGCTCCGCCGGGTCCAGATCCTGCCGGATCTGCAGGAACATCTGCTGCAGCATCAACAGCGCCCGCTCTGGCAGCGCCATCTTCGACGCCTGCAACCACCGCCAAACCGTCGCCCCCACCAACAGCGCTTCCAGCGCCGCTACGGCCAGCAGCAGCAGACCGTCCTCCTCGGCGATCATCACCACGGCGGCAATAAAGCCCACCACCGCCGCCACAATCGTCCCAATCATTACCTTCAGCCGGAACGCCACCCGCGCATCGAGCACCACGTCATAGGCCAGCAACTCCTGCAGTAACCGCTCGAGCGCCGGACCGTCCCAACTGCCGCGGATGGCCTGCCTGTCGGCTGCGGCCCGGGCCGCCGGCGAAAGATCTGTAGGTTTCATACCGTCTCGACAGCTTAAATCAGGAAGACGTAATCTTCAACGCTTTTTCCAATACCCGCCGGAACACCGTCTGCAGCTCCCCGTGCACCCGCCCGTAGCCAAACTCACTCTCCGCCCGCCGCTGCGCCCCCGCCCCGTATCGCGGTGCCTCCCGCAGCATATGGTCGATCGCCAGCATCCACGCCCGGCCGTCCCCCGGCTCCACCAGCACCCCCTCCTCCCCATCCGTCATCCACTCCCGCACCGCCTCGAGGTTCGACGCCGCCACCGGCACCCCCGCCGCCATGCTCTCAATCATCTTCACCGGGCAGCACCCCTGCACCGTATTCCGCGCCGTCTCCCGCAGCGGCGCCACCGTGAATTCCAGCCGCCGCAGCACCGCCGGCAGCGCCGTATGCGCCACCGGCCCCAGAAAATGCACCCCCGCCGGATGCCGCCGCGGCGCCCGCGTCTCGCTGATCACCGCCATCCGCACCCCCGGCACATCCGGCGCCAGCCGCCCGAACGCCTCCATCGCCACCTCCACCCCCTGCCACGGCTGCAGTCCGCCGATATATCCAAACCACCGTCCCTCCTCCAGCTCCGGCAGCGGACACGGCCCCGTTTCCCCGGCGAAAAACCACGGCGCCGCCGCGTTCGGAATCACCGTCACCCCACCCCGCCCCAACGCCCGCGCCGTCACCCCCGAAACGCACAAAATCTCATCGGCCTCCCGCAGACAAAACCGCTCGAGATCGCCAATCTTCGCCCCCAGCGCCGCGTTCCCCGCAAACCCCGGCCGCCGGTACCCTAACTCCCAGCTCGGCAGCGCATTCACCTCAAAAATCGCCCCCGCTTCCCTGCAAACCCGCCGCAGCGGCGCCCCGCCCCACGGGTCCCGGTACACCACCAGCTCTGCCCCCGCCCGCGCATGACCCTCCACAAACCGCGCAAACGCCGTCGCCCGCCCAAGCAGGTCGGGATACTCCCCGGGCAGCCGGAAGATGGCGATCCCATCCTCCTCCTGCCGGTCCGGCAGCCCCGGCCCACCCAGGCACAGCACCGTCACCCGGTCGCACACGCCCCGCAGCGCCGTCACCATCGAGGCCATATGGCTCGACGAGCCCTTGCCCCGCGGAAACACGTCAAACGCCGCGTAGATCGCCCGCCTCACGGCTCCAAAGCGTAAACCAGCAGCGCGGCGTCGTTCGCAATCGCCACGTACTGCCGGCCGTCTACCGCATACGCCATCGGCGAACTGCGAATCGATGCCCCCGTCCCGTGGTGCCAGAGAATCTTCCCGGTCGCCGCATCGAGCGCCATCAGATTCCCTTCGCGCGACCCGGCAAACACCAGCCCGCCCGCCGTCGCCAGCACCCCGGCCGAGTGCGAACCCACCTGAATCCGCGTGCTCCACTTCCGGTCGCCCGTCGCCGGGTCCAGCGCCCGGATGAAGCCCTGCTCGCCCACCTTCTCGTCCTCCCGCTGCCCGCCTCCGGTAAACGGTTGCCCCGGCTCCGGTTTCTTCGTCTCGGTGAAGTAAGTGGCGCAGGTCTCGCGCACCGTGAGATAAAACAGCCCTGTTACCGGGCTGAACGAAGGCGCGGCGAAGTTGGTCGCCCCCAGCGCGTCCGGGCACGCATAATTGCCCTCCGGCGTCGGCGTCGTATTCGGCAGCACAATCGGCCTGCCCCGCGCATCGAGACCCTTCGCCCAGGTCTGGTTGGCAAACGCCTGCCCGGCCACAAACTCGCCCGTCACCCGGTCAATGGCGTAATAGAACGCGTTCCGGTTGGCCATGATCAGCAGCTTGCGCCGCTGTCCCTTTACCACCGCGTCCACCAGCACCGGCGTCTCGTTGGCGTCCCAGTCGTGCACATCGTGCGGCGTGTACTGGAAGTGCCACTTGATCCGCCCTGTCGCCGGATCCAGCGCCAGGACGCTGTCCGAATAGAGGTTATCGCCCGCCCGGTCCACGCCGTTGTAGTCCGGACCCGGATTGCCCGTTGTCCAGAACAGCGTGTTCGTCTCGACGTCAAACGTCCCGGTCATCCACGTCGGCGCCCCGCCGTACTTGGCCGAATCTCCCGCCCAGCTCCCCCGGTTCGGGTCCCCCGGCGGCGCCACTGTATCGGTTCGCCACAGCCGCTTGCCGGTCTTGGCGTCGAAAGAGTACACAAATCCCGTCAGCGCGCACTCGCCCGCCGTAATTCCCACGGCAATCTGCCCGTTCAACGCCAGCGGCGCGTGCGTAATCGAAAACCCCTTCCGGTAATCCTCCACTTCGACGTCGAAAATCACGTTGCCCGTCTTGGCGTCCAGCGCCACCAGATGCGCGTCCAGCGTCGCCAGGTACACCCGGTCGCCCAGCACGGCCACGCCCCGGTTCGTCATCACCGTGCACTGGCTGTGCACCTCCGGCAGCTCCCGCTTATACTCCCAGATCCGCCGCCCCGTCCGCGCGTCCAGCGCCGCCGCGTTGCTCCGCGGCCCGGTGACGAACATCAGCCCATCCACCACAATCGGCACCGTCTGAATGTTCGAAGCCCCGAACTGATACGTCCAGGCATTGCGCAAGCTCCGCACGTTGGCCGGCGTCACCTGCTTCAGCTCCGAAAAATGCTGCCCCGTCAGGTCGCCCCAGTAGGTCAGCCAGTTCTGCGGCTCCCGCCGCGCATTCCGGATCCGCTCCCACGTCACGTTCCAGTCTGCCGCCGGCTTCCACTCGGCGGCTTCCACCTTCCCCGCCTTCAAAAACGCCAGCACGTCGTTCGTCTCGGCCGGCGTCAGCTTCGCCGCCGGCATCAGGCTCTGGTGCGTCGGCGTCACCGCGCTTACCCCGGCCTTGTCGAGCAGATGCAGCTTCTCCTGCCGGTCCATCAGTTGAATCGAAAACGTGTCTTCGTTCTTCGCCACGCCCGTCAGCGTCCGCCCGTCGCGCAACTTCACATTCACCGTTCGGAATCCCGCCCGCAGCTTCGCGCTCGGCTCCCGCACCGACTGCCGGAGATCCTCCTGCCGCCGCTCCTGCGCAATCGTCGTCAGGTCCGGTCCCAGACGTCCTCCCCGGCCCTGCACCATATGGCAGCTCCCGCATCCCGCCGCTCCGAAAAACAGCGCCGCCCCCGCCCGCGCGTCTCCCGTCACCGCCGTCTCCGGCTTCGATCCTTCGAGCGACCGCAGGTACGCCACCACCGCCTTGGCGTCCTCCTCCGGCATCGGAAACGCCGGCATCTGCGTCCCCGCAATGCCCTTGACGATGTTCCGCAGAATCGCCTCGTCGCTGCCGCCCGATTTCCAGTCGCCCCGCGTCAGGTTCGGCGCCCGCCCGCCCAGCGCCCGCGCCCCGTGGCACGCCGCGCAGTTCTTCTCAAACAGCTCACTACCCCGCGCCACCGGGTTCCCGTGTGGCGACTGCGCCAGCGCGACCCCGGCAACCAACAGAAATCTTACGATCATGCGCACGAGTCTATCGCGCCCCGCGCCGCCACTTCAAATCTCCTGCCGCCCTACTCCGACCGCAGCGCCTCCAGCAGCGGTGTCCGCAGCGCCGCCCGCGTCGCCCCCACCGAAGCCGTCAACCCCGTCACGAACACGGCCGCCAGCAAACCCACCATCGCCGCCACCGGCGGCGCCTGGCCCCGGTCGTACAACGCCGGCGCCACCGCCAGCAGCGCGCATCCAGCCCCCACCCCTAAACCCAAACTCAGCAGCAGCACGCTCTCAAGCACAATCACCTGCGCCACCTCCCGGCCCGTAAACCCCACCGCCCGCAGCAGCGCCAACTCCCGCCGCCGCTCCAGCACATTCCGCAGCAGAACCGCCCCTAACCCGAACGTCCCCAGCAGCAGACCCAGCGCCCCCAGCACCTGAAACGTCGACAGATAGGCATGCTCCACCCGCAGATACTGCGCCAGCTTCTCGCTCACCGTCATCACGTCCAGCCCGGCATCGGAGAACTGCTCCTCCAATCCCGCCGCCGGCCCTTTTTCAAACAGCATCATCCGGAAGCCCTGCTCGCCCGGAAACGCCCGCAAGAACCCCTTCTCCCCCACCATCACCTCGCTCTGCAGCACGCTCCCCGGCACCGTCGCCACAAACCGGATTCGCACCCCGCCATCAAGCGTCATCTCCTCGCCCACCGCCTTGTGCAAAATATACTGCAGCGAATTGGCGTCCGCCGCCGCCGGCAGCGCCCCGTCCGCGAGTGGCTCATCAAGCGCCGGCACCAAACCCTCCGGCAGCGCCACCACCTTCGGCCGCCCCGGCGCGTACAGATTCAAACAACTGGCGTCTTCCCCCGGCCGCACCCGCAGCATCACCGCCCCGTCCAATTTTTCATACAGCGGCGATTGGCTCTCGGCAATGTACCCGTACTTGCCGAACGCCAACGCCCCCGCCGGTGGATGCCGGAACGCCTCGAGCGAGATCAGCAGAAACGTCGCAAACGCAATCAGCGCAATCGTCATCATCGACCGCACCGGCCTTTGCCCCGCGTTCGCCCACGCCAACCGCCCCAGCGAATTAAACTCCCCGCCGTTGCTCGCCTCAAGCCACGCCCGGCTCCCCAGCGTCCCGCCCAACAGCAGCAAAAATCCCGCCCCGAAAAATCCCCCCTCAGCCGGCATCCGGCCAGCCGCCGCCGCCCCGGCTAACAACAACCCGCCTGCCGCAAATCCCGCCGCCACCCACCGCATCCGCTCCGCCGTCCGCGGCAGATCATCCAGCTGCCGGCCCGCCAACAGCTCCCACGGCGACAATCCCCGCATCCGCCGCAGCGTAATCACCACCACCAGCACCCCCACCACCACGCCCGGCACCACCGCCCCTCGCAGCGCCCCCGGCGAAAAATGCAGCGCCAACGCCTGCGTGCCCACTGCTTCGTTCCACCACGTCCGCAGCCCGTACAGCAACCCGCTGGCGTATCCCCACGCCCCCACGCAGCCCACCACCGTCCCCAGCAGGCCCAGCACCAGCCCCTCGCCCACAAAAATCCGCCGCACCTCCCCCCGCGTATACCCCAGCGACAAATACAGCCCAATCTCCCGCAGCCGCTGCTCAATCCCCAATCGGAAAAACAGCGCCGTCAGCAAAAACGCCGCAATCATCACAAAGCCGCTGAACATCGCAAAATACATCCCGAAATCGGTGCTTCCCGCCGACGCCGCCAGCGCCTGCGCCCGCACCGGCAGCAGCGTCAAGCCGTCCCGCGCCAGGTCCACGCTCGGCAAAAACGCCGCAATCCATGCCTGCTCCTTCCCCGCCGGATACAGCCTCACCCCGGAAACCTTTCCAAACCGCGTCCCCCACAGCCGCTGCCCCTCGGCCAGCGAAACAAACGCCTTCGGCGTCGTCCGGTACTGCTCCCAATACTTCTCATCCACCGACCGGATCTTGTTCAAATCCATCGGAAACGGCGGATCCCAATCCGCCACCGTGTTCGCGTCGCTGATGCCCGGATAGTCCGGCGCCATCGCCCGGTCTCCCAGCGCCGTCCGCCCGGCCACGGCAAACGTCTCCCGCGCCGTATCGAGCTTGCCCTCGGCGCGCCAGACGTAATACTCCATCTCCAGCCGGTCCCCCGGCTTCGCCCCCAGCTCCCGCTCCGTCCACGCGTTCAGCCGCACGCCCTCGCTCACCTCCGGCGTCGCCGTCACCAGCGAATACGGCACCTCCTTGCGCCCCACCCGCATCGAGTTCGCCAGGTAAGTCAACAGCGGCTCGGCCCGCAACCCCAGCTTCCCCGCCGTCTCGTTGATCCGCCCCACCTGATCATCCCGCAGCAGCCCGGCCCCGCTCTCCAGCTGCATCCCCCCCTCTACCGGCCGCAGCTTCAGCCCCAAGTCCTCCATCCGCAGCCCGTCCCGCAGCTCCGCCTCCGTCACCAGCGGCCCCTGCACCAGCAGCACGTTCGCCCGCCCCGCCTGCTCGAGCTCCTTCTGCAGCGTCGACAGCGCGACATACACCACCCGCAGCTCCCCCTGCCGCGGCTCGAGCGCCAATCCCCCCGGCGCCGTCTTCTTCACCCGGAATCTTACCGTCCGTACCGATCCCTCCCGCCGCCCGTGCAGCGACTCCTGCGGAATCTCGCTCGGCTTCTCAATCCGCACCAGCACCCCGTCGCCCGCCTTGGCGCCAAACTCCCGCGCCAGCGCCTCGCTCACCACCGCTTCCCGCTCCCCCAACGCCTCCGGCGCCATCCCCTGCAGCTTCCAATACCGCTCATCCACCCCGTAAATCAACACCTTCGACGCCGACCGGCTGCTCTCCTGATGCTTCACAATTCCCGAAAAATGCAGCACCGGCGCCATCACCCGGCCCTTCACCGCCAACCGCTCCGCCACCCCCTCGGTAAACGGCAGCGCCGCCACCACCGCCCCGTCCACCCGCCCCAACCGCCCCAACGCCAGCGCTCGCAGCGAAGCCTGCACCGACTCGCCCACCATCTGCGCCCCCACCAATACCGCCACCGCCACTGCCACCCCGGCCACCACCGCCAGGTTCGTCCGCCAAAACCACAACAGATTTCTAATCATCCCGCCACTTCTTCGAGCCGCCGCCCCGCCATCCGGTACCGCCGCTCCATCCGCCCGGCCAGCGTCGCGCTGTGCGTCACCACCACCAGCATCATCCCGGAATCATTCTGCAAATCAAGCAGCAGATCCATCACCTCGCCCGCCGTCTTCTCGTCCAGATTCCCCGTCGGCTCATCGCACAACAGCAGCTCCGGCTGCCGGATCAACGCCCGCGCAATCGCCACCCGCTGCTTCTCCCCGCCCGACAGCTCCGCCGGCCGGTGCCCCAGCCGCCCGCCCAAGCCCACCCGCCGCAGCAGCTCCCCGGCTCGCTCCGCCGCCCCCGCGTCCGCCTTGCCCACTAGCGTGGGCGTCAGTACGTTCTCCCGCACCGTGCACTGCGGCAGCAGACAGTGATCCTGAAAAATGTACCCGATCTTCTCGTTGCGAAACCGCGCCTGCGCCGCCTCGCCCAGCTCCCACGGCCGCACCCCGCCAAACTCCATCGTTCCGCCCGAAGGCGCATCGAGCAGCCCCAGAATATGCAGCAGCGTACTCTTGCCGCACCCCGACGGCCCCACAATCGAGATGCGGTCCCGCCGCTCGATCCGCAGGTCCACCCCCGCAAGCACCGGCAGCTCCCCGGCCGCCGTCCGGTATACCTTTGCAATCTGGCTAAGTGTAATCACGCGACTCCATGGTAAACGTCCAGCGCCGCCCGCGTCATCGCCGCCATCGAGTAGTGCTCCCGCACCCCCGCCTCGCCCCGCGCTCCCAACTCCCGCCGCAGCGCCGCATCGTCCCGCAGCTGCGCCAGCGCCGCGGCCAGCGCCCCCGGGTCCCGCGGCGGCACCAGCAGTCCGCCGCCTGTCTTCCGGATCATCTCCGGAAACGCCCCGTGCGCCGGCTGCACCACCGGCGTCCCGCACGCCCAGCTCTCCAGCACAAACAACCCCTTCGGCTCCACGTACTCCGTCGGCACCGACAACACATCCATCCCCCGCAGAAACTCCGCCTTCCCCTCCCGGTCCGGCGAGCCGTGGTAAATCATCCGCTTCTCCCACTTCGCCAGATACTCCCGGTGCTCCGGCAGGTTGTACCCCGCCGCGTGCAGCTCCACGCCCTCGAGCCTCTCGACGGCCTCAATCAAATGATGCAGCCCCTTCTCCGGCGCAATCCGGGCAAAAAAGCCCACGCGAAACCCCGCGTGCCGCTTCTCCGCCGGCCCTAAATCCGTAAAGTTAATCCCCAGCGGCACCACCCGCACCTTCGCCGCCGGAATGCCCAGATACCCTGTCATGTAACTGGCATAGTACTCGCTCGTCGCCACAAACGCGTCCACATGGCGGATCTGTTGCCGGATTAACTCCATACTCCGGCTCCGCCACGGCTGGGCCAGCCCGTCCAGAAACAGGTCCTCGCCCTGCAGCGTGCACACCACCGGCGAACCCGTCACCCGCTTCATCGGCTCGGCCAGCGCAATCAACAGCGTAAACGGCAGGCTGATCACATCCGGCCGGCTCTCGGTCGCAAGCCACTCCGTCAGCTTGTCGAACTCTTTCCGGATCGGCCCCCCCTCCCCCTCAAGCATCGACACCGTCATCTCGCCCAGAAACTTCGGGTCCACCCCCACCGACCGCTGCGACGCCATCCGCAGCGCCGCTTCCGAATCCCACAACTTATCCAAAAACCGCGGCGTATGCCGGAACAGCGCCGATTTCTGCTGCAGATACACGCTGATCCCGCCAAAGAAAACCCGGTTCAGGCTGTGGTTTACCTCATCGGTCAGCGTGGGCGTGTAAACCGGCGTCAGCACCACATCATGCCCCGCCGCCCGCAACGCCCCCGCCAGCGCGTTGTCCCGCATGCAGGAGCCGCAGTACATATTGGCGGCTCCCGCGGTAATGTAAACGATCTTCACTAGCCCACCAGTTCAGGCACCGCTTGAAACGCCCGGCGCGAGTACAGATGGTCGAACAGATTCCCCTCGTGCGGCTGATCCCACGAAATCTTCATCGTCGAGATCGGCCCCAGATTCAGCCGCCCGA
Organism: Acidobacteriota bacterium; assembly: GCA_026393985.1. Lineage (GTDB taxonomy): Bacteria > Acidobacteriota > Terriglobia > Bryobacterales > Bryobacteraceae. The sequence continues at coordinate 46,506 of JAPKZB010000057.1, forward strand.
TGTGCGGATTCGCAAGCAGCCGCTGGTGCAGCCGCTTGTCGTTGGTCAACGCCGTGCAAACCAGCGTCGGTCCCAGACACTCCGGCAGATCATGCGGTTCCACCTGCACCACGCTCACATGCGGATAGCCGAACTCGCGGTTGGCCAGCGAGTGCTCCTTCGACGGCACGTGGATCACCGACGGCAGCAGATACGTGCACCCGTCCCATTCGGCCACCCGCCCGCTCCCGCGCACCTTCGCGCACAGGTCCTCGGCCCCGCCGTCGAGTTCGGAATCCACCATCGCGCTGATCCGCTTGGCCACGTCCGGATTCGCCAGCGGCGCCACGGCCGCGTTCGGGTCGTCCTCGGCCGTTGGCTTAATTCTCGCCAGCCGCTCGGCCAGCGCCTCGGCCAGCGCCCGCCCGTCGCCCGTCGTCCAGATGCTCGAACAGTTCACGCACGACCGGCCCGAGTTGTTCGACACCGAATCCACCATCAGATCGAGATACTTCTCCCAACCCGCCGCCCCGTCGTCGGCCAGGATGATCTTCGAATAGCCCGGCCCGTGAATCTCAATCCGCGGATCCCCGCTCCACGCCTTGGCCGCCGCCACGTCGCCGAACAGCATCCCGCGCCCCGTACCCCGCAGAATCTCGCCGCCGCCCGCGTGGCTCGTCGGATAGTAACCGAACACCTCGGCCGGCACCCCGGCCTTCACGTAGGCTTGAATAATCCGGTACGGCGTCCACAGCTCCGAACTCCCCGGCTTCAGAATCAGCGGCGTCTTCAACGCAATCGCCGGCGCCCACAACGAATGTACCCCCGGCGAGTTCGACGGCAGAATCACCCCCATCGAATCCCCCCGCGGGAAGAAGCTCAGCGCCCGGCCGTCAATATCGCCCACGCCGCTGTCCAGCATGTCCAGATTCGGCAGCCGCGTCAGACCCATCAACACGGTCTCCATCGACGCGAGCACCCCCGCAATCTTGGCCATGTTCCGCCGCACCATCACCCACGGTAAACCCGTCGTCGCCGATACGGCCTCCACAAACTCCTGCGGCGACTGCGCGCTGTCGCCGAGCGGCAGCGTGTCGTTCAAAAAGTAGCCCGATGCCTTGCCCGCCATCGCAATCAACTCGCGCGTCGTAAAGCCCTGCAGAATCGCCGCCGCCTCGTGCTGCCGCGCCAGATCCCGCCGGATCAGCCCCGCGTTGGCCTGGCTCGCTTCGACAAACGGCTGCCGCGTCCGGTAGTGCACCGCCGTCGCCGTGTCCACGCTCCGGTACGGCTTGCCGTACCGCAATATCGGTAAGTGCAGCATGGCTTAGTACACCCCCTCCACCACCGACTTCTGGAACCGCGAAAACGGCCGCACGTTCCGCACCCCGTCCCACGGATACTGGTCGCACGGCGCCTCCCGCTCGCACTCATCGCGCTCCAAAAACCTCGGAATAAAAGTTTCTTTGGTCAACGTCGTCAGCCGCACCCGGCCCGTCTCCCCGTAGCCCACAATCTTGGTGGCGTCATCGAAGTCCACCACCTCCAGCACCGCCCGCGGCACCGGCGGATAGTAAATAATCGCCCAGTTGTCCTCCGGTTCCGGCGCCTTATGCGTCGCCAGACCCATCAGCGTGTTGCCGTAAGTCGGCGCGAAGTAGATGTTCGGCCCGAGCAACTCCTCCACCGCGAACCGGTGGAACTGCGGCGTCATCTCCGTCCCCCCGCAGAAGACACCCTTGATCCCGGCCTTCTCGAGGTTGATCTTCTCGCACAACGCCTCGAGCAGCTTCGGCGTCGTGAACATGCACTTCACCTCGTGCGCCCGCAGAATCGTCAGCGCCTGGTCAATGCAGTGCTGCTTGTACAGTTCGGCCTCCTGGATCTGCCCGCGCTTGATCAGCTTGATCACCCACCGCGGATCCAGGTCCACCGAAAACGCAATCCCACCCCGGTGCTGCGCCAGATGCTCCACGGCCAGCCGTAGCCGCCGCGGACCGCTCGGCCCCAGCATCAACCAATCCGATCCCTTCGGAAAGTGCTCGTCCGGCAGCGTCTCGGAAAAGTTCTCGTAGTCAATGCGGAAGTCGTCCATCTGCACCCGCGACTTCGGCACCCCGGTCGATCCCCCGGTCTCAAACACGTACACCGGACGGTGCGCCAATCCCTTCGGCACCCACCGCCGCACGGGCCCCCCGCGCAGCTCATCGTCCTGAAAATTGCCAAACTTGTCGAGGTCGGCGTACGACGTCACCTCTTTCCGCGGGTCCCAGCCCGCCTCCTGGGCCCAGTTCAGCCAGAACGGGCAGCCCGTCTCCGGGTTGAAATGCCATTCCACCATCTCGCGCACATGAGCGTCCAGACGCTCCTTGCTCGCTTGTACTTTTACAAAAAGATCGGTCGGGGTCGCGGTACTCATTGCCATATATCTTATTCTGATGTCATGGCCCTGCCAATGTCGCGCATTTTTAAATCGGTTCTCCTCCTCCTTGCCGCCCTCGCCGCCGCCGCCGCTCTCATCTTCGGTGTCTTCGGCGGACGCCTCGATTTCGACGGCTCCGGCCGCCCCGCCCAGGTCCACTTCGACGCCCCCGAAGACCACGACAAAAAGCTCGAAGTCAGCCGCGCCCAGGCTCCCCCCGAACCCGCCCCCGCCCCCGTCCTTCTCCCCGTCGCCGCGTCCACCCCCACCCCCGAACCCGCCCCCACCCCCACCCCCGCCGTCCCCTACTGGACCGACTTCCGCGGCCCCCGCCGCGACGGCCACTACACCCAAACCAACATCCTCACCGCCTGGCCCAATGGCAAGCTCCAACCCCTCTGGAAACAACCCATCGGCGGTGGCTGGGCCAGCTTCGTCATCGCCGGCGGCCTCGCCTTCACCATCGAACAGCGCAAAACCCAGGAAGTCATCGCCGCCTACGACGCCGCCACCGGCCGCGAACGCTGGACCCACCGCTACGACGCCGACTTCCAGGAGTCCATGGGCGGCCCCGGCCCCCGCGCCACCCCCACCTGGCACGACGGCAAACTCTACAGCCTCGGCGCCGAAGGCCACCTCATCGTCCTCGACGCCCCCACCGGCAAACTCCTCTGGCAGAAAAACATCCTCGACGACAACAACGCCGAAAACCTCACCTGGGCCATGTCCGCCTCCCCCCTCATCGTCGACGACCTCGTCATCGTCCAGCCCGGCGGCCCCCAAAACAAAAGCATCGTCGCCTATCACAAACTCACCGGCGCCAAAGTCTGGGGCAGCCTCAGCGAAAAGGCCGCCTACGCCTCCCCCGTCCTCGCCACCCTCAACGGCCAGCGCCAGATCCTCACCATGACCGCCACCCGCGCCGTCGGCCTCCACCCCGCCGATGGCAAGCTCCTCTGGGAGTACCCCTGGAAAACCGACTACGACGTCAACAGCTCCTCGCCCATCGTCGCCGGCCCCAACCGCGTCGTCCTCGCCTCCGGCTACGGCCACGGCGCCGCCCTCGTCGAAATCGCCCCCGGCGGCGCCGTCAAAACCATCTGGCAAAACAACAAACTCAAAACGAAGTTCTCCACCGCCGTCCTCCACGAAGGCTACCTCTACGGCCTCGACGACGCCATCCTCGCCTGCGTCGACGCCGCCACCGGCGAACAGAAGTGGAAAGGCGGTCGCTACGGCTACGGCCAACTCCTCCTCGCCCGCGGCCATCTCGTCATCACCACCGAACAGGGCGACCTCGCCCTCGTCAAAGCCTCCCCCGCCGCCCACGAAGAACTCGCCCGCTTCCCGGCCCTCGACGGCAAAACCTGGAACGTCCCCGCCATCGCCGACGGTCGCCTCTTCGTCCGCAACACCCGCGAAATGGCTGCCTTCCAACTCGGCGCCCCGTAACTACCCTGCAATATTCGTGCGCGATACTAACTTTGATGCGCCTCTGCCTCCTGGCCCTCCTGAGCCTGCCCCTGCTCGCCGCCGACCTCCGCGGCAAGCTCGATAACGCCCCCTTCACCCGCGTCCTCCTCACCGCCCCCAACGGCGCCATCCTCGCCGAAACCACCACGGATGCCAACGGCGAATACTTCTTCCAAAACGCCCCGCCCGACGCCCGCCCCGTCCCCGCCCTCCTCGTCACCGTCACCGCCCTCCGCGGCGCCGCCGTCGACGCCGCCGAATCCCCGCAGGTCGTCCTCAACGGCGGCAACCCCAACCCCACCGCCGCCCACGCACTCGCCGGCCAGCCCAACGTCCTCATCCAGCAAACCGGCGCCGGCCAGGTCTCCCCCTTCCTCCGCGGCCTCACCGGCTATCAGGTCCTCAACCTCATCGACGGCGTTCGCTTCAATAACTCCACCTTCCGCAGCGGCCCCAATCAGTACCTCGCCTACCTCGAACCCAGCCAGGCCGACCACGTCGAAGCCATGCTCGGCCCCACCGGCACCCAGTACGGCTCCGACGGCCTCGGCGGCACCATCCAGGTCCTCACCCGCCCCACCAACTTCTCCGATACGCCCCGCTGGTCCGGCCGTCTCTCTCTGAACAGCCAGTCCGCCGACCTCGGCGCCGGCGCCGCCGCCGAAGCCGCCCACAGCACCCCCAAACTCTTCGTCCTCTTCGGCGGTGCCGGCCATCGCCACAACGACCTCCGCGCCGGCGGCGGCTACGACTCCCGCAACGTCCTCACCCGCCTCTACGGCCTACCCCGCGACCGCGTCAAATCCCTCCTCGGACCCCGCCTCCAGGACACCGCCTACACTCAGGCCGGCGCCCATGGCAAACTCGCCCTCCGCCCCTCCGCCACCCAGTCCCTCACCGGTTGGTACCAGCGCGGCGAACTCTGGGGCATCCGCAACTACAAGGATCTCTGGGGCGGCCTCGGCCGTCTCACCAACGAGTTCACCCCCCAAATCCTCGACCTCGGCTACGTCCGCTACGAGAAACTCAACGCCGGCCCCTTCGACTCCCTCTCCGGCCGCCTCTCCCTCAACTCCCAGCAGGACGGCGGCATCCGTCAGAACCTCCGCCCCACCGACCCCGTCACCCGAGAATTCAACCGCGTCACCGCCTACGGCTACACCGGCCAGGGCGTCACCCACCTCCAGTCCCACACGCTCTTGGCTTTCGGCGCCGAACTCTACGACGAACGCATCCGCTCCGTCCGCACGATCAATAACGCCCCCTCCCGGCCCCTCTATCCCAATAACTCGTCCTACCGCAGCGCCGGCTACTTCCTCCAAGGCTCGACGGAACTCCCCGCCCGCCTCCGCGCCGGCTACGGCCTCCGCTACACCCGCGTCAACTACGCCCAACTCACCTTCGCCGACTGGACCGGCCACGCCTCCCTCTCCTACCGCCTCACCCCCTCCCTCGCCCTCCACGCCACCGGCAGCCGCGGCTTCCGAGCCCCCAATCTCAACGACCTCGGCGCCCTCGGTCTCAACGACCTCGGCTACGAAATCCCCGTCGTCGAAGCCCTCAACGCCAACCCTCTCCTCGCCGACTCCGCCGGCGAAGGCGCCCTCTCGAAAGGAACCCCCGCCCGCGCCCTCGGCTTTGAAACCCTTCGCAACGTCGAAGCCGGCCTCCAGTTCCGCTCCACCCGCCACTCCGCCCGCGTTCAATTCTTTGACGCGCTCCTTGCCAACCCCATCGTCCGCCGCACCCTCCTGTTCCCCGCCAACGCCATTCCCACCACGCTCGCCGGCCTCCCCGTCACCCCCATCCCCCCCACCGCCGCCCAGCGCGCCCAGGGCGTCGTCACCGTAGCCACGACGTTCGACCCCCGCGCCGTCAAAGCCTTTGTCAACGATGGAGCCTCCCGCTACTGGGGCGCCGAAACCCTCTGGCGCACCGACCTCACCACCCGCTGGCGCCTCCTCGCCAATTACTCCTACTTACTCGGCCGCGACTTATACCCCAACCGCAACATCCGCCGACTCCCGCCCCAGCAGGGCGAGTTCGCCCTCCGCTACGCCCGCCGCTGGTACGTCGAAGCGGTGTTCCGCGCCAGCGGCACTCAGAGCCGCTTAAGCGGCGGTGATATCGACGATGAGCGCATCGGCGCCTCCCGCCGCCGCTCCGACATCGCCGATTTCTTCAACGGAGGCCGCGCCCCCAACCTCGGCGAGACCCTCCAGCAAATTCAGGACCGAGTCCTCCCCGGAGTTGCCAACGCCACCCGCGTCCCGCTTTACACGAGCACCTCCGGTTGGGCCACCTTGGAGATCCGCGGCTGGCTCCCCCTCGGCGAGCGCTGGAGCCTCTACGGAGGCATCGCCAACCTCACGGACCGCAACTACCGCCTCCACGGCTCCGGCATCGACGCCCCCGGCTGCAACGCCTCCCTTGGCGCCCGCCTGACGTTCTAATCCTTGCCGCACCGAATCGTCATCGACTACGACCCCGAAATAGATCGCTGCTCCGCCGTGTGCCCGGTCCTACCGGGCTGCGCCTCCGCCGGCGACACGGAGTCCAAAGCCCGCCGAAATATCGAAGAAGCAATCCGTCTCTATCGGAACTCTTCCGACCGGACAGTCAAAAGCGCACAGGCCGCGCAGGCCCGGCACCAACGGGCGAGGAACTCGGTCCTCCTGCCGGGCCGAAGCGAGTCCGTTGTGCGCGTTCCTCAGAAG
>JAPKZB010000061.1 GCA_026393985.1 Acidobacteriota bacterium
CTTCCGAGATCCTCCGCCTGGCCCAATAAGCAACGCCGTGCCGGACCGGCTCCCGGCCCGCTCAAGCAAACAATTCCATTCTGAAATGTTTTAGGGTACAGTAAGCCTGAAGGGGGTCTGTCCCTAGGATGACCCCGGAAGTAGTTTGCTATGTCCATGAAACCACTGTTTCTTCTGGGGTCGGCCCTCGCCCTGCTCCCTGCCTCCGGCTGGGCCCAAGGCATGACGTGCACCGCGACGCCACCGACGGCTTCCACCATCCGCCAAGGCGGCGTGGCGGAGTTGGCCGGTGACATCGTCATCAGTTGCACCGGCGGCACCCCGGTCACGTCGGGGGCATTCCCGGTGATCAACATCTCTATGTTTTTCAATACCGCGGTCACCAGCCGCATCGTGGCGGCCGCCACCCCTCCCATCTCGGAAGCCGTCCTGCTGGTTGACAACCCGGCCCCGGCGGTACAGGCCCCCTGCATCACGACGCTATGCAACAACACGGATAACGTCTTCCAGGCCCGCTATGAATCGTTCAACTCCCTGTCCTGGACCAATATTCCGCTCAATCCTCCGGGGCCGAACGCCACGCGCCTGCTCCGGTTCAAAAACATCCGCTTGAACACCAACAGCCTGCCCTCCTCGGGCTCCGCCATTGTCTTTCTTTCGGTGACGGGCCCAACGATCGCCAACTTCGTCAATCCGCAGCAAACCGTGGCGACGGTCCGTACCGGCGTCGCGACCGAGTTGCGCAACGCCACCGGCACCGCGGTTACCGGTCCGCAGGCCTTCGTCACCTGTACCGGCAACAATGTCGACCTGGCCGCCAATCCCGGCGCGGCGTTCTCCGCGCCCGGCGGCCGCAGCATGCTGCTCACCTTCTCAGAGACAGCCGGTTCGCCGAATGCCTTTAAGAAGAGGAACGGCGCCACCACCCCAGCCGACCCCGGCGCACTGGGTTCGCAGAACGAACCGCTGCAAAACCTTCCAAACGAGAGCGGCTTCTCGAACCTGAGCTTCCCCACCACCAACGGCCTGAACCGTATCGGTGTCGCCGACACCGGCACCATCCTGCGCGCGGTTTTCTCGAACATTCCTGCCAACGTCCGGCTGTTCGTGACCACCCGCGAGACCATCGCCGGATCCACCTTGAACAGCAACGGACAGCCCACCGTCGCCGCCCGCCTGACGGCCAACCCGAATCTCCCCTTTGTCCCCACCCCGGCCAGTTCGACCGCCGATGGCGGCCTGGCCCCGGTACCCACCAGCGGTGAGGTCAACTGGGAGGTTCTCGACAACGATGTCCTCGGCGTCGAAACGGTCTCGTTCGGCATCGTCGTCGCCTTCACAGGCACGCCGCAGCCCACGGCAGGCACCATCAGCGTGCTCTCCGGCCTCGGCCCGCAGGGCGGCAGCGCCGCGGCCACGACGACCGACCAGATTCCCCGGCACGTCACCACTGCCACGCCCGTGCCGGCCTTCGTCTTCAATCCCTGCCGCACTACCCTGCTCTTCCAGTTCCTGACCAACCAGGCCGGCTTCGACACCGGTATCTCGGTCGTGAACAGTTCCCGGGATACGCTCGGCACGCTGCCGCAGACCGGCCGCTGCACCAGCACCTTCTTCCCAACGCCTTTCAACCCCACCACCCAGGCTCAGTTCCCGCCCCTGGCCGGACCCGTGCTCCAGGGCGGCGAGCAGTGGACCTTTACCGTCTCCGCCACCCGGCCTAACTTCCAGGGCTACATGATGGTGAACTGCGAGTTCCAGTTCGCGCACGGCTACGCCTTCATCAGCGACTTCGGCAGCACCAAACTGGCGCAGGGCTACCAGGCGCTCGTCGTCCCCGACCGGGCGCGGGTCGCCGATCCAATGACCACGGCGGCCTCCGGCTCCGGCGAACAACTGGTTCATTAGCGCACAGGCCGCGCAGGCCGTTGTGCGCGGTTCCTCCGAAAGTTACGTTCCGTCGTTGCTCGTCCTCCTTTCTGCGGGAGAGTGCCCAGCCGGGCCCTCTCCCTTTTTTGCGCCCTCCGGCTGACTTGTTAACTCTACACTGATCAGGGAGCTTACCTGCCGCGAAAGACGCTTTGTCTTTTCGGGGGTGATATTGTAAAAGCTCACTTGGTTGTGCAATTTGTCTAGAGGACAGGAATGACGATGCGGCTTCTGCTTTTGTGGTCGGTTGCAGGATTGGTCGGAATCGCGAATGCCCAGAATCTGGCCACGCAGATTCGCGATCTGGAAGCAAGAGGGAACAGCCGGGCGGCGCGCGATCTGCTCGCCGAGGCGGTGCGCAACGCGCCCGGCGATCCGGTCTCGTTAACGTTCCAGGCCGAGTTTCTCGACCGTCACGGCGACCCCGCCGCACGCGAAGCCTACGCCAAACTACTCGGATCGCTCGAAAAGTCCGGCGGCGACCGGAAGCAGACGGCGCGCCGCCTGGTCCTTCTCGACCTGCTTCACGGAGACCGGGCCGCCGCCACACGGCATCTGGCCATCTACCGCAACGCCGGCGGCCAGGACCTCGGCACCGCGATCCCCGAGGCCAAGCCCCGCACCGCCGGTCAAGAGTGGACGACCATAGACATCCCCGGCCCCCTGCGCTCGTTCAACCGCATGGCGGCGCTCTCGCCCGATCTGCCCTCCGAAGAGATTCTTCCCGCCCTGGCCCGCAACGTGGTTACCAACGGCTATCAGGCCGCCAATTCGGCCGAAGGCCTCGAACAAACCGAGTTTCTCAAATTGGTGGTCCGCTACCTGGCACAGGCCCGCGAGCTGGCTAAACTCGCCGGGGAAGCCCGGAAGATTCAGATCGACCAGTGCGAATCGGCCCTGACCGGCGACCTGCTCAAGGTGCTCGGCTACCGCATGCGCGGAGCCTGCGGCGCTGAAGTCGTCCTTGAAACCGTCAACGCCTCCCGCGCCTTCCTGACGATCGACTCCGGCTTCCCGCTCGCCGAACTGGAAACCGCCCTTCGCTCCAACCGCCCCTTCAGCTACGCGTATGGCTCGACAAGCGTACCCATTCTCTACAACGCCGAGTACTGGCTGGGCGCGAAAGAGAAGGTGCAGGGCGAGTTTATCGACGCTTTCCTAAGCGACCCGCAACTGTGCCGGCTTTATCTCGGCGTCTCGAAACTGGACCGGGAAACCGCCGATATCATGAAGGCGAAGATTCCCGTCGTCCGGCTCAAAGCCTTCTCGCACGTACTCGACTTCTTCGGCGGCATGTTCTACATCCGCGACGGCAAGGCCGTCGTGCCGGGCGGACCCAAAGCCGAGGCGATCTGGGCAGAGTTAGCGGGCGCCCCGCCCTCCGACCCGGCGGCCTTCTTCGAACGGCTGGTCGCTAAAGACGACGGCTGGCTATGCAGCTACTTTGACTCCATCTCCCGGATCTCCGGCCCCGTTCAGGAGTTCCTCACCCAACCAGCGCGCCTGCGCCGCTACTACGGCGCCGTCAAAGGCCGCCTGACCAGCCCCGGACCGGCCCGCCCCGTCTTTCGCGCCAACACGGACCTGCTGCTGCTCACAACGCGCCTGCGCCTTGAAGCCGACGGTTCGGCCCACGTCCCGGGCAACGTCGAGATCTGGAAGAACCTGTTCGTCAAGCATCCGCACGGCAAGTACGACGGCAAGCTGACCAAGTCGGCTGTCGGCTGGAAAGAGTCCGACGACGTCATCGAAGCCCTGTTCGCGCTGAGCCGCAAGGCGGTCGAAAACGAACCGCTGCGCATTTACATGGCACTCAGCGACATGAACCGCCGCCGGGCCAAGCCGCTGCTGCCGGCCACGGTTGACCGTCTGGCGCGCGAGTACCGCGTCTTCGGCGCCCAGTATCCCGTCCTGAACGAAACGCCCCGCTTGACCGACGAGACCATCCTCGCCTATCTCGATCTGCTCACCGCCGAAGCCTCGATCCGCGACCAGGGCGTGCGCGCCGACGCCGCCGGCACGCTGCAGGCGCTCGTCAGCTTCTGGCAGATCTTCCTGCGCCAGGGCAGCATTCCGGAAGCCGATGCCGACAAGGTGTTCAACCAGATCACGGCTCCCTTTGCCAAAGTCAAGGCCGAACGGGACGTCTTCGCCGCCGGCATGGACGGGGTGAAGGCACTGCTGGCGGCCACCAAATCGCGGCCCGATGTCTCCCCCCAGGACCGCATGCTCGACCTGCTCGCCGGCTTCGACGCCGAGATGGAGAGTGAAGCGCACATCTCGCTCGTGCAGGACCTCATGAAGGTCTTCGAGGCGCAGCGGCTGGTCTCTCTCAAAGCGCTCTCCGATCTGGCCGACCACCTGGACGCCATCGGCAAGGGCGCTAAGGTCGACCCGGCCATCGTCGCCCGCGTCGCGCAGCGGTTGGCCGATGTGCAACTGCCGCGGGCCGGTCTATCGGGCGTCGAAAAGAACTCGCTCGTGTTCGGCTACTACGCCGAGCGGCACATTGAGAATCAGCGGAAGCTCAACCTGCGGGCCGCCATCGAACGGGCGGCCGGCAACCCGGAGCGCCTGGCCGAGATCAAAGGCAGCCTCGCGCCCCTGCTGCGCGATACCCTCGTCGGCCTGAACTACGCCCACTACGCACCGCCGGGAGCGCAGATCCTCTACACCAACCCCATCTTCGTCCGTAGTCATGACTTCCTGGGCATGCAGGGCGCCAACCAGACCTGGCGCCAAACCGAGGTCGTTGGCACCGGCTGGCCGGCCAGCGCCGGCGGACGGCTGGTCGGCTCTCTCGTCAGCCTCTCCTACGCCCTGGCCGAGGCCGAGCAAAACTTCCTGATTCCGAGCCGCGAGCAGGCGCTCATCTGGGGCGACCTCGTCCCGCAGATGGTACAAAGCGCCAAGGTGCCCCGCTATTGGGAGGTCACTCCGAATCAGATGCACTTCACGGCGCTCCATCTCCGCTACGCCGATGCCCTGCTCGCCGAAGCCGCCCTCAACGAACCGCTGCGCACTCTCGTCGTCGAGACGTTGCAGCAGCAAGCCCCTCCGGCGCGCGCGCGCTACGTCGGTCGCCTCCTGGCCGAAGGCGAACTCGGTAAGGCTCTTGAAAACGTGACCCCCGCAGAGTCCTTCGTCCTGGCGATGCGGCTCCTCGCCGCCGGCGACTACGGCGATAAGGATCTGGCCGGCGAGATCCGCCGCTTGGCCAAGGCCGCTCCCGAAGTGGTCAACTACGCCTCCATCAGCCGCCTGTTCGGCTCACCCAAGCCCACGCTCACCAATAGCTACCTGCCGGAACTGCTCTATCTCCGCACCTTCCCCACGCTGATGGGCTACTCAAGCCGCGTCATGGCAGAAAGCTGGGAGTCGAGCGCGCTCTACTACGCCTCCATCGCCAATGCCCTGTACATGAACCCCGGGCAGTTGAACGTCGTGATCCCCGAGTGGACGCGCAGCACGGTCGAACGAATCTTTGCCACCCATCTTGAAGACTGGCCGGCACTGCTGCGCAGCCTCCGCCAGGTCGGTCAGGAAGCCGTCAACAAGAGCGCCAAGGTAGCCCCGGCCGCCGGACTCGAATAAACAGTAGGAGAATGACGTGAACTCACTTCGCAAAGTTTGGGCATTAGGCTTGAGCCTTTCCCTGTTTGCCGGCGCCGGGGTCTACCTCTGGGCGCAGGACTCCAACCGCCCCACCTTCCGCGTCAAGGTGGACATGGTCGTGCTGGGCTTCACGGTGACCGATAGCAAGGGCCGGTATGTGAACGGACTCAAACCATCGGATTTCCGCATCCTCGAAGACGGCATCGCCCAGAAGCTGAACACGTTTGCCGAAGGCAACAAGCCCGTCATGCAGGTGATGGAAGACGGCACCATGAAGCCGCTCAACCCTGGCGGCGATGCCGAAAAGGCCGGTCCCGACGTCAAGTCCGACGCCTTCGTCGGCACCAACGTCTTCGTGCTCTTCGATACGTCGAACTACATGTACCGCGGCTTTGTCTACGCCTCTGACGCCATTGCCGACTTCGTCCGCGGCCTCGACCGGGCCGACTCCGTGGCCGTCTACACCTTCTCGCGCAACCTGACGCGCGCCGCCGACCTCACCAAAGACCGCAACAATGCCATTCTGGGCCTGCGCAAGGCAGTCGCCGGCGACGATTCAGCGCTCTATAACGGCCTCCTGCTGACGCTGCGCGACGCGGCGAAGGTGCCGGGTCGGAAGGTCGTCATCGTCTTCTCGAACGGCCCCGACAACGCCAGCATGGTCGCCCCCGATGACGTCCGCGCCGTGGCCGAAGATGAGGGCATCCCGATCTACGTCATCTCGACGGCCGAGGCAAGCCGCGATGCGATCTCCTCGGGCGTGTTCAAGCGCATCGCCACCCGCACCGGCGGCAAGGCCTACTTTGCCAAGACGTGGCAGAAACAGGTGGAAGCGTTTGAATCCATCCGGGAAGACCTCGGCAATTCCTACACCGTCACCTACTATCCGCAAACGAATCCGAACGATGGTTTCCGCAAAATCAGCGTCGAGATTGTGGGGGATATTGGCAAGAAATACCGCGTCCGCGCCCGTCCCGGTTACCGCCCCAGCCGGGGTTTCTAATCAGGCTGCAACACGGTAGTGTCTGTGATGAGGCATGAAACGTTGGTTCCTGATTGATCGGGATGGCGTCTTTTGCCGGGGCGGCTGAGTTTATTCCACCGATACGCCCCTGGACGTGCTGTTTAAGTTGCAAAAGATGGGGATCGAAACCAGCCAGGAGCAAGTCTACACCTCCGGCATGACCACCGCCGCGTTTCTGCACCGGCAAAAAACCAAGGGTACGGCTTTCGTGATTGGCGAGGGAGGCCTGCCGCTGGCGCTCCAGGTGGTCGGCGGCAAGGAAGGGACGCTGTCCTATGAGATGTTCGAAGTCGCCCATCGCTGCATCGCCGAGGGCGCCGGCCTGATCTCCACCAAAGTCGACACCTGGTGCCCGACCGACGAAGGACCCCGGCCAGGTTGCGGCGCAATCGTCGCCCTGCTGGAGACAACCTCGGGAAGGACGGCCTACCACGTCGGCAAACCGAACCCTTTCATGATGCGGGCGGCCCTCCAGCGCATGGGACTCTCGACGGACCAGATCACCATGATCGGGGACACCATGGAGACGGACCTCCCGGGCGCCACCGATCCCGGCTCTCAATTCGTGTTGGTACGGATCGTTTCTACGAAACGAACCCATCGGGCCGACTCCCCCTGCAAGCCCACCTGCATCGTTGAATCCATCGCCGAACGGCTGCCCACGCCAGCAGGAACGCGCTAGTCCCGCCGGTTTTTCGCCCACGCCACGGCCAACCGCGCGCTGCGGCCGGGGATCCGCGTCAATACCGCGGCATAGAGCAGGTGCGCCAGCACCGTCGCCGGTTGCGGCGTCATCCGCGGAATCAGTGGATGGAGCCAGCGCAGAATCCCATACTGCAGCATCCCGTACCAGAGGCCTCCGCCAACCAGGGCGGCCAGTATCAGCAGGCTGAAACGGTGCAGGCGGCCCAGCGCCAATGCCATCACCGCCCCCGCCAATCCGCCCAGACAGACATGCAGCGCCGCACCCGCCAGGCTCGCCTTGCCCAGGCTCATCCGGAACACCGCATCCCCGTATATCGCCGCGCCCCAAAGATTGAGCATCGCCCACCACTGCTGCCGCTCGACCAGCGAATCGAGAGCGTACCACAACATCATGAGCCCCGCACCCAGCACGCCGCTTTCAAGGCCCGCCAACAAAAGATGCTTCGCCTCCGCAGCGGGCGGCGGCACGACCAGGACTGGCGGAGGCGGCGCCGCCGGGAACACCACAAACGGAGGAGGTTCGGGAGGTTCTTCCGGTGCGGGCGGAGGCGGCGGGGAAATTGTCTCCATTGGAAATTCATATACTAACAGGGTGGAACCTCGGCGGGTGGTGATAACGGGAATTGGGGCCATCAGCCCGAACGGGTTGGGGCGGGAGCGCTTCTGGCGCGCCTGTCTGGAGGGGCACAGCGGCGTCAAACGAATCTCGCGGTTTGACCCAACCGAGTTCGCCGTGCAGATCGCGGGCGAGATTACCGATTTCGACGAGACCGCCTGGACCGACCCCAAAGAGCGGCCGCACATCTCCCGGGCCACCCCGCTCGCTCGCGCGGCCGCCGGTGAGGCTCTCGCTCATGCTGGCCTCGACACGGCCTCCATGGACCGCGAGCAACTCCGCGGCATCGGCATCGTCCTCGGCTCCGGCGGAGGCAGCCAGGAGTGGACCGAGCAACAGTACCGCCACTGGTTCGCCGGCGAGCACAAGCAGTGCAGCGTCTACGTGATTCCTACCTCCACCATCGGCACGCTCGCCAGCGAAGTGTCCATGCACTTCGGCCTGCGCGGTATGTCGCATGTTGTCTCCACCGGCTGTACCTCCTCCACCGACGCGATCGGATACGCCTTCCGCCAGATTCAGTGCGGCATGATCGACTCGATGCTGGCCGGCGGCGTCGACGCCCCTCTGGCGCCGCTGATCCTGCGCGGCTTTCAGCTCATGCGGATTATGACCCAGAGCTGGAACCGGGAGCCACACCGGGGTTCGCGTCCCTTCTCCGGCGACCGCGACGGCTTTGTGGTCGGCGAGGGCGCCTGGATGTTCGTCCTCGAAGAGCGCGAACGGGCCTTGGGGCGCGGGGCAACGATCCTCGGAGAAATCGCCGGCTACGGCTCAACCTGCGAGGCCTACCACAGGGTCCGGCTCGAAGAATGCGGGGAGGAACCGGCCCGCACGATGCAAATGGCGCTGCGCGAGGCGGGTCTGCCGCCGGAGGCGGTGCAGTATGTGCAGTACCACGGCACCTCGACCCAGTTGAACGACCGCATCGAATCCCGCGCCATACGCCTTGCCTTCGGCCCCCACGCCTATCGCCTCTGCGGCTCCTCGGTGAAAAGCATGATCGGCCATCCGCAAGGGGCCAGCGGCGCCGCCGGCGTGGCCGTGTGCCTGCTGGCGATGCGCGACGGCCAGGCCCCGCCCACCATCAACCTCGAAACCCCCGACCCGGATTGCGACCTCGACTACATTCCCCACGCGGCAAGATCCGTGGCCATCGAAGTGGCAATCGCCAACTGCATCGCCTTTGGCAGCAAAAACAGCGCGCTCTGCCTGCGCCGTCCATCCTAAAGCCCGCGCTCTGGGGGGATACCCCGCTACGCAAGACCGCCGGCTACTCCGAAAGTACGAGGCTTCCCCTTAGGCTTGCGGAGGCTCTTCGGTGGGCTCCGCCGCCGCCATCTCTCCCTCCTCGCGGGCCTTGGCCTCGGTCGAGTAATAGTAGGAGTGATAGTAGGTATACCGGCTGTAGAGTTCCCCGCGGCGGGCGCCGTTGACCGATGTCCCCAGCACGTTGTTCTCGCACAGCGATTGCAGCGCCCGGGTCACCGAATCGATCGTCGTGGTCCCGATCCGAACAACCAGCAGCGTACCGTGGCACATCGTCGACAGCAGGCTGGCATCGGCCGCGAACAACAGCGGCGGCGTATCGAGAATCACCCAGTTAAACAACGAGGGCAGCCGGTCGATCATGCTCTTCACTTCCCGCAGATTCATCAATTCCAACGGATTGAGAACGGCCTCGCCCGCGGGCATGATGTACAGGTTGGTACCCGATACCCGCTTGATGATCTCATGCAGTTTGGCCCGGCCGAGCAGAAAATCCGTCACCCCGGGGCTGCGGTCCACTTGAAACAAGGAATGTACAATCGGGCGGCGGAAGTCGAAATCGCCCAAGAGCGTCAGATTCCCAGCCAGATGAGACTGCGCTAGCGCCAGATTTACCGCCGTGAACGACTTTCCCTCCGCCGGCGAAGGGGACGTGATTACAATTGAATGGATCGGGCTGAGAGTCTGCATGTGGTTCAGCCGGGTTCGCAGACTGCGGAACTCCTCGCTTGGTGCTTCGCTTGGCCGCGTCGGATCAATCAAATGCGCATCCACCAGGGGTCGAAACGGAATCTCCTCGATGTTTTCGAGCAGACCCTGCAAGTTGACCGGATCAGCCGTGAGCGAAGTCGGATTCGCCAAAGCCTGCTGGGCATAGGCCGGAACCATGGTGGGCACACCCTGCAATGCCGGCGGAGGCTGGATCAATCCCGCTCGTTCGGCCCGGCGCAGGGCATCGTGAACTCTACTCATACGATTCGTTCTCTCTCCGCATTACGGCTTCGTTGCAATGTAGTAATAGTAGGAGCCAGCCATGACCAGAACTCCAATCAGAATTGCGGTGGACCAAGCCAACAGAGTCAGCCGCTTGCGACGCTTTACCACAATGTCGTCTTCCAAGAGCGGAATCGAGCCCAACACTGTCAAGTTCGTGTACGCTCGCACGTCTTTGAGGTTCTTCAACGTTGTGTCCTTCATCTCGCGCACTGCCACCAGCCCTAAACCGAGCACCAGTCCCAGCATGGCGCCCGCACCCAGAATCATAGGACGCTTTGGCTCGGTCGGATCCACGGGAAGCGAGGCCGCATCCAACAGCTCCAACGTCTCGCCCTGGTTCCGCCGCTCCACCTCCTGGCCCCGCTTGGCATCGCTCTGCTTGGCCAACAACTGCTGATACTCCTGCTTGGCGCTATCGTAATCGCGCGTTAGAGTCACAAACTCCTGATCGGCCATCGGAGTCGAGCCGATCCGATTCTGGAGATCCCGCGCCTGCCCATTCAAACGGACCAGTTCGGCCGAATATTCCGTCGCCTCCGTCGTCTTAGCCTGAATGAGCGTCTCCATCTGCTTCAAGGTCACCTGCATGCCCTGCATCTCACGCGTCATCGGTACCGAGGCCGGCGCTGGCTTCCGCGGAGCCGGCTTGGCCGCCTCAATCGCTTTCTCGGACTCTTCTTGCTTAACCAGCCGGTCCCGCTCCCGTTGCAATGCCTCCAGATTCGTTTTCACTCGCTGCACATCGGGATAGGTCTCCTTGTACTGATCCCGCAGTCGCGCCAAAACCTGTTCGGCACCTAGGATATCCCGCTCCAGCGCAACCAGACGTTCGTTGGCAACTCGGGACTTCACAGCCTCCCGTGGCCCACCTGCCGCCGCAGCCCCTGCGGCCGCCACCGCCTGATTGTACTGCTCCCGCTGAAGCCGCAACTGCGCTTCGAGCATCAATTTTTCCTGATTGATCCGCTGCATGGCGCTGTTGATCGAGCCAATTCTCGTCTCGATCCCTTGCAGAGCGGAAAAATTCATCCCCCGCTCATCAGGCAATCGGCCCGCATACTTCATCCGGAAAGCGGTCAACGACTGCTCAATCTGGTCCAGCCGCAACTTGGCCTTCTGCACCTCTTCGGTCAAAAACTCCGTGGTACTCTGGGTCACGCCAAGCTGCACCCGCGTGTTCTCGTTGATCATCCGGCTGACCAACTCCTGCGTAACCTTCTGCGCTTTGTAACGATCCTGATACTTAAAAGTCACCGGGAAAGCCCCGCCGCGAGCCGACTGCCCGGCACTCGACTGCACCCCGCCAATGAAGATATCCTTGGTCTTCATCCGGTCCACAATATCTTCCATCGGCAGCCGCCGCCGGTCCCGCTCATACAGATCGAGCGTCTGAATGATGTTAATCAAAGTGCTCCGGCTCAGCACCTGCTGCGAGATGCTGCTGATGCGCTCATTCAGCATCTGGTTCAAGGCCGACTGCACAAAACGCTCCGGAACCTGCGGCGGCGTAATCCGAATTATCGATGCCGAAACATACGTGTCCGGCCAAAGACACGCCACTACCGTGGCAATCACTAAACCAGCGAAAAGCGGAGCGAGAATCCACGACTTGTGCCGGCGGAGGATATCAACGTAATCCTCCATGTCCATCGGCCGACGGGCTATGTTATAAGTTTCCTGCGTTTGCATTACAGTGTTACCGATCCACACTCTTCCAGACCCGCCCTACGGAACGTAGATCTGGTCCCCACTCTCAATCTGAATATTTTGCTCGAGCTTCTTGCCTTTCATTACTTCATCGTAATTAAATTTGATTCTCTGAGTGCCCCGCAATATCGTGATCCTCTTCTTGTTGGCGAACTCGCGCAATCCGCCCGCAGCATTCAAAGCTTCTAAAACGGTTATCGGCACAATCAGAGGAAACATGCCGGTCCGATTCACTTCGCCGACCAAAAAATACTTCTTGCTCCCTACCCGCAGCAGCGAGACCGTCAATTCCGGCCGGTTCAACTGCTCACTGTAAGCTTTCCGGATCATCTCTTTGACATCGTCCAGCGTCTTGCCTTCCACCGGCATATCCCCGCTCAGCGGCAGCGTAATCTTGCCGTCCGGGCGCACCACAAATTGACCACTCAACTCCGGCTCCCGCCAAACCTTAACCCCAATCACATCCTCCGGACCCAGCTTGTAGCCCTTCGGATCTACCGGGGCCGCCGCGTCGAGCGTGGCGTTCGCATTCGGAGACTTCACCTCTTCAACCGCCGTAGGCGCAGCCGCTCCTTTCGACGGATTTTGCGCCTGCAGACCCGCCTGCAGACCCAAGGAAATAATCCCAATCACCAGAGTCAAACCATCGCGCCGGTAACGCTGCAAATCCATAAAACCTCTCATCCTTTCCTACCGTAACGTCTGTGATCGCACCGACGTTAATCCACAGGCCGGCCGGGCATTCTCACGTCACCCGGCAGACACCTGCTAGTTTGCCTGCACTCTTTTCAATTGTATACCAACCGATTCGCCCATCAGCACCAGTCCCCGCGCCATCAAATACTAGTCCGTTCGGTTAACTTTTTCCCTCCCAGACGTTTAGAATCAATTCAGAATGCCTCTTGTCCACTTCCACCTCGCCAAAACCGACCCGGACACCTACAGCCTCGCCGACTTTGAAAAGGACAAAACAACCGTATGGGACGGGGTCAACAACGCACAAGCCGTTCAGTCCATCCGGAATATGAAAAAAGGCGATAAAGTTTTCATTTATCACAGCATGGGCGAGGCCGCCATCGTCGGCCTCGCCCGCGTCGATTCCGCCCCCCGCCCCGACCCCAACAACGCGAAATCCGCCGTCGTCGACCTCACTTTCCTCCGCCGACTCGACCCGCCCACCACCCTCCACGCCGTCAAAGAGTCCGGACTCTTCCCCCACTTCGCCCTCGTCCGCCAAAGCCGCCTCTCCACCATGGCCTGCCCAGAGGAGTTCGTCGATTGGGTCCAGGCCCGATACCCCAAAATCAAACTCTAAATCAGGCCGTGCCGCCGCAACTGCCCGTACAACCGGGCCACCGGCAACCCCACCACGTTCCAGTAACAGCCTTCAATTCGGTCGATGTACCGGCTCGCCCCGCCCTGAATCGCGTACGCCCCCGCCTTATCCATCGGCTCCCCCGTCTCCACATACCGCGCAATCTCCGCCTCACTCATCGAGGTAAACCGCACCAGCGTCGTCTCGGCGTCAATATATAACTGCCCGCCTATCTTCAGACAGATCCCCGTGATCACCTCATGGGTGCGGCCCGCCAATCGGCCCAGCATCCGAGCCGCATCCGCCCCGTCCACCGGCTTGCCAAAGATCTCACCATCCACCACCACCGTCGTATCCGCCCCCAGCACCACCTCACCCGGACGACCCACCGCCACCGCCTTCCGCGTCGCCAGACGCCGCACGTAACTCTGCGCCACCTCCCCCTCGCGCAAACTCTCATCCACATCCGCCACCCGGACCGTAAACGCGATCCCCGCGCGTTCCAAGATCTCCCGCCGGCGCGGTGATTGCGAAGCCAGTATCAACATAAGCTAACTCCGATGTTACACTGCGAACATGGTCTCAAGGGTCTTACTCGCTTTTCTCCTGCTTATTTTCAGCGCCTTGCCCCAAGGCACCACCTCCCGCCTCCAGGGGCTGGTCGTTGACTCCTCAGCCGCCGTCATCGGCGGCTCCACCGTCACCCTCAAGAACGAAGGCACCAACGCTGTCTTTGAGACCAAAACTACCGCCGCCGGCGCCTACGTGTTCGAATCCGTCCCCTCCGGCCGCTACACCGTCCTCGTGGAAAGCCCCGGCTTCAAAAAATTCACCGCCCGGAACAACGTTGTCTCCATCGGCCAACCCACCACCGTCAACGTCACCCTCCAGGTCGGCGCCGTCACCGAAACCGTCGAGGTCAGCGGCGCCTACGAAGCCGTCCAAACCTCCACCTCCGGCAACATGGGCAACCTGCTCGAAGAAAAAATCATCAAAGACCTTCCCATCGTCGGCACCCGCGGCCGCAACCCCCTCGACCTCGTCCTTATCCAACCCGGCATCACCTCCGGCTCCAATACAGGCGGCGGCATCCACGTCCACGGCGCCCGCGACCGCGCCTGGAACTACACCCTCGACGGCATCGACACCAACGAAACCTCCGCCGGCGGCTCCAACTTCTCCCCCATCCGCGCCAACCCCGACTCCCTGGCCGAATTCCGCGTCATCACCGGCAACTTCACCGCCGACTCCGGACGCAACTCCGGTGCCCAGGTCGCGATGGTCACCAAGTCCGGCACGAACGACCTCCACGGCGCCGGTTTCTGGTTCTACCGCACACCCCGCCTCAATGCCAACGAGTGGGAAAACAACCTCGACAACCTCGGCAAACGCCAGTTCGTCCAAACCATCTTCGGCGGCTCCCTCGGCGGACCCATCCGCAAAGATCAAACGTTCTTCTTCGCCAACGGCCAGGGCCTCCGCGCCCTCGAAACCGCCCAGGTCACCCGCTCGGTCTACACCCAGTCCATGCGCCAGGGCATCTACCGCTACAACCGCGTCGGCCGCAACCTCCCGGCCGGCGTCGCCGGCGCCTCGGTCGACCCCTCCGGCAACCCCCTCGGCAACATCGGCTCCTACAACATCTTCCAGAACGATCCCCAGCACATCGGCGCCGACCGCGCCATCGCCGCGCTCATCGCCGCCACCCCCCTGCCCAACCGCTTCGACTTCGGCGACGGCCTCAACACCGCCGGCTACACCTTCGTCGCCCCCCAAAACGAGCGCCAGCACGATATCACCTTCAAAATCGACCACATCTTCGACCCGCAAAACACCGTTTCCCTCCGCTACTCCTTCGGACGCCAGGACACCAACTGCGACCGCGTCAACGGCGGCGCCCCCATCTTCCCCGGCACCACCTGCCTCGTCGATACCGAACGCACCCCCAGCAACCTCGCCGTCAACTGGCGCACCAATCCCACCACCACCGTCACCAACGAATTCGTCATCGGCTTCAACCAGTTCGAGTTCTTCTTTAACCAGCCGCTGGCCTCTCTCACCAATCCCTCCCTGTCCAGCCCCGTCGACCTCATCGCCAATTACTCGTTCGGCAACAACCGCCGCGTCCGCACCGCCCAGATCGTCGACAACCTCTCCTGGGTCACCGGCAAACACTCCCTCAAGTTCGGCGTCAACATCCGCCTCCAGCGCCAGAACGACGACCGCGGCACCGTCGGCGGCTTCAACGCCAACCCCAGCGTCAACTTCTCCACCGCCCTCAACCCCGTCGACCCGCGCAGCTTCGGCCTCCCCGCCGACGTCAACCAGCAGTTCGACCTCGGCACCCTTCAGGGCCACACCAACTTCCTGCTCGGCCGCGTCGGCCAGCGCTCCCAGGGCTTCATCTCCCAGGGCGACCGCTTCGTCGCCGGCCGCTTCGACTTCGTCACCGACTACCCCGAGTACGACCTCTATATCCAGGACACCTACAAGCTCCGCCGCAACTTCAGCGTCGACCTCGGCCTGCGCCTCGAAATGAAGCCCGCCCCCAGCAACGTCGACAACCGCATCCGCCGCCCCGACCAGCTCTTCGTCCACGGCGCCACCCCGCAAAACTCCGCCACCTGGGTCCCTGGCCAGCTCCACGCCGACCGCATGAACAACTTCGGCCCCTCGGCCGGCTTCGCCTGGGATCCCTTCGGCACCGGCAAAACTTCGGTCCGCTCCAACTACCGCATCGCCTACGACCGCATGCCCACCTTCCTGCTCGCCTCCACCATCTTCCCCAATATGCCCGGCGAAACCTTCGGCCTCGCCGAACAGCAGTTCGGCATCAACGGCGGCCGCCTCGCCACCATGCCCGCCTTGACCGCCCCTACGGCCAATCCCCGCGAACTCGCTACGCCCGCCCCCTTCGGCGCCGCCGGCGTTACCGTTGTCGACCCCAATCTCAAGATCCCGACCACTCACCAGTGGTCCTTTTCGCTCCAGCGCGAAGTCTTCCGCAACACCGTCATCGAAGCCAGCTACATCGGCCGCCGCGGCTACAATCTCTTTGGCGCCTACAACGCCAACCAGTCCGATATTTTCGCCAACGGCTTCCTCGCCGGCTTCAACGAAATCAACGCCGGCGGCCAGTCCGCCACCATCAATCGCGCCCTCGCCGGCGACTCCCGCATCCAGGCCGGGGAAACCGCCTCGTCCATGATCCGCCGCCTCTTCCCCGGTGACCTCCGCACCGGCAACGTTGCCGGCCTCGCTTCCAGCCTCGCCACCCGCATCCAGAACGGCCGCTCCGTCACCGCCATCTCTAACGCCGGCCCCTTCTTCTTCAACCCCTTCCCCCAGTTCGGCAGCGTCGTCACCATCGACTCGAACGACTTCTCCACCTACCACGCCCTCGAACTCACCTTCGAACGCCGCCTATCCAAAGGCTTCTACCTCAACGCCAACTACACCTGGTCCAAGTCGCTCGACACCCGCAGCTTCGACCCCGTCTTCACCACCGCCGCCAGTGGCGCCGCCCAGTCGGCCTCCTCCACGCCCTTCGACATCCGTAACCGCCGCGGCAACTACGGCATCTCCGACTTCAACCGGACTCACGTCTACAAGACAACCTGGTCCTACGAACTCCCCTTCGGCCGAGGCGCCCGCTTCCTGTCGTCCGCCAATGGCGTCGTCGACCGCCTCCTCGGTGGCTGGCGCGCCTCCGGTATCCTCACCATCGCCTCCGGCCGCCCCTTCACGGTCTTCTCCGGCGTCAATACGGTCTCAAACGCTGTGCAATCCACCGCCGTATGCACCGGCTGCACCGCCGATATGGGCCGGGCCCTCACCGACCCCGCCCAGGGCTTCGTCTTCTACTTCGACCAGACCGAACGGGGCCGCTTCAAACTCGACGGCGGCATCGCCGGCCAGCAGGGCAACACCCCCCGCAACTTCTTCACCGGCGACGGCCAGTTCAACCTCGACGCCTCGCTCCAGAAAGACGTCCGCCTGCGCGAAGGCCTGAAGCTCGAAATCCGCGCCGACGCGACCAACCTGAGCAACACCCCCACCTTCGGCTTCCCCACCACCACGGCCAACGCCGCCACCTTCGGCCGCATCCGTAACACCGTGGCCAGCAGCAGCCGCAAGATCCAACTCGGAGCCCGCATCACGTTTTAATCCGAACCCTATGCAGTTGGAACTCGCCGTACTGCCTTTACCCGCTGATAGCAGCACCCCGAACGCGCGCCGCGGCCAGTTCGGCAACCTGCTCTATCACTACGACCGGCAGCTCTACGACGAGTGCTTCTCGCCCTCGGCCGATACCGGCCCCAGCGGCCTCCAGGACCGCCCCCGCCCGTTCGTGCTCCG
Source organism: Acidobacteriota bacterium (assembly GCA_026393985.1). GTDB lineage: Bacteria > Acidobacteriota > Terriglobia > Bryobacterales > Bryobacteraceae. The sequence continues at coordinate 17,536 of JAPKZB010000061.1, forward strand.
TCCGCGCGCCCTGCATATCTTCAGCCCGGCCCTCGTGCCTCGCCTTGCCGGCCTGCTCGACGTCCAGCCGCAAACCATCCGCTGGCCCCTCGATCCCCTCCCCGCCCGGCGCCTCCGCGTCGAGTTCGTCACCCCCACCGAACTCAAGCAGAACGGCGCTGTACTCCACACTCCCAACTTTGCCGCCCTCGCCGCCCGCGCCCGCGACCGCGTACTCTCGCTGCTTGCGTTTTATCAAAACGAAGCCACCGACGAGGTGGACTTCGCCGCCCTCGCCGCCCAGGCCGCCGCCGTCACCGAGACCGCGCAGTCCATACGCTTCCACGCTGGCCAAACCCGCCGTTCAGTCCGCAATCAGAACATTCACTCTATCGGCGGATTCGAGGGCTGGGCCGAGTACTCCGGCCCCCTCGACGCCCTCACCCCCTACCTGATCGCCGCCCAGTGGACCGGTGTCGGCCGCCAGACCGTTTGGGGTAAGGGAGAGATCCGGGTCACTGTGTTACCGTTTGAAGAATGTTCCGCCTAGCCGTCGTTTCCCTACTCGCCGCCCTGCTCCTGGCTCAGGATCCCCCGAAGCCCGCCCCCCCGAAACCGGACGCCCCCAAGCCTGAAGCCGCCAAAGCGGACCCGCCCAAAACCGAAGCGGCCAAACCCACCCCCGGCGGACGCCCCACCGAACCCCAAATCCAACCCTACGATCGCGTCATTACCAAGGAAGCCAAATCCAACCCCGGCATCTTTACCGTCCATCGGGTAAAGGACAAGTACTACTACGAGATCCCCGTCGCCGAACTCGGCAAAGACTTCCTCTGGGTCCAGCAGATCGCCCGCACCACCCTCGGCGTCGGCTACGGCGGCCAAGCCCTCGGCAGCCGCGTCATCCGCTGGGAGCGACGCGAGGACAAAATTCTACTCCGTGAGGTCCGTTACGATATCGTCGCCGACCCCCGCGCCCCCATCGCCAAAGCCGTCGAAGACGCTAACGTCAGCGCCATTCTCCAGGCCATCAACATCGCCGCCGAAAATAAAGACAAAAAGTCCGTCGTCATCGAAGTCACCCGCTTGTTCTCCTCCGAAGTACCCGAACTCAGCGCCCGCACCCGCCTGCGCGCCCGCGGCTTCGACCCCTCCCGCAGCTTCCTCGACCGCATCTCCGCTTTCCCCACGAACATCGAAGTCGAAGCCACCCACACCTACATCGCCCCACCCGACTTCCCCGCCGCCGCGCCGTCCTCGCCCTTCGCCCCCTCCGGCATGCGCGGCAACAGCGCCACCGTCGTCCTCCACTACTCGATGGTCAAACTCCCGGAAAAGCCCATGATGCCCCGCCTGCTCGATGAACGCGTTGGCTTCTTCGAGGTCCGCAAAACCGACTTCTCTCTCGACGAACCCCGCGCCCCCAAAGTGGCCTACATCACCCGCTGGCGCCTCGAAAAGAAGGACCCCGCCGCCGCCCTCTCCGACCCCGTCAAGCCCATCATCTACTACGTCGATCCCGCCACCCCGGCCAAACTCGTCCCCTACGTCAAGGCCGGCATCGAAGAGTGGAAGGTTGCCTTTGAAGCCGCCGGCTTCCGCAACGCCATCCAGGCTAAGGACGCCCCGAAGAACGATCCCACCTGGAGCCCGGAAGACGCCCGCTACTCCGTCGTCCGCTGGCTGCCTTCGGAAACCGAAAACGCCGTCGGGCCCCACGTCAACGATCCCCGCTCGGGCGAGATCCTCGACTCCGACATCCAGATGTACCACAACGTCATGCGCCTGGCCTCGGCCTGGTACTTCGTGCAGGCCGGCCCGCTCGACTCCCGCGCCGCCAAACTCCCCTTGCCGGACGACATCCTCGGCAAACTCGTTCAGTTCGTTGTTGCGCACGAAGTGGGCCACACGCTCGGCTTCCCCCACAATATGAAAGCGTCGTCGATGTACGAAACCGCCAAGGTCCGCGACAAAGCCTGGGTCAAGAAGATGGGCCACACCCCGTCCATCATGGACTACTCTCGCTTCAACTACGTCGCCCAACCCGAAGACGGCCTCGACACCGCCGACCTCATCCCCCGCGTCGGTCCCTACGATATCTGGGCCACCGTCTGGGGCTATAAGCCCATCCCCGGCGCCACCACCCCCGCCGAAGAGCGACCCGCGCTCGACGAATGGGCCCGGCAGCAGGAGCAGACCCCCTGGTTCCGCTTCATGACCACCAACGCCCGCGGCGCCGACCCCGGCGAAATCACCGAAGCCGTCGGCGATGCCGACCCGGTCTATGCCACCGGCCTCGGCGTCAAAAACCTCGGCCGCGTCATGAAGATGCTGCTCCCGGCTACCGAAAAGAAGGGAGAGGACTGGGAGGACCTCGAAGACATGTACGGCCGCGTCCTCGGCCAGTGGACCCGCGAAATGCTCCACGTCGCCGGCGTCGTCGGTGGCGTGGACTCCCACCAGAAAAACGGCGGCCAGGCTGGCCTGCTCTTCACCACCATCCCCGCCGCCCGCCAGCGCAAAGCCGTCGAGTTCCTCAGCGCCCAGGCCTTCGCCACCCCCGCCTACCTGGTCGACCCCGCCATCCTCCGCCGCATCGAACCCGACGGGGTGCTGGCCCGCCTCCGCAACGCCCAGTCGTCCGTTCTCGAAAGCCTGCTCACGCCCACCCGCGTCCAGCGCATGACCGAACAGGAGGTCATCGACGGCGACAAGGCCTACAAGCCGCTCGACCTGCTCGCCGACCTCCGCCGCGGCATCTTCACCGAACTGGCCGCCCCGGCGCCGAAGATCGACGCCTTCCGCCGCAACCTGCAGCAGACCTACCTCGAAGCGATGCACAACCGCATCAACGGCGGCGCGGCGCCCCCCACCCACCGCTGGCTCTACCGCGGGGAACTCAAATCGTTGAGCGGCGAGATCGCCCGCGCGCTCCCCCGCACGAGCGACCGCCCCACCCGGCTCTTCCTCGAAGATGCCAAAGAGCAGATCGCCCGCATTCTCGATCCCAAGTTCGCTCCGCCAGCCTCCCCGTCTCTCTCGCTGCCCCTCCGCCGCGCCCTCGAGGCCAACGGCGCTGAGTCCTGCTGGCAGGAGTTAACCATCACCCGCGATGGGATCAAGCTACAATAGAGGTCTTTATCCATGACTCGCCTGTCTCTGCTCCTCGCCCTGGCCTTCGCTTCGGTTCTCTTCACCGGCTGTAAAAAATCGCCCCCGGCCAACGTAGCGGCCACGGTCAACGACCGCGCCGTCACCTTCACCGACCTCGAAAAGCAGTTCAAAATGCAGTTCCCCGTCGAGCCGGGCCAGTCCGAGAACGATGATCAGGCCATGATCAACAAGCTCGAGGTCCTCCGCAGCATGATCGACCAGGAGATCATGATGCAGCGCGCCGAGAAGAACGGCCTGCTCGCCCAGCAAGCCGATGTCGATGCCGAGTTCGCCAAACTCAAGGGCAGCTTCACCGAAGAGGAGTTCAAAAAGCGCCTCGGCGAGCGCAAGATGACAGCCGAAGACCTCAAGGCCGACATCCGCAAAAAGCTCAGCATCGAAAAGCTGATCACCAAAGAGATCACCTCGAAGATCAACATCACGGATAAGGATGTAAGCGACTTCTACGCGGCCAACAAGCAAAACTTCAATCTGGCCGAACCACAGGTGCACCTCGCGCAGATCCTCACGACACCACTGCCCGATAACAACGTCCGCAACCTGAAGAACGACAAGGCGCAGAACGACGACCAGGCCAAGCGGAAGATTCAACAGATCGGCGAACGCATCCGCGCCGGCGAAGACTTCTCGATGCTCGCCCAGAACTACTCGGAAGACCCCGGCTCGTCGGCCAACGGCGGCGACCTGGGCTTCGTTTCCGAAACCGCGCTTGAAAAAGCCAATGTCGCCCTGCGCCGCATGGTCAGCGAAATGCAGCCCGGCCAGGTTTCGCCCGTCATCAACACCGGCGAAGGCTACCGCATTCTCAAGCTGCTGTCGAAAGAGCCCGCCGGCCAGCGCGAGCTCGCCGACCCGCGCGTCCAGCAGACCATCCGCGAGACACTCATGAACCGCAAGGATCAACTCTTCCGCTCGGCCTTCCTTGAAGCCGTCCGCAACGAAGCTCACGTTGAGAACTACCTCGCTCGCGTCGTCGGACAGCTCGACCCCAAAAAGTAACCGCGGGGGCGGAGCCCGGCCCCCCAAAGCCGGCGGAACCGCATGGTTCCCTCCGCCTGCTCTCGACTGCCCGGCCGGAGTCTTCGCCATCGTTACTTTTCAAACGCCGGAGGGCAACACCACGCTCGGGCCCTTCGAACTTGGGCTGCCTGGTAACAACTCGTGCGGCCAGAACAGCCATGACAAGGCGGGGTGGAACAGCCAGCTCCGCTCCGGGAACGCCCAAGCCGCCGAGCCCTCGGCCCCGCGGCTAACGTCCCCAACCGCGGCGGCGTCTCGTCGCTGGCGCTTAGCAAGCGCAGAGGCCGCGCAGGCTCGGCGCCAACGGGCGAGGAACTCGCCCCTCCCGCCGGGCCGCAGCGAGTCCGTTGTGCGCGGTGTCAAAAAAAGC
>JAPKZB010000023.1 GCA_026393985.1 Acidobacteriota bacterium
CCGGCCACCCCCCCGCATCCGATACCGCTGTCCACCCAAAATCCGTCGCGTTCGAAGTCACCCCCACCGTCCCCCCGGTCCGCCCCGCCGCCCCCACCGCATCACTCCCCGCCGACAACGTCACGCTCCCCGTCAACCCACTCTGCGTAACCGTATGCGTCTTACCCCCAATCGTCAGCGTCCCCGTCCGGCCCACCACACTCGCGAGCGGAGCACAGTCATAGGTGACCGATCCCGGACCCACCCCCGACGCCCCCGATACAATCGTCAGCCACGCGGCATTGGATATCGCCGTCCACGTAAGCCACGGTTCGGCATTCACGATCACCACCTGCCCCGTTGCTCCCGTTCCCGGCGGCGCATTCGTCACCGGGGCCAGCGAGGACACCTCCCAACGGAATCCGTACACCGCCCCGGAATCCAAAACCGCGTTGTTGCTTTGCGTCCCCGGCTGGCAGGCCGCATCAGACGCCGCACACCCCCCCGTCCCCAACAGCGCGTTCAGCCCCGTCGCGTCGCTATCCTCCCCCCACGCCCCCGCCACCAAAGTCCCTCCCGAAAGCGCCACCACGCGAACCCGGTCCCCCGCACCCGTATTCGAAGCCTTCCCGTAAACCTCCTGCGTCCAACTGCCGGATTGACGTACAAACACATAAAACGCACCCGCGCTGGCCATGGCATTGTTGCTCTGCGTCCCCGGCTGGCACGTCGCGTCCGCGGCCACGCACCCTCCGGTCCCCAGCGGCCCGTTCACCCCCGTCGCATTGCTCGCCTCGTACCGCGCCGCCACCGCCACCGTATCCCCGTCAATCGCCACCGAGTAACCAAACTCGTCCTGCTCCCCCGGATTGGACGCCTTCAGATACGCCTGTTGGCTCCACGCTCCCGCATTACGGACAAAAATATACGCCGCCCCGGCCCCGGACATCAGGTTAGTGCTCTGGTTCCCGTTCACCCCCGCCGCGGAGCTCGCCTCGTACCGCGCTCCGGCCACCACCGTATCCCCCGCAATCGCCACCGCAACGCCAAAGTTGTCACCCAGGTCCGGATTCGATGCTTTCAAATACGCCTGCTGGCTCCAACTGCTCCCGCTCCGCACAAACACGTAACCCGCCCCGGATGCGGTACTCGAGTTGTCTCCGTCGTTGCCGTTCACCCCGGCCGCGGCGCTACTCTCGCCCAAAGCCCCAACAACGATCGTATTGCCCGAAATCGCCACCGACGCCCCAAACACATCCGAGCTGTCGGTGTTGGAGGCCTTCAAATAAGCCTGCTGCGACCACGAGCTCTCGCTCCGCACAAACACGTACGCCGCACCGGCCGCGGGGGCGCAATCGTCATATTGGTCTCCGTCCACCCCCGTCGCCGTGCTTCTCTCGCCCCGCGCCCCCACCACCACCGTATCCCCGCTAATCGCCACCGCATAGCCAAACTCATCCGCCGCGTCCGCATTCGAGGCCTTGAGATAGGCCTGCTGGCTCCACGTCGAACCCGTGCGCGCAAACACATACGCCGCCCCCGCGGCTGCTGCCGCGTTATTGCTCTGCGTCCCGGATTGGCAGGCCGCATCCCCCGCCGCGCAGCCGCCCGGGCCCACCGGCCCGTTCACCCCTGTCGCATCGCTGTCCTCGTCATTCGCCCCCACCACCACCGTATCCCCGCTGATCGCCACGTCCTGCCCGAATCGATCCCCGGCTCCCGTATTCGACGCCTTCAGATAAGCCTGCTGGCTCCAACTCCCCCCGCTGCGCACAAAAATGTACACCGCTCCAGCGTTGGACGCCGCATTGCTGCTCTGGTCCCCGTTCACTCCCGTCGCCCCACTGTCCTCCTGGTCGGCCGACACCACGAGGGTATCCCCCGCCAGCGCCACCGCATACCCAAAGCGATCCGTCGTCCCCGGATTCGACGCTTTCCCATAGACCTGTTGCACCAGCGGATCCACCGTGATTGGATAGGCCGCCGCCCTGTCCTCCACCTCAATTTCCACCCACCTCCCCGTCGCCGCCATCCGGGCCCCCACCCGGCGTCCCCGCGCGTCCGTCACCACCAGCTTCCGGTAGCGCAGAGCCCCGGCGCCCGCCGCCGTGCGGAAAACAATCCCCTCCTGCCCCGGCTCCTCTCCCGCCACCAGTTCCCCCCGCTGCCGCAGCGCAATCCGTAACGAACCAGCCGCCCCTGCCGGCCGCCCCGCAATCGTAAACCCGTGCTCCAGCCCCTCGGTGCCGTTCACGAACCACTCCGTAATCCCCTCGCGCCGGTACTCCAGCCGGTTTCCGTCCCGGACCACCTGCGCCCTGCCGCTCACCCACGCCTCCTGCCCCGCCCGCCCCCATCGCTCCAGTTCCAGCCCCCAACTCCATGCCCCGCTGTCCGGCCTCACCGCAACCCCCCGGCCATCAAAGCACGCCAGCCACCCCTGATAATGCGACCGCGCCCGGTACCCTCCCTCCCGGTCCGGAAACATCCCGTGCCGGTGCCGTTCGTACTCCCCCCGAATCTGCGCCCAGTCCGCCAGGCTCAAACCCGCCGGCGGCAGCGTCGAGCGCCCCTCGGCGACCACCGCCGAAGCAAATAGCATCGTCAAAAAGAAAGGGAACAACGAGGAACGGGACATGAGGTAGGCTCGATCGGGAGAGGAACGAAAAACCGAAGACCGTGAAGGGGAGGAAAGACAGGATGCCAGACGGCAGCTCGAAGGACGTTAAGGAAGACAAGGCCCCAACGGCGTGGGTAGCCGAGCCCGCACAGAGCGAATCCGGGGACTCTACGGAAAAATTAACAAATTACGCAGCAGCTTCCTATAGAACTCGCCTAGGAATGTTGCCAAGGATTAATCGCGCCCCGGCCCCTTACAGCTCCACCAGCCGCAGCCCTCGGTACCGCCGAAAATCTCGATCGAAGGTCACCAGCCCCGCACCCTGCTCAATCGCCAGCGCCGCCAAATAAGCGTCCGACCACCCTCGCCCCCGCGTACCGCTGTCCTCGGCCAGTCTCTCAAGCACCTTCCAAAATCGTCGGCCCGGCGATGGCACCACCACCTGCGGATTCCCTAGCCATCCCTCAATCAACTCCGATGCCTCACTCAGCCGCAGCGGTCGCTGCAGAATACCCGGCGCGGTCGTAAGCCGCAGGAAGGCCAAAAATGAGTGCCATGGAATCCCAATCAGCTCTTCCGCCTCGAGCGCCGCCTCCATCCACCGCCAGCTCGCCCCGTGGTGCTCAGCATCGGAATTGTGCAGATACACCAACACGTTGGCATCGAGTATCGTCATCCCTCCCGCCGAGCCTCCTGTTCCTCCCACGCGTCCAAATCGGAGACGCGCAATGGAAAGGGCAGCCGGCACTCCCCCATCGAAAACGTCTTCCGCGGAATCGATACCCGCTTCCCGCCCGCCTCCCGCGCCAAACCGTCTCGCAGCAGATCATTGAGCTTCACGCGAAATGGCACATCCTCCTCCCGCGCCCTCTCTCGCACCCGCTCCAGCACATCTTCGTCCAGCACGACTGTCGTTCTGATGCTCATGATGTTTTATCATAGCATCAGTGATGCGCCTACTTCCTTCCTCAATCCCCGCCCGCCACCAGCTACCATGAAAAGGCGGACCATGACCCCCTCCCCTGCCTCCTACAACGACCTCCAGCTCCGCATCAAAACCATCCTCCCCGCCACCTACCGCGACTGCTACGAATCCGTCCAGCCCGTCTCCATGGGCTCCGCCGGTCTCAAGTTCACCCCCGACGGCCAGGTCGCCTGGAACGAAATCTGGACCACCTTCTGCGACCTCGCCATGGCCGGCGGCCCCCCGCACAAAGGCAAACTCCTCCTCCCCGCTGCCCCCGCCGCCATCGCCGCCGACCCCGCCCGCCACCAGCAGGTCCTTGCCGAAATCTGCCGCGGCGTCGCCCTCGTCACCGACCTCCCCGTCCAGCCCTCCCCCCACACCGGCTGGGTCCAAATCGAGTGCCCCGACCCCGTCATGGCCGGCTGGCTCCTCCGCGCCATCACCATGGAGAACGTCGCCGTCCGCGCCCACGGCGCCCTGCTCGAACTTCCCGCCAGCCCCGCCTACCGTCTCGAGAAGGAGATCAAAAACGTCATCACGGTCATCGCCAAAACCACCCACTACTGGGTCGAACACATGTGGCCCGCCCAGGAACGCGCCATCGGCGAACTCTTCGCCGCCCTCGAACCAAATTCCCCCCCCCCCTCCCCCCCCCCGCCGCCCCCCCCCCCCCCCCCCCCCCCCCCCCCGACCCCCCCCCCCCCCCCCCCCCCCCCCCCCCCCCCCCCCCCCCCCCCCCCCCGCCGCCGTCTGGCTCATCCGCGCCCTCGTCGCCTCCAACGTCCTCGCCCGCCGCGAAGAGACCACCCTCTACGTCCCCCTCAACCCCACCTCCGACCCCGCCGCCCGCCGCCTCACCACCCTCCTCGCCGAACTCTGCGCCTTCGCCCGGGAGCAACAGGTACTCTAGCCGCCCCTACTCCCCGTACTCCGGCTCCCACTCCGGCTCGCCCCGCTCCACCCGGTCCTCCCGCTCCCACGGCTTCTCCTCTGCCCGCCGCCGCTCCCGCTCCTCCCGCTCTTCCTTCCCGTCGCTCATGCCTCCAGTGTAGGCCAACCACCCCGCGTCACCGCCCCCACCCACCGCCGACCCACCGCCGGCCCACCGCCGGCCCACCGCCAATCTCCCCGCTCCCCGGTAGCCCGGCTCAGCTTTGATAGGCTCACTCATCCATCCCGCCGCGTAGCCGCGCCCGGCACGCCGGTCCTATCGTCCAACCCGCCGGCCCCTTTCTCCCTCGGCCGCCTCTCGATCAGCATCCCGTAACAACGCCTTGCCCTCGGCAACCCACCGCGCCCTTCCCCCATCGGGTACGGGACCATGGCCACCGGAACGCCAGCATGGAATCTGCCGCCGTCTATCCAAACCCGCCAACCGCGCCGCGCGGCGCAAGGCCGGCGGGAAGCGGCAACATCCGCCCGGCTTTCGGAAAATCATCGATATCCCTCGAACGTCAGCCCACCAGCCAGTCCGCCCACTCGCGTTTCTTCACGCGAACAGCCCACGAGGGGTGACCCACCCAGGGCACGACCGCGGCGCGCATAAAGCCGCCAGTCGGCGCCTCGCCCAGGACTTGCTTGTCCGCCTACGGTTGCCTGCGGCGCCAGAGTCCACCTGCGAACAGAACCATGAACAATACCAGGTCGCCCATCGGCAAGACCGCCGCCAGCTTGGGATCCCCACGGACGTTCCGGTCCCCGCTGAAGTCGTACCCGCGCGGCCATCTTTAATCATGGTTCTGCAACCGGTCACAAGCATCACAACGGCAACTCGGGTTGCCGCAACTTCCAGCCGGCGGTGCATCGCGGGCCTCCCCGTTAGAACCACCATCGCTTGCACCGCAAACAGCAACAGCCAGGATCGGGCGATCAACGCGTGCAGAAAAAATCCAGCGGGCTCACCGGCCCCAGCCCTGCGGAGCTGTCCAGCCAGCCCTGCGGAGCTGCCCAGAAGCTTCGGCGCCAGACCCGCTATGGCCAGTCCCATCGCGCCGCCGACAGTGAGGGAATGCCAGCGATGTTCCCGTAGCGGGTCGAATAAGAACATGTCGGCGTCCTACTCCGCACGCGATGTTGCCTTCATAGCCGCCGGCTGAAAAGAACACGAAGCCGTTCCCCTGCGCGCCGGGGAGATCCAAGGCGATGGCGCTCAACGATTGGTAGCGGCGATCGCGAAACTCGAACCCGTCGGCGAGCACTTTGACGACGAGTCTCTCGCCCCGCAACTGCTTCACGACAACGCCAACGGGCATCGGCAAGCGGGAATCGCGGCCGGTCGGGGGTAAGGTCGTCGCCGTCTGGTCCGGGTTCATCCCGGCCATTCGCTTGGCGGCGTTTCTGCTAAGCCGGGTCCGGAGTGGCGCCTCCGAGAGCCCGCCTTCCCGGTCGGCCTGGCTCCTCCAGGCGATCTTTCCGAGCACGAACTGGCGGTCATTCGTCTCGGGTTTACGCCCCAACAATACCTCGTGGCGGGATCGGAGCGCGCGCACCGAAAGCGCCGCCAGTTGGGCAATCTCCTCGTGGGGTGTTTTCTTCATTCGTCAACCTCAGGAACAGGAGCGCTCTCCTCGGACAGCGAAGCAAGTCCGGCGCCAACCAGCATCTCGGACGTATGGCACGTTGGGATGCGCTGGGTGCGATGGGGCCCGCGATAGCCGGTGGCCGGTAGCGCGGCGATCTCTCGGATTGCTTGATCGATATGGGGATCCGGGGGGAGCAAGGGACCTCGTCATCTTTGGGATTCGGGCACGGAATAGCCGGGTGCGGGAACACTCGGGCGCCACGGACGGCGCTCGCCGGGTTCAAAGCCAGTGCCTTGTGCTTTGGGCAGGGCAAGTTTCCGGCACGACAACAAAGACCCGGCGGAGTCAGAAAAGGTAGACCCAATCGCGGAGCCGGTTCTCAGAGGAGCACTGCGGGTCACGTTGCGTATGTCGCCCCCCCACCACCTAGAGGCGCTCCCCCCTGGGGCGACACCACCGGCCAGTCCCAGGGCACCCTGGCCAGGGGCGGCCAGTAAACCAAACCCACGCCCAACCACCCGGCCCGTCCTCCCCACCGCAAGGAAGGGAGCGGCGGGCCTTTCTCTTTCTCCTCGTTGTTTCTTACTCCCCGGAAAAAAGGAACTTACTCCCGTACCCCCGTCCCGCCCCAAAATGAACCGCAAGTACAGTATCAGCGCACCCTGAAACTTCCTAAAATCAGAAGGTAAGTACCAGACCCCTCCTGGAAAAGATAAGACGCGGCTCATTCGCCACGAAAGGTAACTCACATGAAATTCACATTTTCTTCCAAAATAGCAAGCAGCCTATTACTCACAACCTCGCTCTTTGCCCAAAACAGCAAACTCGCCCCCGACCTCGCCAACCTCGACCCCAACGAGCCCGTCGACGTCATCATCCAACTCAACGATCCGCCCCCCGGCCGCCCCGGCGCCCCCGGCCGTGGCCGCTCTCTCCCGCTCGCCGGCGGGCTCAACCTCTCCGCCCAGCGCCCCGTCCGCGAACTCGGCCTCATCAACGGCCTCGCCGCCCGCATCCCCGCCGCCGCCCTCGCCTCCCTCGCCGCCGACCCCACCGTCAAATACATCTCCCCTGACCGCGAAGTCACCCCCACCCTGCAGTTTGCCAATACCACCACCGGCGCCGCCCAGGCCTTCACCGCCGGCTGGACCGGCGCCGGCATCGGCATCGCCATCATCGATAGCGGCGTCAACAACCACCCCGATTTGGCCAACGCCACCTGTACCGGAAATCGCATCGTCTACCGGCAAAGCTTCGCTCCGGGTGACAATACGGTCTCTCCTCCCGACTCATTCACCATCGCCACCCCGGACCGCTTCGGCCACGGTACCCATGTCGCCGTCATCGCCGCCGGCAATGGACAATGCGCCCCCGAAAACAAGGGCCAATTGTTCTTTTCGGGCGGAACCGCCGGCCCCTCTGTCCGCTTCACCGGCATTGCCCAAGCCGCCAACATCATCGACCTGAAAGTGCTGAACAACGAAGGGAGGGGCAACGATTCCGCCGTCATCGCGGCCATCGACCGCGCCATCGCCCTCAAGGCCACCCATAACATCCGCGTCATCAACCTCTCCCTCGGCCGCGCCATCCGGGAGTCCTACGCGATCGACCCCCTCTGCCAGGCCGTCGAACGGGCTTGGGTTGCTGGCATCACCGTCGTCGTCTCCGCCGGTAACCTGGGCCGCACGCGGACAGTCACGGGCAGCAACGGCCAAACCTACCAAATCAATGGCTACGGCACCATCGGGTCTCCGGGGAACCATCCTTTCGCCATCACCGTCGGCGCCATGAACGACCGCGGAACCGCCGGCCGCGCCGACGACGTCATCACCACCTACTCCTCCAGAGGTCCCACCGGTATCGACCGGGTCGTCAAACCGGACCTCGTGGCGCCCGGCAACAGGATATTCTCCGCCTTCAACCCCGGCGCCGCCGTTGGCAACCGGTTCCCAGGCAACCGCACCCGCTCCGGGAAAAGCTTTGCTGGCTCCGCTGTCGGCGCCTTCATCGAACTCAGCGGCACCAGCATGGCGACTCCCATGGTCTCCGGTGCCGTCGCCCTCCTTGTCCACAGATTCGGCGCCGCCGTTACCCCCGACACCCTCAAAGCCAAGCTCATGAAGTCGGCCTCGAAACCCTTTCCCTCGGTCACCGTTTGGACCGACCCCTCCAATAGCACCACGTATACCAGCCAGTACGATGCCTTGACCGTCGGCGCCGGCTACCTCGATATCACGGCGGCCCTGAATAACGTCGATACCGCCGCTGCCGGCAAACGCGCCGTTTCGCCCACCATCAACTGGACCTGCGGCCTTAGTCTCGTCAAACTCAGTGGTTGCGTCTCTGTCGTACACGGCGCCAACTCCGTGTTTACCACCGCGGCTGCCAGCGGTGTCTGGGCCAACCGCACCGTTTGGGGTGGCTCCGTCCTCGTTGGCGACAGCGTCCTCTGGGGCGACAGCGTCGTGTGGGGCGATACGACCGCCTCCGGCTATAGCCTGCTCTGGGGCGATAGCCTGCTCTGGGGCGATAGCGTCCTCTGGGGCGATCAGGGCGGCTTCGCAAGGCCAATGACTATCATGTCTAAGGGCGACAGCTACTGACCACGGTCCCGGCGCGCCTTCCCCCACCCCGGGGAAGGCGCGCCGGTGCCCCTCTAACCACCCCGCAGCAACCAACGCACCGCCCATGCCAGCCTGGCCGCCGCAATAGTTCTTCTCTCTTGCGCCGTCACCCTCCTCACCCGGCAGGAGAAACTTGCCCCCGCATCTCCGCTCTCTCGTCTAAAGCCTGTAATGCCTGTGGCGCCGCTCTCGGCCCCGGCTGCCTCAAAATCACCCATCTCACCGGCTCTCTCTTCTCCACTACCAACCCGCGCACTAGGCGCTGGCCAGCCGCGCGTCCATATGTCGGATTGCAGGATCGATATGGGGATCCAGGGGGGTGCGAGGGACTTCGTCATCCGTGGGATTCGGGCACGGAATAGCCGGGTGCGATAACACTCGCGCGCTACAGACGGCGCGTGCCCGGCTCGAGGGCGGTGCCATGTGGTTTGAGTGTGGCAAGATTCCGGGCCCGTCAAGAAATACCCGGCGAAGTCAGAAAAGGTGAACCGAATCGCAAAGCCGGTTTTCAAATGAGCAATGCGGTTGACGCTGAGTATGTCGTCCACCACCACCGGCCAGTCCCAGGGCACCCTGGCCAGGGGCGGCCCGTAAACCAAACCCACGCCCAACCACCCGGCCCGCCCTCCCCACCGCAAGGAAGGGAGCGGCGGGCCTTTCTCTTTCTCCTCGTTGTTTCTTACTCCCCGGAAAAAAGGAACTTACTCCCGTACCCGCGTCCCAACCCAAAATGAACCTTTCGCTCTGTAGGAGCCTCCCGTACCAACCCGCACAATCAAATCATTCGTACTAACTCAGCCGAACACGCCCGCTCCGCCCGGCTCTCCCTCTCCCGGCGTCGCTGTCTCTCCCTCCCCATCCGAGTGGAGCCCTCCCATCTAACCCGCTTATGAGGCATAGGCACATGGAATCTAGTGTACTGCTTCGCTAATGGTAACCAGTATGCGCTTTCCGACGCCTCTACAATTGAGGTGCTGGACTTTCATGCGCGTTGCTCCGCCAATCGAACTCTCCGCTGAACAGCGAACCACCCTGGAGGCGTGGGCCAAC
>JAPKZB010000041.1 GCA_026393985.1 Acidobacteriota bacterium
AAGTCATGCGGGCGCAGAGTACGCTGAATAAACGACAGACTGTTTGAAGCAGACCACTTGTCATTATGAAACGACCAACCCCTGACCTGAGACGCGGGTTAGGCTAGCGGGTTAGGAAAACCAAAAGCGGCGCAGAGCCGCAAAGGACAAAGGAGTTGGTCTATGAAAAAGATACTGTAAGTGGGCCTGGATGTTCACGCCGAGACGATTGCGGTGGCGGTAGCCGAAGGCGGGCGTGACGGACAAGTCCGCAGCCTGGGCACGATTGCCAACCGGATCGAGGCAATCCGCAAGCTGGTCAAGAAGCTGCGGGCCAAGGCAAGATCCAAGCCTGTTATGAGGCCGGCCCCACAGGCTATTGCCGCTACTGGCAGTTGGCGCAAATGGAAGTCGAATGCGAAGTGATCGCTCCCAGTCTGATTCCCGTCAAGGCCAGTGAGCGCATCAAGACCGACCGGCGTGACGCCGAGAAGCTGGCGCGTTGTTACCGCGCCGGGGAACTCACCGCGGTGGCGGTGCCGAGTCCGGAGCAGGAAGCGTTGCGAGACCTGGTGCGGGCGAGCCCGCCAAGAAGGATCGGCTCAAGGCGCGGCACCGCTTGGGCAAGTTCCTGTTGCGTCATGGGCGCAAGCCGGACGGCATGACTGCTTGGAGCAAACAGTATCTGGAATGGATCAAGACGAACGTTCACTTCGAGTACAAAGCGCTTGAGGTGACGTTGTTGAACTATCTGCATGAGGTGGAACATGTGGCCAAACGCATCGTTGACCTGGAGACCGCCATTGACGAAGCGGTGCGGGAGGCCCCCGCGGAATTGCGAGCGCTCATCGAAGCATTGCAGGCATTGCGGGGTGTGGCGCAGACTACGGCGGCGACGATCGTCTCGGAGTTGGGATCGGTGATGCGTTTCGCTAGTCCAAGACAGTTAATGGGCTACAGCGGCTTGGTGGCAAGTGAGCATTCGAGTGGTGGCAGAGTGCAGCGCGGGGCGATTACCAAGTCTGGCAATGCGCATTTGCGGCGGGTGTTGGTGGAGGCGAGTTGGTCGTATCATCACCGGCCCAATGGGACGGGCTTTCTGTTGCGGCGGCAGAAGAGTCTGGGCTTGAGCAAAGAGGTGAAAGCGATCGCCTGGAAGGCCCAGCAGCGCTTGAACAAGCGTTACAAGACACTGACGGCCAGGGGCAAAAACAAGAATCAGGTCGTGACAGCGATTGCGCGCGAGTTGTTCGGTTTTATCTGGGCCATCGCCGTCAAAACCGAAAACCAGAAGCTCGCCGCTGGGCAGGGCGGCATGGATAAACCCCATGCCACCCAGACCTCAAGCGTGGGGCCGGATCCTCGCCCGTCAAGGCCAAGCCCTGCGGGTGCGCTACGCGCAGCCTGGACTGGCTCCGGTCCGGCGAGAACCTAAGCGTGGGGCCGGATCCTCGCCCGTCAAGGCCAAGCCCTGCGGGTGCGCTACGCGCAGCCTGGACTGGCTCCGGTCCGGCGAGAACCTAGCCGGGCCTTGACGGAACAAAACCCTTGAAGCAAATGACCTCAACCTGGACAGCGGCGCCGAAGGCAGCGTGGATCCCACGAAAAGGAGAATCCTCGTCAATTTCTATGCGGTACGAGCCACGGCTCCAACCCGCGCACCTAGTCTGAGGCAGCTCCCGACGAATCATGACCCTACGGCACAGACCCGCGTATATCAGAGTGATCTATCGTCGCGTTACCCTTCATGCTGCCTTCGGCTCCGCTGTCCATAACAGCTACTACAAAGACAAGTGCCTCCCGCCCTGGTGGGCGGGAGGCACTTGGAACAGCCAAAACAAAATCCATCAGCACCCGTTGAGGATATTGACAGGTCGTTTCCTATCAGAATTGCAGTTTGAGCGCCATTTGGAGGATGCGGGGGTCGGCGGCGCTTTCGATGCGGCCGAAGCGGGCGGCGTTGCTGAGCTGGGCGAACGGGCTGCCAAAGTTGGGTTTGTTAAAGGTGTTGAAGAATTCGGCGCGGTATTGGAGCCGGAAGCGTTCTTTGATGGGGAAGACCTTGAGCAGGGCGATGTCGAAGTTGGCGGCACCGGGGCCGCGGAGAAGGGCGCGGGGGGTGTTGCCGAAGGTGCCGGGGGCGTTCAGTTGGAAGGCCGCGGTGTTGAAGTAGCGGGCGATCTGCTCGGTGCGGGAGCGTCCGGCGGCAAGGTTGGCATCGCCAATCATGTCGGGGCGGTCGAGGCCGATGCCGCTGAGGGAGCGGTCGGCGCCGGTGGTGACGGTGAAGGGAAAGCCGTTGCGAATGGTGACGATGCCGGAGGATTCCCAGTTGCCGAACAGGCCGCGGAGGAGGCGAGGCGAGTTGGTGAGGGTGGGCAGAGTCCAAACATAGCTCGCGACGAAGCGGTGGGGGTTGTCGAAGTCGGAGCGTCCGCGGTTGCCGCGGCGGTCGAGCGGATTGGGAATGGAGCTGGATTGGCCCGGGGTGGTGTCTTCGGAGAACTCATCGATGGAGGCGGACCAGGTGTAGTTGGCTTCGATGCTGAAGTTCCGGTTCATGCGGCGTTCGAAGCTGACCTGGAGAGCGTGGTAACTGGAGGTGCTGCCGGAGCCGGCGACGAGGGTGGCGCCGTAGTTGGCGAAGGGTCGGCGGGACTGGATGTTGCCGGTGGTGGCGCCGGGGGCGAAGCGGGCGAAGTTGACGTCGGCGTTGTAGCTGAGGAAGCGTCCCATGTTGCCGACGTAGGAGGCGCGGAGGACGGAATGGGCGGCGAGTTCCCGTTCGATGGTGAGGTTGTAGCCCTGCATGAAGCTGGGGCGGAAGCTTGCGTCGAACGAACCGAGCTGGCCGAGCGGGAGGACGAAGGTGGAGTTGGCGGGGGGATCGAAGGGGGCGAAGGAGGCGGGGAAGGGGTTGACGCCGGTGCCGTAGGGATCTTCGAAGCGGACGCCGAAGTTGGTGATTTGGGGGCTGAAGGGTGCGGAATTGACGAAGCCGTTGTAGAGAACGGTGAACTGGGGATTCCAGAAGACGCCGCCGCCGCCGCGAAGGACGGTACGGCCGTTGCCGGGGCGGAAGGCGAAGCCGAGGCGGGGGGCGAAGGTGCCGAGATAGGTATCGAAGCCGCCTTCGGGGCAACCGGGGTCGCCGGCATTGAGGTAGCCAACGGGGGCGTTGGGGAAGCGGGTGGAACGCATGCCGGGCCGGAAGCATTGGACGCGGCCGACGGAGTCGGTGAAGGGGAAGGTGGGATCCCAGCGGAGGCCGAGGTTGAGGGTAAGGGTGGGGCGGAGGCGCCAGTTGTCCTGGACGAAAAAGCCGAGGCGATTGCCGTAGAGTTGCTTAAACTCACCGCCGCCCTGCCAGAAGCGCCAGACATCGCCGAGCATGAGATCGGCCATGGCGTTGCCGCTGATGGAACCGTTGAATTCGAAGTTGCCCATGGTGCGGAAGTCGTTGAGGATTTCGTTTTTCGAGCGGAGGAACTCGCCGCCGATTTTGAGTTCGTGGCGGCCGAGGTTCCAGGTGAGGTTGTTGGAGAACTGGAAGTCGAAGTCGTCTTTGATGTAGTTCCAGCCGGGGCGGGCGGTGAAGCTGCCGGTGACGCCGACGAAGACGCTGGCTGGATTTTTGACGGCGATGCCTTTGACGCCGGCGCGGGCGAAGTCGATGGGAAGTTGGACGGCGGTCCAATCGTTATGGGTGCGGCGGGCGCGCCAGGTGAAGTTGAAGTTGTTCAGGAGGGAGGGGGAGAGGGCCCAGATGTCGCCGAGGGTGATTTGGGTGTAGGGCTGGGTGGAGAGGCTGACGTCGGCGGAGAACATGGAGGCAAGGTCAGCGGTGTTGCCAACGAAGGGCCGTTCAAAGGAGCGCCAGAAGGCGCGGCCGGAGAGGCGGTGGGCTCCGAGCATATAGTCGGCGCGGGTGGTGTATTCGTATTCGTCGGGTTTTTGGGCGGCGCCGACGAAGCGTTCTCCGGTGGGGGTGGCGGGGGTGGGGATGAACTTCAGGATATTGAGGGTGACGGGGTTAAGGCGGCTGGCGGGGATCTGGTTGTTGGGGAAGGGTTGGCGGGAGAGGGGGTCGGTGATGCGGGAGGCGCCGAAGTTGCCGCCGCGCATGGCGGCGGTGGGGAGGAACTGGCGGGTGAGTTGGGGGTCGCTGCGGAGGATGGTGCCCTGGTAGGCAAAAAAGAAGAAGAGTTTGTTGCGGAGGATGGGGCCGCCGAGAGTGCCGCCGAACTGGTTGCGTTTGAGGGTGTCGCGCTGGGGGGCGAAGAAGTTGCGGGCGTTCAGGGCGGCGTTGCGAAGGAAGTGGAACGCGGAGCCGTGGAACTCGTTGGTGCCGCTTTTGGTGACGACGTTGACGACGGCGCCGGAGGCGTTGGCGTATTCGGCCGAGAAGTTGTTTTTCTGCATGCTGAACTCCTGGACGGCGTCGGGGTTGGGAAAGACGCCGCTGAAGTTGCGATAGCTGTCGGTGTTCATGCCGCCATCGAGGGAGTAGGCGACACCGTTGCCGCGCGTACCGTTGACGGTGAAGGCGTTGCCTTCTCCGGTGCTGGTGCTGCGGGGGATGACCCCGGCCTGGATGGAGAGCAGTTGGGTGACGTCGCGGCCGTTGAGCGGGAGGCCGACGATGCGCTGTTCGTCGACGAGGCCTTTGAGAGTGCCGGACTGGGTTTCGAGCAGGGGCGCGGCGGCGGAGACGGTGACGGACTCCGACAGGGAGCCGACGGGGAGGGTGACATCGAGGGTGGCATTGTCATTGACGGCGAGACTGATGCCGGTGCGGACGATTTTTTGGAAGCCTGCTTTGGAGATTTCGACCTTGTAGAGGCCGACGGGGAGGAGCGGGATGGAGAAGGCGCCATCGGCGGCGGTCTGGCGGGTTTCCTGGAGGGAGGTTTGGGTGTTGATGGCGGAGACGGCGGCGTCCGGGACGGCGGCGCCGCTGGGATCGCGGACGGTGCCGACGATGCGGGCGGTAGATTGGGCGAGGGCGGAGTGGGGGATCAGGATGAGGGAGGCGAGGGTGAGAAGTAGGGTGCGCATAGAGGGGTTGGACATACGAATGTGGGGGCCGGAGTGGCTTCCGATGGGATATTCTGTTTCGCGGAATCCGGAACCAGTGTTGACATTTTATGGCGGACGCGGTTCGGGAGCGAGAGGTATCTTCGAGGCCGGTCAGCTGACCAGGAGGCTGGGGCGTTCCCGGGGTTGGATGAGTGAGGGGATCCCCATGGGCTCGACGTTGGCGAGGCAGGCGGCGAGGCCGGCGGTGAAGATGGCAACGGGGCGGCCGAGGATCTTTACCTCTTCGAACGTCAGCTTGCGGGTGATGAGGTGGTCCCAGGCGGCGAGGAGCTTTTGTCCTTCGACCTGGCCGAAGTTTGGGGGCTGGAGGCCAAAGGAGCCGACGGTGTGTTCGCGGTAGAGACGGTTGCGGTCGGCGGGGGGGAGTAGGTCGGGACGTGGAGGGATGGGGGCTGGCTGCGGGGGGGAGTAGGTCGGATGGAAGCCGTCGAGTGCGAAGGCATACATCTGGTGGCCGGGTTTGGTGGCGAAGGCGGTGACGGCGGAGCGGACGTCGTCGATGGCTGAGGAGACGCCGGGGTCGGGGCCGCCGATGCGGTTGAGGATGTAATCGGAGGTAACGGGTTTATGGGAACTGTAGAGCTCGAACCAGAGGGTGAGGTGGGGGACGGAGAGGGCGCCGAGGTCGTCGGCGGTGCGGGCGAGGCGGGCGAGGCCGTTGGCGAAGGACTCGGGGGTGGCGCCGGCGATGACGAGGTTCTTGGCGTCGTGATCGATGGCGGCGAAGGTGCCGTGCTTCTGGAGGATGGCGTGGAGATCGTTCCAGCGGCCGCCAGGGGCGAGGGCGAAACAATGCGGTTCGATGCTGAGGCCGCGCTGGAATAGGCTCATCCAGATGTCGTAGGACGGGACGGGGGCGCCGAGGCCAGGGGAGTCCTGGCGGGCGCGTTCGTAGTACCAGCGGATGCGATTGAACTTGGCGGTGTCGATGCGTTCGCCGGAGCCTTTGGCCATGGCGCCGGAGGTGGGATCGTCCTTGGAGTTCTTGGTCATGAGGATGCCGCGGACGTTGCGCTGGCCGGGGTCGCGGTATTTTGGGCCGAGGATGGTGCGCATGCCGGCTTCGAAGTCGTCGCGATTTTTGAAGTACCATTTGCGGCCGTCGGGGCCGATGACGCCGATGGGGCCGCCTTCGCCGGGCTTGTAGTATTCGTTGTCGGCTCCGTGCTGGAAGAGGCTTTGGACGTGGGGGGAGGTGTTGTCGAGCGAGACGCGGGGTTTGCCGTCTGGGCCGCGGGCTTCGGGGGGGATGTTACGGACGTCGTCGTTGATATTGACGGTTTGGTCGAGATTGCTGCGGTTGCGTTGGAGGTAGGCGAGTTCGGCAGGATCCTTTTCGTTGCCGGCGCCGACGGGGATGCGGTCTCCGGTGTTGGCGTCGAAGACTTCGGCGAGGTCGAGGTCGGGGTAGTAGCCGACGCGGGCTTGTTGGAGGAGTTGGCGGAGGGCGGCGGCTTCGTGGGGGTAGGACTGGTGGAGGGCTTCGAGGGCGCCGTGGGTGGTGAGATCGAAGTGGCCCTTGGCTTGGAGTTCGGCGAGGATCTGGGCGGCGCGTTGGTAGGGTACGCTGTCGGCGGGGTTGGCCTTGGCGGCGTCGCGGAGCATGTCGGGATGGAAGACGACGCCGTCTTCGCGGACCATGGCTCCGTTCTTCTTGATGGATTCGATAGATTTTTCCCAGGTGACGACGGCGGCTTCGTTGTCGGGGCGGATGGGGCGGGCGATGGTGGGTTTGGTGACGAGGCCTTCGCAGTCGCCCAGGGTGGCGCTTTTAGCTTTGAGCCAGAGGGGTTTGGGGCGCTTCGTGTATTCGGAGGCGTGGAGGGCCATGGCCCGGCTGGGGACGCGGAAGGCGACGAACTGTTCGGAGTCGTGGGCATAGCGGCGGAGCTGGCCGGCGATGTCGGGATGGAGGTAGAGTTCCTGGCTCCATTGGCGGTACTCGCTGACGGACATGGGGCCGAGGGGGGGACGTTTGGAGTTGGGATTGGGGGTGGGTTGGGTGAGGCGTTGGCCGGTGAAGATGGAGGAAGCTTTCTGGGCCTTGAGGACGTCGAGCGAGCTCTGCTGGCCGTCGGCGGTGTGGGGTTCGAAGGCGATGCGGCTCGCGTTGCGTTGAAGGACGCCGACGAAGGTGCCTTGGATGATTTTGACGATGGTCCAGGGGAACTCGGCGAGGAAGACGTCCCAGAACTCGCGGCCCTGGGTTTTGGCGGTTTCGCGGGCGGTGAGGACGTCGCGCCAGAGGGTGTTGATGGTGTTTTCGGCGAGGGACTTGGCGAGGCGCTGGACGCCGGTATCGGAGGGGCGGCCACCGAGGAGGCGGCTGATGAGTTCAGAGAGGCAACTGGTGAGGCGGTTGAGGCCGAGTTGTTTGATGTCTTCTTCGGTGAGATTGGTGCCGCGCTCGTTGACCATGAGGGCGAGGTCGCAGAGGAATTCGACTTCCTGCTTGACGATGAAGATGAGGAGTTCTTTGCCGGCGCCCTTGGGGATGGCGCCGCGGAGGACGCTGGAGATGACCTCGACGAGCATGGGGGGCACGTCGGCTTTGAGGACGCCGCAGAGTTCGCGGATGATGCTGGTTTCGGCGAGGGCGGCGCCGGCGGAGCGGCCACCGGCGCGGAGGACGATGAGACTGATGCGGTAGGCAGCCTCGCGGAGGGGGTCCATGCCGGTGAGGGTGGGGACGAGGGCGAGGACCTGGAAGGAGGCGCCTTCGGCGGTTTCAAGGCCTTTGGTGATGGTTTCGGCGGAGTCGATGGCGCGGTTGCGGAAGAGGTCGACGGCTTTGTAGAGGCGGCGGGAGTCTTCGCGGATGAGGGCGAGGTGGATGCCGATTTCGTGGATGTTTTCGTAGGTGAGGGCGGTCGAGGCGGCGTTGACGTCGTAGGCGATTTTGGTGGTGCGTTCGATGAGTTTGTCGAATTCGTTGATGTTGGGTTTGGGGGCGCGCTTGACGGCTTTGAAGAAGCCGACGACGGCATCGGTGGCGGCGGCGAAGGCGGCGGTGGAGTTGGTAACGGCGCTTTCGATGAAGCCGTCGGGTTCGGCCCACTCCTGGTAGATTTTGCGGTTGTCTTTGATGTCGTTATAGAGAAGCAGGGTCTCGTCGCGGAGGATTTTGTGGTAGTCCTTGGCTTTTTGGACGAATTCTTCGGGTGTGACGAGGTGGATTTTGCTGTAGAAGATGATTTCGAGGAGGATCGTGGGGCGGCAGACTTGTTCGATCGAGGTGGAGACGAGGGCTTGCTGCTGGGGGGCGACGGGGGAGCGGAAGCGTTCGCCGTAGGCGCCCTGTTCGAGGCGGAGTTGTTCGGCCTGGGCGGGTTCGAAGACGTAGTCTTTGGGCTTGGCGTGGAGCAGGGGGCTGTGGGGCATGGGTTAGCTCCGGTGGTTGGTTTCGAGGCGCTGGCGGAAGTCGTCGTCGATTTCGTCGCCCTCGGGGAGGTCTTCGGCGAGGCGGAAGGCGCGGATGGCTTCTTTGAGGAGGTCGTTGTTTTCGCCGTCGATGGGGCCATCGTAGCGGCCGAGGTTGCGGAGGCGGGCCTGGAGGCCGGTGAGGGTGGAGAGGGGGTCGAGGTGGCCGAAGTTGAGGTCGCAGGCGGCGAGACTGCCGTGGGGGCCGACTTCGATGCGGCCGGAGCGGACGTCAGGACGGACGAAGACGCGTAGCCAGCCGTCGGCGTCGAGGTTTCCGGTGGAGGCGAAGCCGTCGAGGGTGAGTACGTAAGGGGCGTTCGCGAGGGGTTTGTTGTCGTAGTCGAGGAACTGGAGATTGAATTTTTCGGGGATGCCTTTGCGGACGAACTGATGGGTGGCGTCGGTGGGTTTAGAGACCTGTCGGGGGCGGATGGCGGGAATGAAGAGGCGGTCGCCGGGAAAGAGAACGTTGTGATGCTTGCGGAGGTGGCGGAGGGAGGCGTTTTGGCCGTGCTGCCAGACGGTGGACCAATGATGGCCGGCGGCGAGGGCGAGTTGGACGGTGGTTTCACCCTGGGTTATTTCGTGATGATGATCTTCCGTGTTGGCCATAGGGCGCTTCCCGGTATTCTACGCGAGAACGGGCGGCGAATCCGATCACGGCGGCGGCAGGGGAGGGCCGCGCCGGATACAATGAAAGACTATATGGTCTTTGGGCGAACGGGTCTGAGCGTGCTGGTAGCTGGCTGGATGTTGGCGCCGGCGGTGTGGGCGCAACGAAACGGCGGGTTTGTGCCGGGGCAGAAGCGGCCGCCGGGGGATCCGGTGGCGATTGCGCGGGGCAAGCAGGTGTACGGGATTTCGTGCCGGTCCTGCCACGGAGCGGATTTGCGGGGCGGAGACATGGGTGGGCCGAACCTGCTGCGGTCGCAGTTGACGTTGACCGACCGGGCGGGCGAGTTGATTGTTCCGGTGATCCAGGGGTCGCTGGCGCGGAGCGGGATGCCGGCAATCCCGATGAGTCCGGAGGACGCCAAGGCGGTGTCGGCGTATGTGCGCAGCGTGATGGACACGATTGGCGGGCAGGGGAAGCCGCCGAGTGAGATGGCGCCGCCGTCCATTCTGGTAGGGAACGCGGCGGAGGGCGAGAAGTTTTTCGGGCAGAAGTGCGCGGGCTGCCATGCGGTGACGGGTGATTTGCGGGGGATTGCCACGCGGTTAGCCGATCCGAAGGTGCTCCAGAATACGTGGGTAGC
Source organism: Acidobacteriota bacterium (assembly GCA_026393985.1). GTDB lineage: Bacteria > Acidobacteriota > Terriglobia > Bryobacterales > Bryobacteraceae. The sequence continues at coordinate 9,759 of JAPKZB010000041.1, forward strand.
CGGGGTGGTGCGCCGGGGCGGCTTCGGGACGCCGCGGGGGACCAAGCCGACGCTGGTGACGTTGACGCCGAAGACCGGCGCGCAGGTGCAAGGCAAGCTGGTGCGGATGGACGCGTTCCAGGTGACTTTGGAGCTGGAGGACGGAACGATCCGGTCGTTCGGGCGGGACGGCGAGTCGCCGCGGGTGGAGGTGAAGAACCCGCTGCAGCCGCACATTGACATGCTGCCGCAGCTGACGGATCAGAACATGCACGACGTAACGGCCTACCTGGTGACGATCAAATGACACGCTGTCTTGGATTTCTAGGCATTGGATTATGCGGCGCGGCGCTGTGGGCGCAGGGCGGGGGCGTGAGCCCGCAGGAGTTGGTGAAGCCTCTAAAAGAGCAGTGGCCGACTTACAACGGAGACTACTCGGGCCGGCGGTTCAGCCTGTTGAAAGAGGTGAATACGGCGACGGTGAAGAACCTGTCGCTGGCGTGGATGATCCGGCTGACGCCGGGGATGCCGGGGCAGGGGGGAGGCGGAGGACGTGGGCGGTTCGCGCCGCCGTCGCCGGCGAAGCTGATTGTGGGCGGCGAGGGGACGGGCGATCTGCAGTTGGGCGGGGGGACGATTAAGGCCTCTGTCCTGATGGTGGACGGGACGCTGTACTTTTCGATGCCGGATAACGCGTGGGCGGTGGACGCGCGGGATGGGCGGGAGCTGTGGCACTACTACTGGAAAACGAAGGGCGGCACGCACATCGGCAACCGTGGGCTGGCGATGTGGAACAACTACCTCTACATGGAGACGCCGGACAACTATCTGGTGTCGCTCGAGGCGAAGACGGGCAAGGAGCGCTGGCACAAGCCGATTGCGGATTTGGAGCAGGGCTACTTTTCGACGCCGGCGCCGGTGGTGGCGGGGAACCATGTGCTGGTGGGGACGGGGAACGATATTGATTCGCCGGGGTTCCTGCAGTCGTTCGACCCGGAGACGGGCGAGTTGCAATGGAAGACGTACATGGTGCCGATGAAGAAGGGAGATCCGGGGCTCGAGACCTGGGCGAGCCTGGACGCGGCTCGGCACGGGGGCGGGCAGACGTGGATTCCGGGGGCGTACGATCCGGAGACGAAGCTGTACATCATTGGGACCGGCAATCCGACGCCGGCGTACACGACAGGCAAGCGGGGGGACGGGGATAACCTGTACACGTGCTCGCTGGTGGCGTTGGACGTGGAGACGGGGAAGATCCGGTGGCATTATCAGACCTCGCCGCACGATTTGCACGATTATGATTCGGCGCAGACGCCGATTCTGGCGGATATGCCGTTTAACGGCAAGATGCGGAAGCTGGTGATGACGGCGGCGCGGAACGGCTACTTCTTTACGCTGGACCGGGTGACGGGGGAGCGGCTGGTGAGTGCGAAGTATGGGATGCACACGAACTGGGCGAAGGGGCTGAACGGGAACGGTGCTCCGGAGCATGATCCGGTGAAGGACCCGACGGTGGGCGGGGCGCTGGTGTCGCCAACGGCCGAGGGTACGGTGAACTGGCAACCGCCGGCGTTTTCGCCGGACACGGGGCTGTTTTATGTGCCGGAATGGAATGCGTTTTCGATTTTTTATCTGACGGAGCTGGATCCGCGGGGATCGATGGGGTTAGGGGGGAAGGAGGAGGTCGGGGTGGGATCGCCCGGGGATTACCTGAGCGCGATTGACTACAAGACGGGAAAGGTGGCTTGGCGTCACCGTTGGTACGGCATGGGCGGGGGCGGGGGACTGCTCGCAACGGCGGGCGGGTTGGTGTTTGCGGGGGACGGGCAGAGCAACTTTGTGGCGCACGACGCGCGGACGGGGAAGCCGTTGTGGCATACGCGGATCGGGAACATTTCGAATGCGCCGCAGACTTATCTGCTTGACGGACATCAGTACGTGACGGTGGCGACGGGCGATGTGTTGTGGGCGTTTGTTTTGAACTGAGAACGGTCAGGGTTGGGCGGGAGGCTGGTGGCGATCCCAGACGTGCACCGCGAGGACGCGGGGGCCGGCGGGGGCTTGGCGGATGACGTTGGTCTGCAACACGACCTGAAGATTCCGTTGCTCCCAGTTTTTGGGGGCGCGCCGGTTGAGCCTGACGCCGGGGCATTCGCTTCAGCCGTCGTCTTCGTGGGAGGAGTCGCTTGGCGTGGTGCAAAGCGATAAGAACGCGGCCCGCTGCTTTGGCTGTCACATGACGGCGGATCGTCCGGGGGTGAATTGTGAGGGATGCCACGGCCCGCAAGGGGGACATCCCGTGGCGAAGACGATCCGGCGCGACCGTACCGTGGAGGCCTGCGCTGCCTGCCACCGTGCTCCGCTCTCGCCGGCTCCGGAGGTGGAAGATCCGCTGAGTGTGCGTTTTGCTGCGGTGGGCCTGACGGTGAGCCGCTGTTATGTGGGCAGCCGCCGGGCCAAACAGCCTCTCGATTGCGTCACATGCCATGATCCGCACGCCAATGCCGCCCCGAGCGTTTCGTACGATGCCCAATGCCGGTTGTGCCATGTGGGGCGGGCAGCCGGTAGCTGTCCCCGCCGCCCCGATTGCGCGTCTTGTCATATGCCCAAGTCCACGCCCCTGCCTTATTTGACCTTCACCGACCATCGCATACGCAAACCGGACTAGGCGGTCTGCGGGTTGTGCGCACTGATGGCAGAATTCCTTCGACGGTCGGTCCACCGCGTTACTTTGGCGGCGCGCTCCTGCGGGCTACCTGGGTATGGGGTGCTTCCCTTTAGCGGTCAGATGCCCGCCTCCGTCAGTGCTGCCGCTCGTGGCGAAACGGTCCGGGCGGGGAGCGTGGGAGGCTCGCGCCACCGTTGGGGAGAAATCTCCGATGGGTTGTCCGGGTGCCATGTTTCGAGGGAATCGGTTCTTCCCAGGGAAGCGACTTCGATCGTGACGGTGGACTTCCTGACTTTCGTTCTGAGCAGCCCCAGCAGGTGGTAGCGGGAGGCGTGAATCCGGGCGCCCATGGCGCGGAGGGCGGTGGGGCTGGTGAGCGTGCGGTGCCCTGGATGTTGTGGCCGATGAGGTTGTGGCCGATGAGGTTGTGGCCGATGAGGTTGTGGCCGATGATGATGTGGATTTGGGTACGATGAGCAGCGAAAGAGCGTGTTGGTTTTTGATTTCGGGTTGGGAAGTTTTTGTGGTGGGTGTTCGTCTAGGGAGGGAAATGTGGTCGGCCGGAGTTGTCCTGTCTTGGTGAGTCTGCGAGAGAATCACGAGAGGGGAAGGCTTATGCCCGAGTGGATTGAACGGTGTGGGGCATGAGTTTCGGGCCGAGGATTGTTGCTACAGGGAGAATGAGATTGTTGACGGATTATTTGGCGGCGTACGGATATTGGGTTTTGGTCGGTGCGGTATTTGCGGAGCAGGTGGGTATTCCGTTACCCGCCACGCCGGTTTTGCTGGGGATGGGTGCCTTGGCGGCAGTGGGAAAGCTTTCTTTGTTCTGGGCCGTGGTGACCGCGATTTTGGCTTGTGTTTCGGCCGATTCGGTGTGGTTTTGGCTGGGACGGCGGAAGGGGCGAGCGGTGTTACGGCAGATTTGTCGGATTTCGCTCGAGCCGGAGCGATGCATGACTTCGGCCAACGCGTGGTTTCTGCGGGTGGGGGATCTGACGGTGGTGATGGCGAAGTTTGCACCGGCGTTGAGTCCGGTGGCGGCGGCGATTGCGGGGACGGAGGGGATGTCGGCGCGGCGGTTTCTGCTGCTGGACCTGGTGGGGGCGACGGCTTGGACGGGCGGGTTTCTGGGGTTGGGTTACGTGTTCCATGACCAGGTGGAGCAGGTGGTGGAGTGGGTGGGGCGGCTGGGGAGGTGGGGATTTTTGGCAGGTGGGGTGCTGCTGGTGGGATTTGCGGTGATGAAGTGGGGAAAGCGGCAGCGGGTGTTGCGGAGGATGCAGGAGGCGCGGATCAGCGCGGAGGGATTGTGGCAACGGTTGGAGGCGGGGGAGGGGTTGACGGTGCTGGATGTGCGTAGTCCGGTGGAGTTGGCGGCTGGGCGGACGAAGATTCCCGGGGCGGTGCATTTTCCGATGGCGGAGTTGGAGCGGCGGCATGGCATGGTCCCGCGAGATGGGGAGATTGTCCTGTACTGTTCGTGTCCGGAGGAGCGGACGAGTGTGGCGGTGGCGCTGGCGTTAGAGCGGCACGGGGTGCGGCGAATTCGGTTGCTTGCGGGTGGGTATAGCGGGTGGCGGGAGCGGGGTTTGCGCGTGGAGGAGTTGTGAGGTTTTGAAGGTGGGAGCGGATCTCGGTTCCGGAGATCTCCTGCTGGCACCGGGTCTGCAATGCGCGGCACCATTTCAAATTAATAATTAATAATTAATATAATTTTATCTCAATTCCTGTGCTATTGTCGTACATTTGTACGATGGAACCCTCTGCCTAAAAGAGGTGGATTGGAAGAATGGAAAAGGAGTTTTGGAATGAATCGGTTGCTTCCTGTTGGGGTAAAGAATATTGCTGGTTCGAACTATACCGCGGTCTTGCTTGGCCAGTTCAGCACGAGCGGGGAAGGTAATGGCTGGCGTTATTTGATTGTTAAATCGACCACTACTGGCAGAGAAACCCAGTATGGATATTATGATTGTTTTGGAAAAGCGAGCCTTGATTTAGCGTGGGCGAACCCGAGCGCGTTGTCGTTCAGTGAGCCGTCGTACAGCATCGATGCTGAGTTGGGCGATTTATTGAAGACGGTGTCGAGTGAGGGCGCGGCGGTGACCAACTACGCGCTGGAGACGGGTGGTAATTTGGCCGCGGTGTCAGCGAGTACGGCGACGGTGGCGACCAATACGGGAGCTGCGGCGACGAGTGCGGCGTCGATTGTGACGAATACGGCGGCGGTGGCGACCAATACGGGAGTTGCGGCGACCAGTGCGGCGGCGATTGCGACGAATACGGCGGCGGTGGCGACCAATACGGGAGCTGCGGCGACGAGTGCGGCGTCGGTTGCGACGAATACGGCGGCGGTGGCGACCAATACGGGAGCTGCGGCGACGAGTGCGGCGTCGATTGTGACGAATAGCCAATACGGGAGCTGCGGCGACGAGTGCGGCGTCGATTGTGACGAATACGGCGACAGCGGCGGCGAATACGGGCGCGACGGCGACGAGTACGGCGTCGATTGCGGTGAATACGGGGCGGATTCCAGCGCAGGGCTTGGCTGGTCCGGCGAATTCGCTTCCGGTAGTGCTCTGCTCGGATGTCGCGATGACCGGTCCGGCGGCGCAGACGGCGGGGAGCAACATTCTGACGACGGATGGGTCGGCGACATCCTGCGAGCAGTACAACGGCGTCCTGCTGCAGGTGGTCAGCACGGTTGGTGTAACGGCCGGGGCGGTTGCCTTCGAGCAGTCGGCGGACGGGACGAGCTGGGTGGCGCTGCAGGTCCTGGACGTGGCTGCGCAGAATGCGAACCCGGTAACGACTTTAACGATTTCCGCGAATACGGTGCGGGTTTTTGCGGCGAGCCTGTTTTGCCGTTTCCTCCGGATGCGGGTTTCGACGGCGGTGGTGGGCGGTTCGATTCAGGGGATGGCGGTATTTTCTCAGAACACCCCGATACCGTTGACGCGGAACGTGCAGCAGGCGGTAGCGTCGCAGTTGAACGCGACGGTGGTGGGATCGGGCAACTTCTCGGTAGTTGGTCCGGGGGCTCATTCGGCGGCTTCGTCCGGGAATCCGGTGCGAGTGGCGGGACGGGTAAATACGGCGGTCGATACGACGCTGGTGGCGGGGGACACCTCCGATCTGTTTGTCTCTTCGTCCGGGCAGTTGGTGCAGAAGCCGTATGCGGGTGCCGAGATGGACTGGCAGTATACGGGAGTGCTGACAACGACGACGGCAACGGCGGTACGGGCGGCGGGAGCGGCGGGCGTTCGCAATTACGTGACCGGGTTGCAGTTCCAGAACACGAGTGCGACGGCCACGACGGTGTTGGTGTCGGACGGAGCGGCTCTGATTGCGCAGTATAACGCTCCGGCGAATATGGCGTTACCGGCGGTGATTGGGTTCACGACGCCGCTGCGGGGAACGGCGGCGACGGCGCTGAACGTGAACTGCGGGACGGCGGCGGCGAACCTGCTGGTGAACGTGCAGGGTTACCAGGCCGCGTAGTTTTCTGGCCGCGTAGCAAGAGCAGCGGGGGGAGGCGGCCTGAGCGAGCCGCCTCTTCCCGGAGGCTGGGCTGCTTCGATGCCTCCCAGTTGGGGGCTATTGGCTATGGGTGCGCGGATGTTATTGGGCTCGGTGGTGTTGGCGTGCCGGGAAGCTCGGATGGGAGGGAACGCGCACGAACGGGATGGTGGGCGGCATGGAAAGCCGAGAAGGGCCAGTGGCAACAATCACCCGCACCAATATCGGTGGGCCAAGGCGGCGCATCGGTGGGGGCTGGATGTGGAATAGTGGTGAAAGAGAAGAGTGGATGCTGAGAACGAAGGAACGCCAATGAGACCGCTGGGTGATCCGGAGTTGCTGGTGATGCTGCGGGGCATGGAGTCCGACCGCGTGGAGCGGAAGGAGAGCTTCCAAGGCAGCGCGCCGAAGGGCGTGCGCGAGGCGGTGTGCCCCTTTGCCAACGATGTGGCCGGCCATCAGGCACCAGGCGTGGTCCTGGTGGGCGTTCGCGACGATGGCACGGCCGCCCGTAACTTCATCGTGACGGACGAGCTGCTGCGGGCACTGGCGGACATCAAGACCGATGGGCAGATCACGCCTCCTCCCAGCCTGATGGTGGAGAAACGCAACGTGGAAGGTCTAGAGTTGGCCGTAGTGACGGTGTGGCCGTGTGACACACCGCCCGTGCGTTACCAGGGAAGGGTCTTCATTCGATGGGGCCCGCGACGCGGGATTGCGACGAGCCAGGACGAACGCGTTCTGAACGAGCGGCGGCGGTTTGGAGACCGGCCTTTCGACGTACGGGCCGTGGCGGGCGCGACCGTGGCGGAGATCGACCTGCTGCGGTTTGAGCAGGAGTATCTGCCGGCGCTGGTGGCCCGGGATGTGCTGGAGGCGAACGAGCGGACGATGGCACAGAAACTGGCGGCCACGAAGCTGGCTCTCGGCGAGACGGATTCGACGCCCACGGTGCTGGGACTGCTGGTGGCCGGGAGGGTACCCGCGGACTGGATTCCGGGGGCTTACACGCAGTTCCTGCGGGTCGCCGGGGTGGATTTGAGCGGACCCGTGGCAGACGAAGCCGTGATCCACGGGACGGTGGCCGACCAGATCCGCCGGTTGGAGGAGAAGTTGGCCGCGCATCAGGTGCGCGGCGTGCGCTTCGCGGATGTGGACCGCGAGGCCCGCAGCGAACGGTACCCGATGGAGGCGCTGCGGCAACTGGTGCGGAACGCTTTCATGCACCGGAGCTACGAGGCGACGAACGCACCGGTGCGGGTGTACTGGTTTGACGATCGTCTGGAGATTCATAACCCGGGCGGACCTTTCGGTTCGGTGACGCCGGAGAACTTTGGACAGCCCGGGGTGACGGATTACCGGAATCCGAATCTGGCGGAGGCATTGCGGGCCCTGGGGTTTGTGCAGCGATTTGGCGCGGGGATTCCGGTGGCCCGGAAGGCGCTGGGCGAGCGGCTTTATTTTGCGGTGCAGCCGCAGTTGGTGGTGACCATTGTCCGGGGAGAGCAGTCGTGATCCGCATTGCGTTTTTCAATCACTCGGGCGGTGCTGGCAAGACGTCCCTGGTGTATCACTGCGCGTGGATGTGGGCGGAGATGGGGAGGCGGGTGCTGGCGGTGGATCTGGATCCGCAGTCGAATCTGTCGATGATGGCGGTGGATACGGACCGGCTGGAGGAGTTATGGCTCGGGGGGGGCGAGGCGCGGACGGTTTACGGAGCGGTGGCTCCGTTGGTTTGTGGTAGCGGTGAGGCGCGGCCGGCGCATATCGAGGAGATCGGGCACGGGCTGGGCCTGCTGGTGGGAGATTTAGCCCTCGCGCGGACCGAGGAGGCGTTTGCAATGGAATGGCCGCAGTGCCAGGACGGCAGTGAGCGGGCCTTTCGGGTAACCACGGCATTGGGGCAGATGATGCAGGAGGCGGCGGAGCGGTTTGCGGCGGATGTGACGCTGGTGAATATCGGTCCTAACCTGGGCGCGATCAATCGGGCGGCGCTGTTGGCGGCGAGCCATATGGTGGTGCCGGTGGCGCCGGATCTGTTTTCGTTGCTGGGATTGCGGAATCTGGGACCTGCGCTGCGGGGCTGGCGCGATGGGTGGCAGGAGGCGCGGCGGAAGGTGGACCGAGTGCTTCCGGCGATGCCAGGCGGGGGGATGGCGCTGGTGGGCTATGTGCTGCTCCAACACGCGGAACGGCTGGGGAGACCAACCCCCTGGAGCAGCACCTGGCCGCGCAGGATTGCGGAGGGATACCAGCAGAGTGTGCTAGGGGAGACGGGGCCGGTGGGAAGCCCGGACCCAAACCAGATTGCGGTGATGCGGCGGTACCAAGGCCTGCGGTCGCTGGCGATGGAGGCGCGCAAGCCGATGTTTCGACTGACGGCCGCGGACGGCGCGATGGGGGTACACCAGATGAGCGTGCAGCAGTGCGGCGGGGAGTATGAGCGGCTATGCCGCGAGATTGGACGGCGGGTGGGATGCGCCGGGTAGCGCCGAAGCCGGAGTAGGTGGTGCGGGGGAAGGATTCTGGTTTCTTCGTTTTGCAAGCCAAGCACCTCTGTTCGAGTTGACACCGGGACGTGAGATGTTCCGGTCTTAGTGCCGGGCCTGTGCGGCCTGTGGGCTCTTTTGGAACCCGCGCACAACGGACTCGCTTCGGCCCGGTGGTAGGGGCGAGTTCCTCACCCGGTGGTGCCGTGCCTGCGCGGCCTGTGGGCTTTGGAAGAAGCCGCCGATGGCCGGGTCAGGCCGAAGGTGTGTCCTTGACGAGCCAGCTGCCGAGCACGCCGAGGGCATAGACGAGGGCGCAGACGGCGCCGACGCGGGGGTAGTCGCCGCCGAGGGCGCTGAACAGGAAGCCGGCGCCGAGGACGCCTACCGCGGTGCCGAAGCGGCCAAAGTTGTAGGCCATGCCGCTGCCGGTGGCGCGGACGTGGACCGGGAAGATCTCCGGCAGATAGAGCGACAGCCAGCCGAAGAAGAGCGTGGCGACGATGCCCTGAGCGAAGACCACATAGTGGAACGCCGGTTCGAGCGGGGCGGTGAGCGTGAACATGGAAACCGTCAGGGTGCTCGCGCCGAGGCTGATCCAGAGATAGCTGCGGCTGCGGCCCATGCGGCTGGCCAGTTCTGCTCCGGCGATGGCGCCGAAGATGGCGCCCAAGGCCCACCAGCCCTGCGTGGCGGCTTTGTACTGCGCGTTGCCGGAGCCGGCGACTTTGTCGGCCCAGGGGATCATCCATTTGCTGGCGGCCCAGGCACCGACCATGGGGATGACGCTGACGACGATGGCGGAGAGGGTGGTGCGCCGGAGGGTGGGGCGGAAGAGGTCGGCGAGCGGGGTGGTGGCTTTGCGGGGGCCGGTGGAGCGGGCGGCGAGCCATTCGGGGGACTCGGGCAGGGCGAGAAGGATGACCACGCCCAGGAGGGCGGGGGCGCCGGAGAGCTGGAAGATCCAGCGCCAGGAGTCTGGGGTGATGGGCCAGAGGCGGGCGAGTTGGGACAGGAGGAGGATGCCGGCGTTGAGGCCGGCCATCATGGTGCCTGAGACGAGGGGTTTCGAGGCGGAGGGCCAGCACTCCGAGACCAGCGCGATGCCGTTGGGCCACATGCCGCCTACACCTAAGCCGACGAGAAAGCGCAGGGCGAGCATCTGCTCCTGCGTCTCAACATAGGCGCCGCAGGTGGCGAAGACGGAGTAGAAGAGAATGCTGATGCCCATGGCGCGGGTGCGGCCGATGCGGTCGCCGAGGTTGCCGAGGGCGATGCCGCCGACGGCGGCGCCGAGCATGAGGGAGGCGGTGAACCAGGCGAACCAGTCGCCGCCGACGGTGGGGGTGAAGGCCGGGCCGAGGAGGCTTTTGGAAACCGAGAGCGAGGCGATGGGCATGAGGCCGAGTTCGACGCCGTCAAAGAGAAGGCCGAGGAAGGAGGTGAGGAGGACGGCGGAGCGGGCGCCGGGGGAGAGGGGGGATGGGGTGATCATTTTTTAGTGGTGGGCAGGGCGGCGCGCCAACCGGCGCGGAGGCGCCGGGCGAGATCGGCCCGCACGGGTGCGAGGGCGCTGCTGGCGGCGAGGTTCCGGATTTCGGAGGGGTCCTGGCGGACATCATACAACTCGACGCCGCGGTGGGTGTCGTCCCATTCGGTGTAGCGCCACTGTTCGGTGCGGATGGTGCGGCCGGTGAAGGCGACATCCTTGGCGTTCTCGCCGGGTTTTTCGCTGCGGCCGACCATGGAGAAGGCCGCGGTTTTCCAGGCGCGGGCGGGGCGCCGCAGCAGGGGGACGGCGCTGAGACCTTCGAGGTTGGCCGGGGCGGGGAGGCCGCAGAGTTCGGCGAGGGTGGGGTAGATGTCGACGAACTCGACGAGACGGGGGCAGCGGCCGGGAGCCATGCCGGGCGCGGCGAGGAGCAGGGGGGCGCGGGCGGCGCTTTCAAAGAGAGTCTGCTTGTGCCAGAGTCCGCCGTGGTTGCCGAGGTGGTAGCCGTGGTCGCCGAGGAAGACGATGATCGTATTGCGGCGGAGGTTGAGACGATCGAGGGCGTTGAGGATGAGGCCGACCTGGGCATCGACGAAGGAGACACAGGCGTAGTAGGCGGCGAGGTGTTCGCGGACGACGCGGGGGGCGAGGGGGCGGAAGGGATGGGGATGGTTGGCGGCGGCGGGGACGTCGGGGGGAGGATCGGGCCGGGGCAGCGGCATTTGATCGGGCGGGTAGAGGTCGAAGTAGGGGGCGGGTGCGGCGTAGGGGGCGTGGGGGCGCCGGAAGCCGGCGGCGAGGAAGAAGGGGCGGCGGTCCTCGGCGCGCTGTTCGAGCCAGGTGACGGTTTGGCGGGCCTGGATGCCGTCGGGGGTGTCGGCGTCGGCGGTGCGGAGGACGTCCCAGCGGAAGCTGTGGCCGGAGGGCTCGGGGTCGTCGGCGCTGCGGAGGACTTCCGAGCGGGGTGGGTTTTTGCCGAACTCGCGTTTCTCCTCATCCCAGGAGCGGGGATCTTCGGCGTGCGGACCGGTGTGGAAGACTTTGCCGGCGTGAGCGGTGAAGTAGCCGTGGCGGCGGAAGAGTTCCGGGAGCAGGGCGGCGTCGCCGATGTGCTGGCGGGTGGGGGTGGCGAGGGTCCAGACGCGGGTGGTTTCGGGGCGGAGTCCGCTGAGGAGGGAGGTGCGGGAGGGCTGGCAGAGGGGGAACTGGCAGTAGGCGTTTTCAAAGACGGTGGCGCGGCGGGCGAGGGCGTCGAGGTGGGGAGTTTTGACGATGGGGTTGCCGTAGCAGCCGAGGGAGTCGTTGCAATCGTCGGCGATGAGGAAGAGAACGTTGGGGCGCGGCGCGGGGGCGGCGGCCAGGGAGGCTGCGGAGAGGGCGGCGGCGAACTGGCGGCGGGTCATGGCAGGGAGGCTTCGAGTTTCCGGAGGTGTTCGAGGGCGAGGCGGGCGACGGTTTCGCCGTCGGGTTTGAAGTCGAAGACTTCGACGGAGACCCAGCCGGGGTAGCGGATGTCGCGCAGGGCCTGCAGGATGGGACGAAAAGGATAGTCGGCGGCGCCGGGGTAGCGGCCGTCGAGTTCGTTGAGGTGAACGTGGCGGATGGAGGTTTTGTACTGGCGGACGGCGACGGCGTGAGGAACGGTTTCGGCGACGGCGTTGTGGGTATCGAACATAGTTTGCAGAGCCGGGCTCTGGACTGGCTGGACGACGGCCAAGGCTTCGGCGAGGGTCTGAATGATGTTACACAGGTGGGGGGCGAGGGGTTCGAGGGCGATGGTGACACCGCGGGAGCGGGCGTGGGGAGCGAGGGCGGCGAGACCATCGGCGAGGCGTTGGGTGGCTTCGGCGGGGGAGACGCCGGGGAGGGCGTTGCGCTGGCGGCTGGAGCCGAAGGCGATAAGGGGGGAGGGGCCGAGATCGGCGGCGAGATCGACAATGCTGCGGAGATAGTCCCAACTGCGGGCGCGCTGGGCGGGGTCGGCGCTGGTGAGGTGGAGACCGGCGGGGGCTTTGAGGGCGTTGTGGAAGCCGGTGAAGCGCAGGCCGGCCGAGGCCATGTGCTGGCGAACCTGTTTCCGTTCGGCGGCGGAGAGTTGGACGGGATCGGGACCGAGGTGGGCGGGTTCGACCTCAATGCCAGCGTAGCCGCAGCGGGCGGCGGCCCGGCAGGCGGCGGGGAAGGGTAGGCCGGCGAAGGTTTCGCTGCAGATGGCCCAGCGGAAGGCGGCTGGCCGGGGGGCCATGGCGAGGAGGAGCGAGCGACGGGTGAGGGGCGGCATTAGAGATTGAAGAGCTTGCGGGCGTTGCCGGCGTAGATTTTGGCTTCGTCGGCGGGGGGAAGTTTGAGTTTGGCGATTTCGCCGGCGATGAGTTCGGGTTCGACCCAGGGGTGGTCGCTTGAGAAGATCAGACGGTCGGGGCCGACGAACTCATAGCCGTAGCGGATGGCCTGGGCGCGGGGTGAGACGGTATCGAACCAGACGTTCTGGAGGTACTCGCTGGGGGGGCGTTTAATGTTTTCGGCGCCGCGTTTGAGAACCATCGCCTGATGGTCGACGCGGCCGATGAGATAGGGCAGGGCGCCGCCGACGTGGGGGCAGACGAGCTTGAGTTTGGGGTGTTGTTCGAGGATGCCGGCCATGATGATGCGGCCGAGGGCGATGGTGGTGTCGAACATCAGGCCGAGGCCGCCGGTCATTTCACGGCCTTTGGTGGCTTCGTAGGTGAGGGGGTAGGCGGGGTGGAGGAACAGGGGGATGCCGCGGCGCTCGGCTTCGGCGAACAGGGGGCGGAACTCGTCTTCGTCGCTGAAGCGGCCGTTGAGGTTGGAGTAGAGCAGAATGCCTTTCATGCCGAGGCGGTTGATGGCGCGGTCGAATTCGTCCAGCATGGACTTGGCGGAATCGAAGGGGAGGGTGGCGAGGCCGAAGAAGCGGGTGGGGTGTTGGCGGACGGTGTCGGCGATGAAGTCGTTCAGCAGGCGGGCCATGGCGGGGGAGTCTTTGCCGAAGAGTTCGGGGCCGGGGTCGTTGATGGAGAGGGCGGTCATGGTGATGTTGGCTTTGTTCATGACGGCGAGTTTGGCCTGGACGTCGGTGTGGCTGGGCATGAGTTTGCGGTGCCACTGGCCGACGACGACGAAGCGGTCGGGGCCTTTGCGGTAGACGTAGGGGGCGGTTTGGCGCTTTTCGAGCAAAGCGAGGAATTCGGCGGAGAACAGGTGGCTCTGGCAGTCGATTTTGACGGGGTTAGCGGCGGCGGCGGTGGCGGCTAAGCCAGCGGTCAGGAGTTCACGGCGGTTCATAGGGGGATTCCTTTGTTAAGCAAGGGCCTGGCGGACGACCTGGCCGCCGACGTCGGTGAGGCGGAAGTCGCGGCCGGCGTACCGGTGGGTTAAACGGGTATGGTCGAGGCCGAGGCAGTGCAGGATGGTGGCCTGGAGGTCGTGAATGTGGACGCGGTTTTCGGCGATGTTGAGGCCGAGTTCATCGCTTCGGCCAATGACCTGGCCGCCTTTGATGCCGCCGCCGGCCATCCAGGCGCTGAAGCAGTTGGGATGGTGGTCGCGACCGGGGTCTTCGTCGGTGCGTTCGAGTTGGCCGAGGGGGGTGCGGCCGAACTCGCCGGCCCAGACGACGAGGGTGGAATCGAGCAGGCCGCGCTGGCGGAGGTCGGTGAGGAGGGCGCCGATGGGCTGGTCGGTGATGGCGCAGTTTTTCTTGAGCTTTTTGTTGAGTTCCTGATGGTCGTCCCAACTGGCGTGGGCGAGCATGACGAAGCGGACGCCTTGTTCGACCATGCGCCGGGCGAGGAGGCAGTTGACGGCGTAGGGGTGCGTGGGTTCCTTGCCGACACCATAGCTGGCGAGGGTTTGGGGGGATTCCTTACTGAAGTCGAGGAGACCGGGGGCGGCCATCTGCATGCGGAAGGCGAGTTCGTAGGAGTGGATGCGGGAGGCGATGGCGGCATCGCCGGTGGCCTCGATTCTGGCTTCGTTCAGTTGGCGGATGGCATTGAGGCGGAGGCGTTGGGAGTCGCGGCTGAGGCCTGCGGGATTGGGGAGGTAGAGGATGGGATCGCCGCCGTTGCGGAAGACGACGCCCTGATGCGAGGAGGGGAGGAAGCCGCTGGCCCAGTTCATAGAGCCGCCGCTGGTGCCGCGGCCGGAGCTGAGGACGACGAAGGCGGGCAGATCGCGGGAGACGGTGCCCAAACCGTAGGAGACCCAGGCGCCGACGGTGGGCCGTCCGAACTGGGTGGAGCCGCTGAACAGGAGGGCCTGGCCAGGATGGTGATTGAAGGCTTCGCTGTAGAGGGAGCGGATGAGGCAGATCTGATCGGCGTTGGCGCCGATGTGGGGCAGGTAGTCGGAAAACTCGGTGCCGCATTGTCCGTGCGGGGTGAAGACGCGATCGCTGGCGAGGACTTTGGCGTCGGGTTTGACGAAGACGAGGTTGAGGTCTTTGGTCATGGATGCCGTGAGGGGCTGGCCATGCCATTTGCGAAGGGCGGGTTTGGGGTCGTAGAGGTCGATGTGGCTGGGGCCGCCTTCCTGGAAGAGGAAGATGACGTTTTTGGCTTTCGCGGGGAAGTGGGGGGGGCGGCTGGTAGCGGGGGCGGCATCCTGTGTGGCTTCCTGGGCGGCAAGGAGTTCGGCGAGGGAGAGGGCGCCGATGCCGCCGAGGGCCCGGCGGAGGAAGCTGCGCCGTTGATAGCTGGCGGGGCACTCGTCCATAGTCTTCATTCCTTGGTGATGAACTCGTCGAGGTTGAGCAGCACGCTGGCAAGGCCGACCCAGGCGGCGGATTCGGCGCGGGAGAATCCGGCGAGGGCGGGCGGAAACCATTGGGCGGCGGCGGCGGGGTCGCGCGAGAAGATTTCGGTTTGGGCGTGGAGGTATTGTTCGAGGGGCGGGAGTTCGCCGGGCGCGGGAGGGCGGGCGAGGGCGAGGGCAAAAGCGTGGTGGATGCGGGCGGCGGGGGAGGCGTCCAGAGCGGTTTCGCGCAGGAGGCGGGTGGCCAGGGCGCGGGCGGATTCGACGAAGACGGGATCGTTGAGGAGATTGAGGGCCTGGAGCGGGGTATTGGAACGCTCGCGTTTGCAGGCGGCGGCATTGGCGTCGGGCGCGTCGAAGTTCATCAGCTGGGGGTAGGGTACGGTGCGCTGAAAAAAGATGTAGAGTCCGCGGCGGTAGCGGTCCTGGCCGGTGCTTTCGTTCCACTTGACGGAGCCGGAGTAGGCGAGTTCGGCGACGCCTTGGGGCTGCGGGGGGCGGACGCTTTTGCCGCCGATGGCGGGATAGAGCAGGCCGGAGACGGAGAGGGCGGAGTCGCGAATGAGTTCGGCGGGCAGACGGAGGCGGTTTTGGCGGGCGAGGAGGCGGTGGTCGGGGTCGCGCTGGGCGAGTTCCGGGCGGGCGTGAGAACTTTGGCGGTAGGTGGCGGAGGTGACGATGAGGCGGTGGAGAGCTTTGACGTTCCAGCCGGAGTCGATGAAGCGCGCCGCGAGGGTATCGAGCAGTTCCGGGTGGGTGGGGCGTTCGCCCTGGGTGCCGAAGTCTTCCGGGGTGCGGACGAGGCCGCTGCCGAAGTACTCCTGCCAGATGCGGTTGACGGTGACGCGGGCGGTGAGGGGGTTGTCGGGCGAGACGATCCAACGGGCAAGGGCGAGGCGGGAGGAGTCGCCGGGGGGCAGGGGCGGGAGGAAGGCGGGGGTGCCGGGTTGGACGGCGGCGCCGCGCCGGCGGTAGTCGCCGCGGAGATGGACGAAGCTCGGGCGGCGAAGGGCGGCGGGCCGTTCGGCGATGGTTTGGGCTTCGGTGAGGCCGGGGTATTCGAGTTTCAGGGCGTCGAGTTTGCGGCGGAGGTCGGGGAACTTGAGTTCGGCCCACCGTTCTTTGCTGATGATGCGGTGGTAGTTGATGACGAAGTGGTCGGTGAGGGAATCGGCCTGTTTTTCGGTACGCCGGGCGAGGGGGGTATCGAGGATCTCGTCAGAGTGGTCGAGGTATTTCTGGACGGCGTCATAGGCGTGATCGCGGTCGGTCCATTTGCCGGGATTGGCGCGGGCCTCACGGATCTGCTCTTCCCAGCCAGGCTGGAGGTCCGGCACGCCGTACTGTTGCAGGAGGGCGGTGCGTTTGCGGCGGTATTCGGCGAGGCCGGCCAGATAGGGGCCGAATTCGCCGGGGAGGGGGGCGTCGATGTTCCGCTCGTCGGCGTTATCGAAGAAAGCGTAGAGCTGGTAGAACTCCTTTTGGGAGACGGGGTCGTATTTGTGGTCGTGGCACTGGGCGCAGCCGGCGGTGAGGCCGAGCCAGACGGTGGCGACGGTGGCGGCGCGGTCTTTAATGGCTTCGGTGCGGAACTGTTCGAGGTTGATGCCACCTTCTCGGTTGGTCAGGGTATTGCGATGGAATCCGGTGGCGACCTTTTGTTCTACGGTTGATCGGGGGAGGAGGTCGCCGGCGATCTGTTCGATGGTGAAGCGATCGAAGGGCATGCCGTTGTTGAGGGCGTCGATGACCCACTGGCGGTAGCGCCAGGCGTGGGGGCGGACGTAATCCTTTTCATAGCCGTCGCTGTCGGCGTAGCGGGCGAGATCGAGCCAGGGGCGGGCCCAGCGTTCGCCGAAGTGGGGGGAGGCGAGGAGGGAGTCGACGAGCCGTTCGTAGGCTTCGGGCCGTTGGTCGGCGAGGAACGCGGCGAGTTGGGCGGGGGAGGGAGGCAGACCGGTGAGGTCGAGCGAGAGGCGGCGGATGAGGGTGGATTTCGCGGCTTCCGGAGCGGGGGCGATGTTTTCGCTCGCGAGGCGGGCGTGGACGAAGTGGTCAACGGGATGGGCGCCGGGGGGGATGGCGGGGCGCTGGAGAGGCCGGAAGGACCAGTGGTCGGCCGCGGCGCCAAGGCGGGCGGGGCCAGTCCAAGCAGCGCCGTTGTCGATCCAGGCTTTGAGGGCGGCGATCTGGGCCGGGGAGAGGCGTTCGCCGACCGGGGGCATGGTTTTTCCGCCCTGCCCTTCGACGCGGGCGATGAGTTTGCTGGCGGCGGCGGCGCCGGGCTGGATGACCTTGAGGAGGGTTTCGCGGGAGTCCAGCCGGAGGCCGGCCATTTGGGTTTTGGCGCCATGACAGCTCAGGCAGCGGGATGCGAGGACGGGGGCGACTTGGGTAGTGAAGTCGGCCGCGAACAAAGAAGCGCTATGGAGGATGACAAGCCGCCACATTACCGATTTATCATACGAGATCGAGTCGCGAAATCCGCGTTCCCTCGCGTTCTTCGACGTTCTACCGGTAGGGGGCGAGAGAGGTGATTTCGCGATGGAAGAAGGAGAACCGGGCGGGCGGGTACTCCTGCGGGGCGCTCCAGGTGCTGCGCGAGGCTTCAAGGCCGTACTCGATTTTTTGTCCTAACTCGCGGAGCGGCACACGCAAGGGGAGTTCCTGGAAGGCGAGGCCGTCGCGGCTGAAGGAGGAGCGGAGGATGCCGTCACGGCATTCAATGCGGAGGAGGACGGGTGGTTCGCCGCCGAAGTCGGGGAGGTTGGCCTGTTTGTGGCCGAGGTGTTCGGCGGTGATGGAGCCGCCGTCGAGATCCCAGCGGATAAGGCGGAAGTGGGAGCGTTCGCCGTGGACGGTGAGTCCGGCGGCGGCGCCGTGGAGGGATTGGAAGTCGAGGCGCGTGGAGATGGTCCAGTCCTGGGGCGGAGCGGGGCGGAGGAGGCTGGTGGTGTAGTTTTTGTCGCGGGCGTCGAAGGGGAACAGGAGGGTGTGGTTGTCCCAGAGGGCGGCGGGAGATTCGGGGCTGCGGAGGAGGCGCCAGCCGGCGGTGGCGTCGGCGAGGGCGGTGGCCGGGTGGAAGCTGTGGAATTCGGTGCCGATGGTGAGGTGGTCGAAGGCGGCTGCGGTGGAGGGGGCGTTGGAGCGGCCGTTGTGGGCGTAGAGGGCGACGCGGAGCGGCGTGGGAACGGGGAGTTCGAGTTGGTTGCCGAAGGGTTCCCAGTGGATGCCATCGGTGCTGATGAGAGCGGAGATATTCGACTGTTGGCGGCGGATGGAGAGCCAGAGGGGGGCGCCGGTTTGGCCGAGGGGGTCGTAGGCGAAGGTGCCGGCGGGCTTCTGGTAGCGTCCGGCGATTTCGACGCCAAACTCGAGTTGGACGCGGGAGTTGAACTGGCGGCCGAGCTTGATGTAGTGGTCGGCGTCGGCGTAGAGCATGAGGCCGGCCTGTTGGGTGGCGCGTTCGGGGGAGAAGGTCATGCGGACGGTGACATGATCGTAGGGGCCGATCTCCGGGCCGAGTTGGAGGGCATTGCCGCTGAGCGAGTTGTCGCGATGCATGATGTCGCCGGCGGCGGTGGCGAAGCGAAAAACGGGTTCGGGGAGCGGGGCGGGGCGGCGGGTATAGGCGGCGAGGGCGATGAGGAGGAGGCCGAGGAGAGCGAAGGCGAAGAACGCGGCGGGGGCCCAGCGGCGTCGCGGGGCGGGGGTGGAGACCGCAGGGACGGGAGCGAGGGCGACGGAATCGGTGGCGGGGGTGTTTTCGCGGAAGCGGAACAGGGGGATATAGGAACGGGTGGGGAGGGTGACGAGGATGTCGTCCTGGGCGCCTTCGCCGGCGTAGTAGGCGGCGAGTTTCTGGCGGAGGAGGGTGGCGAGCTTGCGGACGGAGGCATCGTCGACGGGATTGAAGTCTTTCCCGCGGCGGAGGACGCCTTCGGCAATTTCGGCCTGTTCGAGCTGGGTGCGGCCTGAGAAGGCGGCTTCGGCCAGGTACTGGAAGTACTCGCGGAGTTGGCGGGAGGAGGCGAACTCGGCGCTCGAAAGGATGCGGTGTAACTGCTGACGAAAGAGTTCGACGTTAGCGGCCGTGTGGACCATCGTGCCTGTGGGATGAGTCTATCATGCGGCAGGGCGGGGGAACGTGATGGAACGAGGAGGGAACTTGGGCGGAACGGCGGTGGAATGTACACTGGATGGCAATTGTATGGACCAGAACAGTCGTCGGTATTTTCTCGGCGCCGTGGGCGCTTCGGTGATGGCGAACCGGCCGGTGAGCGCGGCACCTTCAGACAGCGTGCGGATTGGCATTGTGGGCCTGGGCGGCCGGGGTACGCATCTGCTGACCAAGGAGGTGACGCGGGTGAAGAACGCCAAGGTGACGCACCTTTGCGAGATTGACCAGGCGCGGCTTGAAAAGGCGCAGGCGAATGCCGAGAAGGCGGGATTTGGCAAGGTGCGGGGCACCGATGACATGCGCCGGCTGTTTGACGACAAAGAAGTGGATGCGGTGATTGTGGCGACGCCCGACCACTGGCATGCGCCGGCGGCGATTCTGTCCTGTGCGGCGGGTAAGGATGTGTATGTGGAGAAGCCCGTTTCGCACAATCTGCGGGAGGGGCGTCTGCTGGTGGACGCGGCGCGGAAGTATCAGCGCGTGGTACAGGCGGGGATGCAGTCGCGCAGCCGCCCGAGTACGATGAAGGCGATTGGTGTGGTGCGTTCCGGGGTGCTGGGCCGGGTGCTGATGGCCAAGGCGTGGAACTCGCAGCTGCGGGACGATATTGGCGCCAAGCCGAACAGTCCGGTACCGGCCGGGGTTACCTATGACACCTGGGTGGGTCCGGCGGAGATGGTTCCGTTCAACGCCAACCGCTTCCACTACAAGTGGCACTGGAACTGGAACTTCGGCACGGGCGACATGGGCAACGACGGGGCGCACCAGGTGGACCAGGCGCGCTGGGCGCTGGACGTGGGGCTGCCCAAGCGGGTGAGCGGATCGGGGGCGAAGTATTACTTCAAGGACGATCAGGAGACTCCGGACACCATGAACCTGACGTTCGATTATGGGGATAAGGGTCTGGTTTGGGAGATGCGCATCTGGCACGACTACGGGCTCGAGGGCATCGACAACGGCGTGGCGGTTTACGGGACGGAGGGGTTTCTGCACATCGGCCGGTGGAAGGGCGATTGGGGCTACCGCGTTTTCGACAAGTCCGGCAAGATGGTGACGGAGTATCAGGACAAAGAGCCGGACTTCCACATGCAGAACTTTATTGACTGCGTGAAGTCGCGGCAGCGTCCGAATTGTGACATCGAGATTGGTCATCTGTCGAGCGCGATGTGCCATCTGGGCAACATTGTGCACCGGACGGGTCGGAACATTGCCTTCAACCCGGCCAACGAGTCGATTCCGGGAGATCCGGCGGCGGCGGCGATGTTGAAACGCAAGTACCGGGAGCATTGGGGCACGCCGAAGGGGGTATGAGGCCGATGAACCGGCGGACTTTTCTGGCGGCGGCCGCGGCGGCGCGGTGCGCCCACGGGGCGGCGAAGATTGCGATTGCCTTCGCGGGCGGGAGCCATTCGCATGCCTTTGCCAAGGCGCGGCTCTGCCAGGATGCGGCCGAGTTCGAACTGCTGGGGGTTTGGGAGGAAGACCCGGCGTTGCGGCAGAGGTACGCGGCGGCGGGGATCCGGCTGCTTTCGGCCGACGAGGCGCTGGGCGGGAGCGCCCGCGTAGTGGCAGTGGAGGGTGCGGTGAAAGATCACTTCCGGCTGGCGCTGCGCGCTCTAGAGAGCGGCAAGCATGTGCACGTGGAGAAGCCGCCGGCGGATACCTTAGGGGGCATGAAGCAGCTGGTGGATGCGGCGCGGAAGCGCAATCTGCTGCTGCAGAGCGGGTATATGTGGCGGTATCACCCGGGCTTTGACAAGGTGATTGCCGCGGTGCGGGCGGGTTACCTGGGCGAGGTTTACATGGTGCGGGGGCAGATCAACACGCTGATCGACGCGTCGCGGAGACCGGAGTGGGGGATGTTCCGGGGCGGGCTGATGTTTGAGTTGGGGGCACACCTGATTGATGCGCTGGTGCGCTTGTTGGGCGTGCCGTCGAAGGTGACGCCGTTTCTGCGCAAAGACAGTGACCACCGGGATGAGCTGCGGGACAACACGGCGGCGGTGTTTGAGTATCCGCGGGCGATGGCGATTATCCAGAGCGCCACGCTGCAGCCGGGCTCCGGCGCTTACCGTTGCTTTGAGGTGCTGGGAACGAACGGGACGGCGGTAATCCGGCCGTTGGAGGCCCCGGTGTTGACCATTGATCTGGCCAAAGCCGCGGGTCCATACCAGAAGGGATTGCAGACGGTTCCGCTGCCGCCCTACACCCGTTACGTCGCGGACTTTGTCGACCTGGCGGCGGCGGTACGCGGCGAGCGGAAGCTGGTTGTATCGCTCGAACAGGAACTGGAAATTCAGCAGACGCTTTTGACTGCTTGTGAGATGCTCTAATGCCGATTGATCGCCGAACGTTTTTGTTGTCTTCTTCCTCCTTGCTCTCTTCTGGCTCCGCCCTGCTGGCGGCCGAACCCGCGGGGCGTGTTCCCCTTGTCGTGAACGGGAAGGAGGCGGCTTCCTTCTACTGCGGGCCGGAGTGGGACAAGCCGTTTCTGTACCCGATCCGGACCGTATCGGGCAAGGCGATTTCGCGGGGGTACCCGCTTGAGAAGATTGCCGGGGAGCAGACGGACCACGCCTGGCACCGCGGGCTTTGGTACGGCCACGGGATTGTGAATGGTCAGGACTTCTGGCGCGAGCAGGGACGGGAGAAGACTGCGCGCCTGGTAGGGAAGGGCGCTCCGGTGGTCCGGAAGCGGGGCAGGGGGGCAGCGGTGACGGCGGAGTTGTCGATGGTGACGCCGGCCGGGAAGTCGCTCGGTTCGATGCGACAGGAGTGGGGGATTGCCGACCGGGGGAGTCTGCGGCTGATTGACGCGACGATCACGATGGACGCCGACCAGGGCGAGCCGCTCGTGTTTGGGGATACCGACGACGGCGGTTTCGCCTTCCGCCTGAATGACGCTTTCCGGCAGGACCGGGGAGCGAAGCTGCGCAACTCAAGCGGCCTCGAAACCACGGAGCAGATTTGGGGCAAGCCCGCGCATTGGGTGGACTATTCGGCAGTGATTGACGGGGTGCCGACGGGAGTGGCGATTTTTGATCATCCCGGGAATCTGCGGCATCCAACGGCGTGGCACGCCCGGGGCTACAGCTTATGCGCGGCCAATCCGTTTGCGACCAGGAGCTTCAGCAAGGGGAAGGGGCCGGACGGCAGCTTCACCCTGGCGGCGGGCAAGCAGCTGCGGCTGCGGTACCGGGTGGTGGTGCACGAGGGGCCGCTCGAGCCGGCGGCCATCGAAAAGCTGCACGGAGAGTGGGCTAGCCGCTGAGCTTACGGAGTTTGGTAATCCTGCCGACCTCGACCCATTCGACGACGAAGATGTTTCCGGCATGGTCGAAGCAGGCGCCGTGCGGGGAGACGAACTTGCCGGCGGGGAACTCGGTGCGGGGGCGTTTACGGAGGTCCATCCAGTTGCCGGTGGTGTCTTCGCCGAGGTGGGCGATGACCTCGTTGCCGGGGCCGAGCAGGGTGACGCGGGCCGCGAGGTCCGGGATCACCATCACCCCGTTCTGTTCGTAGAGATGGCAGGGGAGGTTGACGCCGGTGTGGAACTCGAGGTGGCGCCCGTCGAGGGTGAAGCGCTGGAGGCGATGATTGCTGCGGTCGGCCACCAGCAGGGAGGGGGAGGCGCCGCGGCGGTCGAGAATGAGACCGTGGGGGCTGGCCAGTTGTCCGGCGGCCGTCCCCTGGCCGCCGAAGGAGCGGAGGAAGACGCCTTTGGCGTCGTACTGGTTGATGAAATAGGAGCCGTAACCGTCGGCGACGTAGATGTCGCCATTGGGGGCGAGGGCGATGTTGGTGGGCGAGAACTTGGTGGCGGGGCGACCGTCTTTGTCGAGTTTGTAGTGTGGGGACTCTTTGGGGTAACCGATGCGGAAGACCTCTTCGCCGCGGAGGGTCATTTTGACCATCCAGGTGTGGGTGGGGTCGATGCCGGACTGGCGTCCTTTGCCGGTGTCGACGAGATAGAGGAATTCGTCGCGGCCTTCGCGGGCGAGGTGGAGACCGTGGGCACCGCCCTGGAATTCGCTGCCCCAGCGGCGAACGAGTTTGCCTTTTTCGTCGAAGACGAGGAGGGCATCGCGGGCTTGGCTGGAGCGATGGACGGTGTGGGCTACGTAGAGGTGGCCCTGGGCGTCTTCGCAGATGCCGTGGGTATTGCCGAGGGCGAGAGAGCGGGGCAGGCGGGCCCAGTTGTGGATGGCTTCGTAGGTGTGGGCGCCGCTGCCGAGGACGGGCCGGCGGTTTCCGGATTTCGCGGCGGCGTGGACGGCGGGCGCGACGGCGGCAAGAAAGGTTCGGCGGTGCATGGGGGGATTCTCCTTAGGAAACCGGGTTCGAGATACCGCCGGAGAGCCGGTAGATGGTGGCGAGGTCGCGGGCGGCTTTGCGGACCGGTTCGACGGAGGCGGAAACGAACTCTTCGAGCGATCGGGTGAGGGCGGGGCTGGCGACGCTGACGGCGGCGTAGGGCATGCTGTCGGCGTCGAGAATGGGAGCGGCGATAATTCGCAGGCCCGGGACGGACTCCTGGTCGGAGAGGGCGTAGCCTTTTTCCCGAACGGCGGCGAGGCGGGTTTCGATTTCGGCCAGGGTGGTGGGGGAGGAGGGCGTGACCTTGACGCGGGGACGGAGGTTAAGGATGCGGGTTCGTTCGGCCTTGGGGAGATAGGCGATGAGAGCGTGGCCGATGGCGGAGGAGTAGACGGGGACCCGGGAGCCGATGCGAACGTCGACGCCCAGGCGGACGAGACCGGCGTGGACGCGGTCGACGTAGACGACGTCGGCGCCATCGAGCATGCCGATGCTGGCGGCCTCGCGCACCTGCCCGACGAGGGAGCGGAGCACGGGGCGGGCGCTATCCTGCGGGTTCATGCGGGCGATGGCGTGGAAGCCGAGGGCAAGGACTTTGAGGCTGAGGTGGTAGCGCTTGGCGCCGGGAACTTCGGCCAGGTAGTGAAGGTCGACGAGGGTGCGGGTGAGCCGGTAGGCGGTGCCCGGGTCGAGGCCGGTGCGGGCGGAGATCTGGCTGAGGGTGAGTTCGGGATGATCGCTATCGAAGGCTTCGAGAACGCGAAAGCCCTTGGCGAGGGAGAGGACCTGGCTTTTGGTATCCGGACTTTTGGGATCAGATGAGGCGCCGGCGGCGCCATTGACCTTGCTCACAGCCCTATGATAGCCTACGCTCGGCAATGCCGAAAGTCTTTTCGCTATCCGAAAATGAGCCGATTGGCCTACTGGGTTACGGTCTGGTGGGTACGGCGCTGGCGCAGCGGGTGATGGCGGCGGGGTGGAGTGTGTTGGCGTACGATCCGGCGCCGGAGGCGCGGGGCCGGATCGAGGAGACGGGGGCGGTGTGGCTGGCTTCGGAAGCGGAGGTGGCCGCGCGCTGCTCGTGCGTGGTGCTGAGTTTGCCCGGCCCGGCGGAGGTCGCCGCCGTGGTGGACCGGATGCTGCCGGTCGTGCGGGGCGGCAGCCTGATAGTGGACACGACGACGGGCGACCCGGACAGTGTGACGGCGGCGGCCCGGCGGTTGCGGGGAGAGGGTGCGCACTATCTGGATGCGACGTTAGGCGGGTCGAGCCGGCAGATTGCGGCGGGCGAAGGGATTGTGATGTGCGGCGGTTCGCCGGAGGCGTTTGCGGCGGTGGAGCCGCTGCTGCGCAGCTTTGCCGCGACGGTTTTTCATACGGGCGACGTTGGCAGCGGGAGCCGCATGAAGCTGGTGCTGAACCTGGTGCTGGGTTTGCAGCGCGCGGTGCTGGCCGAGGGGCTCGAGTTTGCCCGGAGTTGCGGGATTGATCCGCAGCTGGCGCTGGCGGTTTTGCGGGCTGGCCCCGCGTACTCGCGAGCCATGGATAGCAAAGGGCAGAAGATGCTTGCCGAGGAGTTTACGCCCGAAGCCCGGCTGGCGCAGCACTGGAAGGATGTTGGCTTGATTCAGCAGCAGGGACGGGTCAACGGCGCCAGCCTGCCGTTGACCGATGTTCATGAGACGTTATTGCGCGCCGCCACCGAGGCCGGCTGGGGCGCGCTCGACAACAGCGCCATTATCAAGGTCTTTCAGCGAGCCTTGATCCACTCTCACTCTGACTCTAACCCCAGGAAACTGATCGAATGAACTGCAGACATTTCGCCGCTTTGATTGCGCTGGTCAGCCTTTTGCCCGCGCCTGCTCAGGTTACGACCGCTACCGTGTACGGACGGGTGATTGATCCCTCCGGGGCGGCGATCGCGCAAGCCAAGATTGCTCTTCTCAATGAGGGGACGAACGCCAGGGTGAATACCGTGTCCGATGCCGCCGGCGAGTTCACGGCCGCCTTTTTGGCCGTGGGCAAGTACACCATCAGCATTGAGGCCACGGGCTTTAAACAGCAGCGGCGCAGCGGCATTGAGTTGAGCGCCGGTCAGCGGGTGGGTCTCGAGTACAAGCTGGATCTGGGGAACGTGTCTGAAGTGGTGGAGGTTTCGGCCTCGACGCCGCAGATCAATACCGTTTCAGCCGAGCAGCGGGAGGGCAAGATTGAAGCCGAGGTGAGAGAGTTGCCGCTGGCGCGGCGCGACTGGACGAACATGGTGGGTCTGGGTACCGGGATTACCACCCAAGGCAACGGCGTTTCAATGAATGGATTGCCGGGTTCGGGGTTCCGGCTGACGGTAGACGGCGCGGACGCCGAAGCCGACCCGGAGGCGCCGTCGCTGGGCATGTCGGGTAACTTCAACCCGATCAAGACGGTGAGCATGGAGGCGATTTCGGAGTTGGCGGTAACCAAAGGCATCCCTTCGGCGGAGGTGGCGAACACGATGTCGGGTGGGATCAACATCATCACGAAGAGCGGGACAAACGAGTATCACGGGAGTTTGTTCCTCAACAACCAGGTGGAGAACTTTGCCGCGCGTCCGCAGTTTGCCGCGATCAAAGGGCCGCTCGTGTACAACCAGTTCGGGGGCTCTTTTGGCGGCCGGATCATCAAGGACAAGCTGTTTGTCTTTGGGGTATTCGAGGCTTATCGCCAGGTGCGCGCGCTGACCATCAGTGGCAACGTGCCGACGGCGGAGTTCCGCGCCCGCGCGATTGCGGCGGTGCCGGCCTATAAGCCGTACTTTGATCTGTTTCCGCTGCCGACGGCACCGAGCGCGCCGGGGGCGGTCAACGCATTTTTCGTGACCAACGCGGCGAATCCGGGCCGGGATAACCATGCGGTGTCGCGCGTGGACTACCACATCAAGGACAACCTGATCATGAGCGCGCGCTATACGCGCGGTCGCCCGTATGTGCAGAATCCGCGCATTGCGCTGCAGAATCCGCAGACGTTTACCGGCATTACGGAATCGGGAACGGCGAACCTGATCTATACGCGGCCCACGTGGACCAATGAGACGCGGTTTGGCGTGAACCATAATGTCGTCAACCGGGTGGATAACATCTACACCCTGGGCGTGGCGGGGATCTCGGGCAATCTTGGCTTTAGCGCGGGCGGCGAGACGCTCGGTCGTTCGGGCGAGACGGTGTCGTTTGAAAACATTTCGGCCCGGACGATTGGCCGGCACAACCTGAAGATGGGGATGATCTATCTGACCCGGGCGATCCGGCGGGTAAACATTGAATCTCCCGACCTGCGATACGCCAACGAGGCGGACTTCCTGGCCAACATTCCGAGCAATATTCAGGTAACGTTTGGCGTGCTGCCTTTCCAGATGACGCAGTGGCAGTTGGGCGGCTTTGTGCAGGATGACTTCCGCGTGAACCGGCGTCTGACGCTGAACCTGGGTATGCGCTACGACTACTTCTCGGTGCCGCAGGAGCGCGACAAGCGTCTGTTCAACATTGCCAACTTCGGGGCGGGCAAGCTACTGCCGCCGGATCAGATCTACAAGGCTGACCGGAATAATTTTTCGCCCCGGCTGGGTTTTGCTTACAGTCTTGATGAGAATGCCAAGACGGTGCTGCGGGGCGGAACGGGGGTGTTTGTCAATCCGCGGAACATGTTCGGCGGGCCGGTGGATCTGGTGCAGAACGCCATTGACGAGCCGTTCCGGCGCGTTTTTTCGCGAGCGGATGCGCTGCAGTTCAGCGTTCTCCGCTACCCGGTGGAGAACGCCAAGGTACTGCCGCTCGTTAAGGGCGCGGCCCTGGCGCCGGCCGCCGTGTTGAGCGAGGACTATGTGAATCCCTATTCGCTGCAGTTCCAGTTGGGGATTCAACGGCAGTTGACCAGCACCCTGGTGCTCGAGACCAGCTATGTGGGAACGCGCGGGTTGAAATTGAATATGGTGCGCGATTTAAACCAGGTGAACCGGATTACCGGCATCCGGCCGAATCCTGCCCTGGGCACCTACCGCAGTTATGACGGCAGCGACCGGAGCCGGTACGAATCCTGGCAAACCTCGCTGCGGCGACGTCTGGCGAACAACTTCCTGTTCAATATTCACCACACGTGGGCCAAGCAGTTGACCTTCAGCGACGGCGACTTGCTGTTGAACAGTCAGCGGCCGCAGGATAACGACAACCTGCGGGCGGAGTGGGGGCCGGGCCCGACGGATGTCCGGCACCGCTTCAACAGCGACTTCCTGTACGAGTTGCCGTTTGCCCGCGCGAGTAAGTCCGCCTTCCAGCGGCTCACCTTAGGGGGCTGGCAGTTGAGCGGCGTCTACTTCGCGGCGACTGGCGGACCGTTCAGCATCGGCAACCCCTCCTCGATCCCAGGACAGCGGTTGGACTACGTGGGCGGGCCGGTGTATGCGTCGACCCCGAAGACGAATCTGTTCTATCTGAACCGGGCGGCCTTTGCCGAAGTTCCGCAGGTTACCGCGAGCGGTGCGCCGATTCGTCCCGGCAACCTGGGCCGGAACGCGCTGCGGCTGCCAGGATTCTGGAATCTGGATCTGGGCTTAGCCAAGAACTTCCATATCAGTGAACGGTGCCGGTTGCAGATTCGCGGTGATTTATTGAATGCGTTCAACCATACGAACTTCAGCGGCCTCGATTCGAACATTCGGAGCGCGAACTTCGGGAAGTTTACGGGCACGCGGGGGGCGCGAATTGTGCAGTTCAATGCGCGGCTGACTTTTTGAGGAATCGCGCACAACGGACTCGCTTCGGCCCGGCGGGAGGGGCGTGTTCCTCGCCCGTTGGTGCCGGGCCTCTGCGGCCTGTGCGCTTTTAATCAGTCGAGCGGTTGTTGATGGGCGCCCGGCCGGCGGTGGTTCCGCAGGCCGCGCGTCTTTCGTTATGGGCCAAGTCAGGCGATCCGGCTTGATCCGGCGAGCGGCTCGCGTTGTCGCAGCAGCCTTTCCAACTCGCCGACGACTTGCTCCATGCCGAAGGTGACATGGGAGCGCATGGCCGCCATCGCCACGGCCGGATCTCCCACGCAGAGCGAATCGGCCAGAGATCCGTGGAAGCGCGCGGGCAGACGATGCCAGTCGGTGGCGGTGTCGTAGAGCCAGTTGTGGGTCAGGATCTGATTCCGCTCCATGGCGCGGCAGAGCGCGTCATATCCGGTGCACTCGGCCACGCGCATGTGGAAGCTCATATGCTGCTCATGGAGGTCGAAGATGTGTTCGCGGGAAAGTGTCCCGGAGGCAGCGGCCGAGTAGGTTTTGTCGAGCCCCTTGGCCATGGAGCGGATCTCCTGCTTTTCTGCGGTGGTCGCCTTCTCAGCAAACAGGCGGGCCGACTGCGTTTCGAGCGCTTCGCGAACCATGTAATGACCGCGGACATCCTGGGGCGTCGGCACTTTGACCTGCGTTCCAACGCGCGGCCTGCTTTCGACGAGCTCCTCGGCTTCCAATCTTTGCAACGCCTCAGCCACGGGAACGATGCTCATGCCGAGTTCAGCAGCCAACTTCCGGCGGGAAAGAGCCGCACCCATCGGCAGCTCTCCCGTAAGGATCCGTCGCCGGAGGACCCAGTAGGCCTGATCGGAGAGACTAGCAGGGGAACAATCGCGGGAAAGAGCCATGCACCAGCACAGTGTAGCTAAAATCTGTTGACAACTCAATTCTGATATATCACGATATATCTACTTCACGGAATTGCAAAGGAGACCCACGATGCGTCTTTTCTTTTCTTGCTTTGTATCTGCCCTGTTTGCGTTTCCCCTGTTGGCGCAAAACATCACGGGTTCGTTTACGGGATCGGTTACCGATCCTTCGGGTGCGGTGGTGTCCGGCGCCGAGGTGACCGCGACGAATCTCGAAACGAATCAGGCGCTGGCCGCCAGGACGAATGAGCTAGGGGGCTTCCAGTTGCTCTATCTGCGTCCGGGGCCCTATTCGCTGAAGGTGACCGCCAAGGGATTCAAGACGGCGGTGCGGGACAACCTCCGGCTGTTGGTGGAGGAGCGCGTTCGCGTGGATTTTTCCCTGGAAATCGGGGATGCGGCGACGACGATCTCGGTGAAGGAGGAGCTGCCGCTGGTGGAATCGCAGACGGCATCGCTCGGGCAGGTGATCAGTGCGCGCAGCGTGCAGGAACTGCCGATTCGCGGCCGGAATGTGTTTGACCTGGTGGGTCTGGCGCCGGGCGTGCAGACCAACATCCGCGCGTTGGGCGACGTGGCGTCGACGGGAACCAACGCGGCGCCGCTGTTTGTCTTTTCGGATATGTCGATCAACGGCGGACGCTTCCGTACCAATGACTTCATGTTGGACGGCGTGACGATCATGCTGCCGGAGAACAACAATTACGCGATTTCGCCCACGCCGGACGGAACGCAGGAGTTCAAGGTGCAGACGAACGCCTACGGTCCGGAGTTCGGGCGTAGCGGAGGGGGTGTTGTGAACGTGCTCACGCGCGGCGGGGGCAACGCTTTTCACGGCACGATCTATGAGTTCTTCCGCAACGACCGGTTGCGGGCCAACAACTACTTTGCCAACGCGCGGAACCAGAAGCGCGGCGTGTTCCACTACAACCAGTTTGGCGTGGCGACCGGCGGCGCGATCAAGAAAGACCGCACGTTCTTTTTTGCCGAGTACCAAGGGCACCGGGAGGATACCTCTTTCGGCGGGCGGGTGCTGACCATCCCCACGGCGGCGCAGCGGGCAGGGAACTTCAGCGACGTGCGCGCCACGAACGGGCAGCCGATCACGATCTTTGATCCGTTCTCGACGCAGGCGCTGCCCGGCGGCGGCTTTGTGCGGCAGCCCTTTGCGGGCAACGTCATTCCCGCGACGCGGTTGGACCGGGCGGCTTCCCGGATGGCGAGTTTTCTCCCCGCGCCCAACCTGCCGGGGGAAGGCCCGGCCCGGGTAAACAACTGGGCCTTTGCGCCGTCGAACGCCACCGACGACGACCAATACTCTGTCCGGATCGATCAACGCATCTCGGATAAACACTCCATTTTCGGCCGGTTGACCCGCAACCTGGGTGTCAGCAAGAACACCGGGGAGTTCGGCACGATTGCGGACAACACGCTGGGTAACATCCAAAACCGCGTGGCCAACGGCGTCGTGAACGGTACCTATCTGCTTTCGCCCACGCGGATCCTGAACTACCGCTCCGGAATCACGCGCCGTTATGAGGGCCGGCAGCCGATCAATCAGGGTAAGGTGGACATCGCCGCGCTGGGTTTCCCGACCGCGATGGCCAGCGCGTTTGATTCGAAATTCGCAATGTTCCCGACGATTGCGACGGGCTACGCCACGTTCGGCATGGACGGCGGCGACCCGATCCGCCGAGGCAATACGATCTATACGCTGGTGGCCGATGCCTCCGAGGTGCGGGGACGCCACACGTTCAAGTTGGGCGCCGATTTCCGGCTGTACGATCAGACGCCGCTGCAGGGCTGGCCGGTCGGCCACAGCTACAGCTTCGGCCGCGGGCAGACGCAGGGGCCCGACCCGCTGCAGCAGAGTCTGACGGCGGGCGACGGGTTTGCCTCGTTCCTTACGGGATTCGGTACGGGGTCGATCCGCAATACGCCGGCGCTGGCGATCCGCAATCTGTACTGGGCGGCCTTCCTGAACGACGAGATCAAGCTGGGCAAGCTGACGGTGAACCTCGGCCTGCGCTACGAGGTGGAGAACCCGCGGACGGAGCGTTACAACCGGTTTGCCTCGTTTGACTTCAACAGCCCGTTTCCGATCTCTGTTCCTGGGGTGGCGAACCTGAAAGGCGTCCTGACGCGGCCGGGGCGGAATGGACTGGACCGGGCGCAGACGCAGACGTCGTATCAGAACTGGGGGCCACGCATTGGGCTCGCCTACGCAATGAATCCGAAGACGGTGATTCGCGCCGGCTACGGCATCTTCTACTCGCCGCTGTGGGGCACGACTTCGGCGGGCGGATTCGGCGTCACCGGCGAGGAGATCACCACCGACTGGCTGTCTTCGATTGACGGGGTGACGCCGGTGAACCCGTTGAGCAATCCGTTCCCGAACGGATTCCTGCAGCCGCTGACGACCGAAGCCTTTCGGGTGCAACTCGGGCAGAACCTGAACATTATTGATCGCGGCAACAAGTCGAACGCCTACACGCAGCAGTGGAACTTCGGGGTGCAGCGGGAGATTCCCGGCAACATGGTGGTGGAAGTTGCGTACGCCGCCAACAAGGGCACGCGGCTGCCGGTGCCGTTTGAGTTCAACCAGCTCGACCCGCGGCTGCAATCGCTGGGGCAGGATCTGAACACCCGGGTGGCCAATCCGTTCTTCGGTTTGGTGCCGACCGGCGCGCTCTCGGCGGCCACGGTGGCGCGCGGCCAGCTGCTGCGCCCGTATCCGCAGTACCTGAGCGTGAGCAACAACAACCCGTCCCGCTGGAGCAACGCGGGCAACTCGATCTACCATTCGGTGACGATTCGCGCCGAGAAGCGGTTCACCCACGGCGTGAACTTCGTGGCCGCCTACACGCGGGGCAAGGTGATTGATGAGGCCTCGGCCCGCATCTTCGGGGTGAATCTGGCGGTGACGCCGCAGAACAACTACAACCTGCGCGCGGAGCGGGCTTTGTCGGAAGGAGACGTCCGGAGCCGGTTTGTGCTCAACCATACGGTGGACCTGCCGTTCGGGCGTGGGCAGAGGATGCTGAGTAACGCGCCGCGGGTACTCGATTATCTGGTGGGCGGCTGGTCGGCGAGCGGGCAGTTGACGCTGGTATCCGGCTTCCCGCTGGCGCTGGCTTCGACGGGAAACAGCGGCGTCTTCAGCGGCCGGCTGCGTCCGAATACCACGGGCAAATCGGCGGAACTGACGGGGCCGATTCAGCAGCGGCTGAACCGCTACTTTGACACCGCGCAGTTCTCGATCCCCGCGGCATTCACGTTCGGCAACCTCGGCCGCACGCTGAACGTGCGCGGCCCGGGACTGGCCGGCTACGACATTGCGCTATCCAAACGGTTTGTGGTGCGGGAGCCGGTCTCGCTGCTGTTCCGCGCCGAAGCGTTCAACCTGACCAACACGCCGTTTTTCGGGGGCGCCAATACACCGTTTGGCAATCCCGGCCAGACGCTGGGCAACCCGGACTTCGGGGTGATTTCGGCGGCGCGCAACGAACGGCAATTTCAGTTCTCTTTAAAGGTACAGTGGTAGGCCGATGGGTCAGGTTCAGCGAAGCGCTCCGATTTACGATGTAGTGGTGATTGGCTCCGGCGCCGGAGGCGGCACGGTGGTGCACACCTTGACCAAACTCGGCGTCAAGGTGCTGTTGCTCGAGGCGGGCGGTCCGCTGAACCCGGCCAAGGATTTTAAAGAGCACATGATGCCCTGGCAGGTGCCGCACCGCGGCGCTGGCGAGGATGGCCGGTTCTACTTTGGCGGGATGAAGTACGGCTTCTTTGAAGCGCCGAACGGGTACTGGCAGATTCCGGGTGAACCGTACACGGTCGCGGCCGGCAACCAGTTTGATTGGTTTCGCTCGCGGATTCTGGGCGGGCGCACGAATCACTACGGGCGGGTCTCGCTGCGTTTTGCCGACTACGATTTCAAGCCACGGTCAATGGACGGCCTGGGGACCGACTGGCCGATCTCCTATGACGATCTCGCACCCTGGTACGACAAGGCGGAAGCTTTCATTGGGGTGCACGGCACGCGCGCAGGAATCCGTTCGGCGCCGGACGGCATCTTTCAGCCGGCGCCGGCGCTCCGCGTCCACGAGACGATGATTCAGCGCGCGGGAGCCAAGCTTGGCATGCCGGTGATTGCGGCGCGCAAGGCGATGATCACCAAGGCGCACAACGGGCGCGCGGCGTGCCACTACTGCGGCCACTGCGGGCGCGGGTGCCTTACGGCGTCGGCTTACTCTTCGAGCCAGGTGCAGATCTTCCCGGCGCTGAAGACGGGGCGGCTCGAAATTGTGCACCATGCCATGGTGCGGGAGCTGATCCGGGGCGCCAACGGGCAGGTGGCCGCCGTCTCCTACATCGACAAGACAACGCGGCAGGAGAAGCGGGTCCGCTGCCGGACGGTCGTGCTGGCGGCGAGCGCCTGCGAGTCGGCACGGATTCTGCTCAACTCGAACGGCCTGGCGAACTCCTCCGGGGTGGTGGGAAAGTATTTGACCGATACGGTAGGCCTGACGGTGCGGGGCCACGTGCCCGCACTCGAAGGGCTGATGCGCTACGATACCGACGGGATCCGCGGTTCGCACGTCTACGTACCCTGGTGGCTCTATGACCGCAAGAACGATTTCCCGCGCGGGTATCACATTGAGTTGGGGGGGACCGGCTTCGCGGCCCCGCAGGTGGGTTCGTTCCAAGGCGTGGCGGCGCAGCACCAGGGATTTGGCAGAGAGCTCAAGAAACGCATCCGGCAGGATTACGGGACCACCGTCAGTTGCACCGGACGGGGCGAGATGATTCCGAACGAGAAATCCTACTGCGAGATTGATCCCACGGTGACCGATGAGTGGGGCATTCCGGTGCTGCGTTTCCACTTCGCCTGGAGCGAGCACGAGCGGAAGCAGGCCGAGCATATGCGGCAGAGCTTCACGAGTCTGCTGGAGACGTTGGGGGCGACTTCGATTGCGTCGTCCGGCATCACCACCGGCGGGGAGGTGATCCACGAGGTGGGAACCGTGCGCATGGGCAGCGACCCGCGCACGTCGGCGCTGAACGCCTACTCGCAGGCGCATGACGTGAAAAATCTGTTTGTGGCAGACGGCGGATCGTTTGTCAGCAATCCGGACAAGAACCCAACGCTGACGATCATTGCGCTGGCGTGGCGGATGTCGGAGTACCTCGCCGAGGAGATGAGGAAGGGCAATGTCTAAAGGGGTTTCGCGAAGAGAGGTACTGGCGCCGGCGCTGGCGGCGCCGCTCGTGGCGCAGCACGAAGGACACCAGCCGGCGGCCGCGGCAGCGCCCGCGGGGCAGCCGATTTTCCTGACGCCGCACGAGTTCGCCACGCTGCGGAAGTTGTGCGACCTGATCCTGCCGGCGGATGAGACCTCGCCGGCGGCCTCGGCGACCGGCACGCCCGAGTACATCGACCTGCTGTGCCGCGGCAACGAACGGATCGCCCGGATCTATCACGGCGGTCTGGCGTGGCTCGATGCGGCGTGCCGGAATCTGCACGGGGTCGCGTTTGCGGAGGCGGCGGAGCCGGCGCAGGTCGCAATCCTCGAAAAACTCGCCTATCGCGAGAAGACGCCGGCGGAGTGGAAGGCCGGGGCGGAATTTTTCAACTGGGCGCGGCGGATGACCCTCGATGGGTACTACACCTCGCCGGCGGGCTACCGCGATGTGGGCTACGTGGGTGGCAAGGGCATGACGACGTATGAGGTTCCCGTGGAAGCGCTGGAGCAGGCCCTCAAGAAGTGGAAGCCGTAAGGAGTTAAGAACCGAGTGAGCAAAAAGATCCTGATTGTGATTGGCGACGCCGCCGAGGCGCTCGATACCTTTTATCCGCTATGGCGGGTGGAAGAGGAGGACTACGAGGCTGTGGTGGCCGGTCCGGAGAAGCGGGTCTACCATCTGGTGATGCACGAGATACCGCCGGGCTGGGATGTGACCAAGGAGTCGCCGAGCTATCACCTGGCTTCGCACATCGCCTTCCGGGACGTGAAGCCGGAGGAGTACGCCGGGCTGTTTCTGAGCGGCGGGCGGGCGCCGGAGTATCTGCGCTACGACGAGGACCTGCTGCGGATTACGCGCCACTTTTTCGCGGAGAATAAGCCAGTGGCGGTGGTGTGCCACGGCGTGGAGATTGTGGCCACGGCGGACGTGATTCGGGGCCGGCGGATGGCGACCGTGCCGAAGTGCCGCTTCGACGTGGAGATTTGCGGCGGCACGTTTGTCAACGAACGCTGCGTGCGGGACGGTAACATGGTGAGCGGCCGGACATGGCACGACAATCCCTGGTTCATGCGCGAATTCATCAAGATGCTGCGCGACGCGGCGTGATGCGGCGCCGGGAGTGGCTGGCGCTGGCGGCGGGCGCGCCGCTGGCGGCCGCGACGAAGGGCGCCGTGCGGCTGCACGCGAGCACCTATGCGATGCAGCCGCTCGAGGTGGACCGCGCCTTGGCAACGATTCGCGAGATCGGTTACGACGGCGCGGAGCTCTGCCTGATGGCGGGCTGGCCGAGCGAGCCGGCGAGGCTTGACGCGGCGGCGCGGCGCCGGATCCGCGAGGCGCGATTCCCGGTGCCGACGCTGATTGAGAACGGCAACACGCTGGTGAGTGAGGCCGAACACGCGCGGACGCTGGACCGGATTCGCGCGGCGGCGGCGCTGGCGCACGATATTGCGCCGAAGCGGCCGCCCATTCTGCAGACGGTCCTCGGGGGGAAGCCGGCGGAGTGGGAGCAGGTGAAACAGAAGATGGCCGCGCGCCTCGCCGACTGGGCGCGCGTGGCGGCGGAAGTGAAGATTCCGCTGGCCGTGAAATCGCACATCGGCAGCGCTTCGAACACGCCCGAGAAGCTCATTTGGCTGCTCGATCAGGTGAAGAATCCGGCGCTTTCGGGCATTTATGACTACGGGCACTTTCAGCTGCTGGATTTGCCGCTGCGCGGGACGCTCGAGACGCTGCTGCCGCGGAGTTCGTTTCTGACGGTAAAGGATGGCCGGATGGTGGCAGGGCAGCCGCGCTTTCTGCTCCCCGGCGACGGGACCATTGACTACCGGGAGTACTTCGCGATCCTACGCGAGAAGCGATACCGTGGATGGATGCTCGTAGAGATCAGCCGGCAGTTGCAGACGCAGCCCGGCTTTGACCCGGTGGACGCGGCCCGGCGCTCCTACGCCAACTTGGCGGGGCGGCTGGCGCAGGCGGGGCTTCGCCGGGGGTAGGTCCGGAGAGAGGGAGAGGAGTGAGAGTGATGCGCCACAGGAAGATGCTGATCGGGGGAGCGGCCGCCCTGGCCGGACTGACGTTGTGGGTGACCCAAGCCCAACCGCCCGCCAAGGCCGCCGCCGTGGACTTCCCGCGCGAGGTCCGGCCGATCCTCTCCGACAACTGCTTCTACTGCCACGGGCCGGACAAGAGCACCCGCATGATGGATCTGCGCCTCGATACCAAAGAGGGCGCTTTCGCCGAACGCAAGACGGGGCGATTGATCGTGCCCGGCGATCCGGCCGCGAGCCTTCTCTACCAACGCATCGCGACCAGCGATACCGCGCGGACGATGCCGCCGGCGCACAGCAAGAAGCTATTGACCGCGGCGCAGAAGGATACGCTCAAGCGATGGATTGCCCAGGGGGCACCGTGGAAGGAGCATTGGGCTTTTGCGGCGCCGGCCCGCCCGGCTCTACCGGCGGTGACCAACGTGCGCTGGGCGCGCAATCCGATCGACCGTTTTGTGCTGGCGCGTCTCGAAGCCGCGGGGCTGCCGCCGGCTGCCGAAGCCGACCGGCGGGCGTTGGCGCGGCGGGCGGCGCTGGACCTGACCGGGCTGCCGCCCACCCCGGAGCTGCTGACGCAGTTTCTGCAGGACAAATCGCCCAAGGCCTATGAGGAGTATGTGGACCGCCTGCTGGCGACGAACCAGTGGGGCGAGCACCGCGCGCGGTACTGGCTCGACGCCGCGCGCTACGCCGATACGCATGGCATTCACATCGACAACTACCGCGAGATGTGGCCGTACCGCGACTGGGTAATCCGCGCTTTTAACAGGAACCTGCCGTTCGATCAGTTCGTCGTCGACCAGATCGCTGGAGACCTGCTGCCGAACCCGACCCGGGATCAGATGGTTGCCACCGGCTTCCACCGCTGCAACCCGACGACGAACGAAGATGGCGCCATTGCCGACGAGGTGGAGGCCATCTACGCCAAGGACCGGGTGGATACGACCGGAGCAGTGTTTCTGGGGCTAACCGTGGGCTGCGCGGCGTGCCACGACCATAAGTTCGACCCGATCGCCCAGCGCGATTTCTACGCGCTATCGGCGTTTTTCCGGAACACGGTGCAGGGTCCGCTTGACGGTAACATTGCGGAGACGCCGCCGGTGCTGGTGATTCCAAAGAGCGAGGATGAAGAGCGCTGGAAGCAGATTCGCGCCGAAGAGGGGCGGCTGCGCGAGCGGCTGCAGGCGGCGCGCGTGAGCGCCGAACCGGCCTTTGCCGATTGGCTGGCGGGCGCCGCGCGGAAGTCGATCGAAGCGCCGCTCGAGCCGGCCGATGAGCTGATGGCCGTGACGGTGCAGCAGGGCGAGCCGCGGCTGCGCGTGAAGGGGAAGCCGGCCGAGCTGAAACTCCCGGCCGGGATCACCCTAGGCGAGGCGCATATCCCGGGACGGCAGGCGATTCACTTCTCCGGCAAATCGCATCTCGAACTGCCGAATGTCGACGCGCTGCAGGCCGACCGGCCGTTCTCGGCGGCGATGTGGTTCTACCTGCCCAAGAGCGAGGACAGCTTTATCGTGGCCAGCCAGACCGATGCCAAGAGTAAGGGGCGGGGCTGGAGCTTTGAGTTGACGCGGCGGTCGCCCAGTATCCGGCTGGTGGGCCAGGCGGGCCGGGCGTTGACGATCACGAATCTGATTGTGGACCGCTTTGAGCCCGCGCGCTGGTATCACGTCGCGTTCAGCTACGACGGCAAGCGCACCGCCGAGGGCTTCAAGATGTTCGTCAATGGCCGCGAGGTGGGCACGCAAGGGAGCGGCCGCGGCGGCATGCTGAAGGGCGAATTGCGGAACTTCTCGCCGTTCCTGATCGGGCGGATGGGCGACCAGTCGTTTGAGGGCGGGGCGATTGCGGATCTGCGAGTCTATGGCCGCGTGCTGTCGGAGGCCGATGCTTCGCTGCTGGCTCAGTGGCCGGCGATTGAGCTGGCTCGGGATAAGAGCGCAGACGCGCTGAGCGTGGCGGAGCGGGACGGGCTGCGGCAGTATTATCTGACGCGGGAGTTTGCCGACCACATGGATCTGGCGGGCGAACTGCAGATCCTCGATGCCGAAAAGCTGGAGATTGTCCGGCGCGGCGCGCTGACCCACGTGCAGCACGAACGGGCCGGGATGCCGTCGGCCCATCTTCTCTTCCGGGGCATGTACGATCAGCCGCGCGAAAAGCTGGCGGCCAACACGCCGTACGCGCTGCCGCCGATGAGCGCGGCGCTGCCGAAGAACCGGCTCGGGCTGGCCAGGTGGCTGGTGGACCCGGCGCACCCGCTGACCGCGCGGGTGGCGGTGAACCGTATGTGGCAGGAGCTGTTCGGCACTGGACTCGTCAAGACCTCGGACGATTTCGGGTCGCAGGGCGAGCCGCCTTCGCATCCCGAGCTGCTCGACTGGCTCGCCGTCGAGTTCCGCGAGAGCGGGTGGGACGTGAAGCACCTGTACAAGCTGATGGTGACCTCGGCGGCGTACCGGCAGGCGGGCGTAGCGACGCCGTTGAAGATCGAGAAGGATCCCGAGAACCGGCTGCTTTCGCGCGGTCCGCGGTTCCGCATGGATGCCGAGATGATCCGGGATTACGCACTGGCGGCGAGCGGTTTGTTAACGCCCACCATCGGCGGCCCGTCGGTGAAGCCGTACCAGCCGCCGGGTGTCTGGGAGGCGGTGGCGATGCTGGGTTCGAACACGCGCTTCTATCAGCGCGACAGCGGCCCGGCGCTCTACCGCCGTTCGCTCTATTCGTTCTGGAAGCGCAGCGCGCCGCCGGCGGCGATGGAGGTGTTGAACGCGCCCACGCGGGAGAACTGCACCGTGCGGCGGGAGCGCACCAACACGCCGCTGCAGGCGCTGGTGACGATGAACGACGTGCAGTTCGTCGAAGCGGCGCGGCACCTGGCGCAGCGGGCGCGGCTGGCCGCGCCGGAGAGCGTCGAAAAGCAGATTCAGTACATGGCGGTGCGGCTGACGGCCCGCGACCTGGACGCCCGCGAACTGGCGGTGACGCGGAAGGCGCATCAGGACTTTCTGCGCTACTACGACAGCCATCCGGACCAGGCGCGGAAGCTGATTGCGCAGGGCGAATCGAAGCCGGAGGAATCGTTGCCGCCGGTCGAACTCGCGGCGTTGACGATGACCGCCAATCAACTGTTCAACATAGACGAAGTACTGGTGAAATAGGACGCGCCATGATCCTCGACGATTGCATACTTGCCGAAACCCGCCGCCAGTTTTTCGCGCGCGGCGCCCGTGGACTGGGACAACTGGCGCTGGCTTCGCTGCTGGGCCGGGAAGGCCGCGCCGCCGAGGGCGGACTACCCGGATTGCCGCACTGGAAGCCGAAGGCCAAGCGGGCGATCTATCTCCACATGGTCGGGGCGCCGCCGCAGATTGATCTGTTCGACTACAAACCCGGTATGAAGGAGTGGTACGACAAGGATCTGCCCGAGTCCATCCGCCGCGGGCAGCGCCTGACCACGATGACCTCCGGGCAGAGCCGCTTTCCGATTGCGCCTTCGATCTTTTCGTTCCGGCAGAGTGGCAAATCCGGGGCGTGGATTTCGGAACTGCTGCCGTGGACGGCCAAGGTGGTGGATGAGATGGCGATCATCCGGTCCATGCACACCGAGGCGATCAATCACGAACCGGCGATTACCTTCATCCAGACCGGGCAGCAGGTGGCCGGGCGGCCCTGCGCGGGATCCTGGATCTCTTACGGGCTGGGTTCGATCAACGCCGACCTGCCGGCGTTTGTGGTGCTGAACGCTTCGCACACGCATCCGCGCGCCGGGGTGCAGGCCATTTCGGCCAAGCTGTGGAGCTCGGGCTTTCTGTCTTCGAAGTTCGCCGGGGTGGCGCTGCGGTCCGGGAATGACCCGGTGCTGTTTTTGCGCAATCCGGAGGGCGTGGCGCCGGAGGTGCGGCGCCGCATGCTGGACGCCGTCGGCGAGTTGAACGAGATTCAGCACGAAAAGTCGGTGGACCCGGAGACGCGGTCGCGCATTGCGCAGTATGAGATGGCGTTCCGGATGCAGTCCTCGGTGCCGGAGTTGACCGACCTGTCAAAGGAGCCGGAGAGCACCTGGAAGCTGTACGGCGAGGAGGCGCGCAAGGGCGGATCGTTTGCCAACACCTGCCTGATGGCGCGGCGGCTGGCCGAGCGCGGCGTGCGGTTTGTGCAGGTCTACCAGCGCGGCTGGGACGTGCACCGCGAGGTGCCGGAGGTGCTGCCCGCGATGTGCAAGGACGTCGACCAGGCCTGCTACGCGCTGCTCACCGATCTCAAGTCGCGGGGTATGCTCGACGATACGCTGGTGATTTTCGGCGGCGAGTTCGGGCGGACGATTTACTCGCAAGGCAAGCTGACCCCCACCGACTACGGGCGAGACCACCATCCGCGGTGCTTCTCCATCTGGGCGGCGGGCGGCGGGATCAAGGGCGGGGTGGTACACGGCGAGACCGACGAGTTTTCCTACAACATCGTGAAGGATCCGGTGCATGTGCGGGACTTCCAGGCGACGTTGCTGCACTGCTTCGGCATCGACCATGAGCGGTTCAGCTACCGGCACCAGGGCTTGGAGGCGCGGCTGACGGGCGTGGAGCCGGCCCATTTGGTGAAGGGGATTCTGGCGTAGCGGGGCAGACGGTCGTTCAGGGCGCGAGAGCGGCGAGGCGGGCGCGGGCCTCCGAGAGGTCGGGCTGCAGGCGGATCGCTTCGCGGAGCGCGGCGGCGGCGGCCGTGCGGTCGCCGCGGGCGGCGTGGGTTACGCCGAGGTTGAACCAGACGAGGGCGTTGTCCGGGTGGGCGCGGCGGGCGCGGTCGAGCAGCGCGAGGGCGCCGGGATAGTCGCCGATCGAGGCCTTGGCGACCGA
The DNA here is from genome assembly GCA_026393985.1 of Acidobacteriota bacterium. Taxonomy (GTDB): domain Bacteria; phylum Acidobacteriota; class Terriglobia; order Bryobacterales; family Bryobacteraceae. Next base: position 51,006 of record JAPKZB010000041.1, read on the forward strand.
AAGCGTGTTCAGCGCACCGGCGTGATGGGGATCGAGAGCGAGCGCCTTTTCGAGCACCGGCAGGGCCTCTTGGCGGCGCCCGAGGCGGAAGAGCGCATTGCCGAGCGCCGCCAGGGTGGCGACGTCTGTAGGATCCCGCTGCAGATGCCGACGATACAGTTCGGGCACGGCTGGGGTGAGCGGGCCGACATTGGCGATGGCCAGAGAAAGATCATCGGCGGGGGTATAAAAGGGGATGACTTTGCCGCGGTAGGGCGTATGGTCCTCGGCGGACGGGTTGGTGAAGCGGGGCTGGCGCTGGATCCGATGGTCGGTGACGGTGACGTGGATGGCGTCCGCGGGGCGGCGCTTGGGCATGTGGCAGCCGGCGCAGTGTGCGGCGGGTTGGCGGGCGTGCTCGGTTTGATGGCAGTTGGCGCAGGCGGGGCGGGTCTGGGCGGAGTGGGGATCGTGACAGGTGGTGCAGGTGAGGGCGCCGGGGGACTTTTGGAAACAGGCCGATTGCAGGAGCCGGTAGCCGGCGTGGTTGACTTCAAAGCGGGGGGCGGGCGGGTCGGCGCGGTCGAAGAGCATCTTGTAGGCGGCGAGGGGTTCGCCGGGCCGGAAGGAGAAGACGCCGCGGCCGGCCTGGAGCAGGGAGTCGGGGATGCCGCTCGAGGCGGTCTGGAGGTGGCACTGGAGGCAGAGGTCGAGCTGGCGGGCCGGGGTGAGGCGGGCGGGATTGAGGATGGTGCCGCGCTCCGGCTGGCGGAGGTGGGCCTGGGCGTCGCCGTGGCAGCGGGCGCAGTCGATGCTGCGCGGGGCGGCGGAGGGGGAGTCGGGGTAAGCCGCGTGGCAGAAAAGACAGGTGGGCGAAACTTCGCGGCGCATGTCGGGATGGTCGGGCCGGTCGAAGCCGGGAGACATGGCGTAGCCGTTGCGGCTGGTGTACCAGGAGAGCGGAAGCTCGAGGAGCGGCCCGGCGGGGGAGCGATGGAGGAACGTGACGGCGTGGTTGCCGGAGCCGATGGCGAGGTCGATCGACTTTTCAACGACCTGGATGGGACGCCCGGCGGGGTCGAGTTGGTAGCGGCGCAGGCGGCTGCCGTCGACGCTGTAGTGGCGGTTGGAAAGGCGGTGGTAGAAGGTCGCGGGCGGGGTGAGAGGACGCGGCTGAATGGAGCGGCCCATGCCGGTTTTCTCGTAGGCGGCGGTGATGGCGGCGTGGCAGGGGCGGCAGGTTTCCGGGGAGGCAAGACCCGGGGCGGCGGCGAGCAGCAGTGCTGCCGCGGCCCCGAGCCAGGCGGGATTAGAACTGCAGGCGGGCACCAAGCATCATGCTACGCGGGTCGCGGGCGGAAGTCACGCGCCCGAACGTGGACGGGGTAGTGAAGACGGTGCCGACGCCGCCGAACTGGGTATGGTTGAAAAAGTTATAGGCTTCGGCGCGCAGTTCGAAGCGGACCTTTTCGGCGAGCTGGAAGTACTTCATGAAGGTCATGTCGAACTGGTTCCACCCCGGTCCGGAGAGGATGTTGCGGGCGACCGGGGAGAAGGTGCCGAGCGTGGGTTCTGAGTAGACCGATGGATTGAACCACTGGGTGACGGTGCGCTGGCCGCGCCCGAGGAACGGGGTGCCGGAGGCGAAGGGGCGTTGCCGGGTGGCGGAGCCGACCCCGGCGTTGTCGCGGCCGAGTTCGGGGCTGATGGGCAGGCCGGTGCGGACGGTGTAGATGGTGGAAACCTGCCAGCCGCCGAGGGTGCGGCCCAGGATATCCTTGCGGCCGCGGAGGAAGGGGATATCCCAGACGAGGCTGCCGATGAAGTTATGGTTGGCGTCGAAGGAGGCGCGGGCGCGTTCACCGGAGGCATCGCGGGTGTTGGGATAGAAGCCGTAGATGCCAGCGGTGTAGTCGGCGTTGTCGATGGCTTTCGACCACGTGTAGGCGGTCTGGAACATGAGGCCCTTGGTGAAATTCCGGTTCAGGCCGACCTGGAGGCCGTGATAGTTGGAGGCGTAGCTTTGCTCGCGGTGGTTGATGACGGCCCAGCCGAGGTAGGGCCGGACGGTGTTGGGGTTGAGGCGGCCCTGAGCGATGAGGGGGTTCGGCAGCGGCTGGTTAAGATCCTGCGTGCGCATGAAGTGGACGCCGCGGGTGCCGGTGTAGCCGACTTCGAGCACCGTATTCTGCCCGAAGCCATGCTGGATGTTCAGGTTCCACTGCTGGGTGTTCGGAGTGAGTTGGTTGGTGTCGATCGAGCCGAGGGTGATGGGCAGGTCGAAGTTCCGCGCGGTGCCGCCGCCGGGGTTGGACAGCAGCGTATTGTCGATCGTCAGCAGTTCCGAGAAGGGCGGGTTGCCGGACATGAGGATAAAGGCGCCGAGGATTTCGCGGGAGAAGAACAGGCCGTAGCCACCGCGGATGGCCGTGCGTCCGTTGCCGAACAGGTCATAGGCGAAGCTGAAGCGGGGGGCGAAGTTTTTCTTCGAAGACCGCCAGTAGCTGGTCGGGTTGACGAGTCCGTTGAAGCGGTTTCCAGAGCCCCGTAGGACTTGGCCGGCGGCGTTGACCGTGACCGCTTGGGCGGGGTTATAAGCGCTGGGGACAAAGACACGAAAGCGATCGTCGGGTTCGTGGGCCGGGGGGAAGTAGGAGTAGCGGAGGCCGAAGTTGAGGGTCAACTTCCGGGAGGCTTTCCAGGAGTCGTCGATGAAGGTTTCAAACGAGTTGCGGCGGTTGTCGTTGAAGGCGACGGTGTCGGTTTCGTTGTAGTTGGCGGCGCGGCCGAGCAGGAGGTCGGCATAGGCATCGCCGCCGCTGGCGGCGCCGGGCTGGCGGGTGAAGCGGCCGTCGAAGCTGAAGGCGCCAAAAACGTTGGTGTTGGTGGGTTCGAACTTGATTTCGTAGGAGTAGTTGAAGCCGGTCTTAATGGTGTGGGCGCCGCGAATCCAGGTGAAGTTGTTGCGGAATTCGTAGATGGTCTGGTAGTTGCTCCAGGGAGCGCCCGGGGCGACGGCGGCGTAGCCGGTGAGCGAGATGGTGGGCACGCGGTCCGGGACTTTGGATAAGTTGAGGCTCGAGAGCGGGTAGGTCTTCTCGTTATCGGCGAACAGCTGCGGGATGTTGATGCCCCAGGTGGCGCCGCTCAGGTCGGGCGGAAACTGTTTGATGCGGTTGTGGGAGCGGACCCAGTTAAAGTCCATGATGAGCGTGGGGGAGAAGGTGGCGTTGTAGTTCACCGTCATGTTGCGGGCCGGGGTCTCATTCTGCTGGCGAAGGAACTCAAAGCCGGAGGAGGTGGCGAAGTTGTTGAGGCGGAACTCCGGGGTGTAGCGCCACATGAGGCGGTGACTCGAATTGAAGTTGTGGTCGATGCGGTAGTTTTCTTCGTCGGTGTCGTCTCGGCGGCTTTGGAGGGCGAACCAGTTGCGGCCGGCGGTATCGGAGAAGTTGGAGGCCGGATACATGCGGGAGTAGCCGCGGGCGTTCGCGTCGATACGGTTAGCGGGGATGATGTTGCCGGGGAAGGGAAGACCGGTGACGGGGTCGAACAGCGGGCGGCCGGTGGCGGAGAAGTCGCCGCGCTTGGCCGCTTCGGTGGGGACGATGCCGAAGAACTCCTGGCGCTGCCGTTCTTTGATCCATCCCATCAGGGCGAAGAAGAAAGTTTTGTTGCGCCCGTTGTAGAGCTTGCCTAGCACGACGGGGCCGCCGACGGTGAAGCCGTAGTCGTTGCCGCGGAAGGCCGGGCGGGTAGGCAGGAAGTAGTTTCGGGCGTTGAATTTATCGTTCCGGTGGAAGTAATAGGCCGAGCCGTGGAGCTCGTTGGTGCCGCCCTTGGTGATGACGTTGAACTGCGATCCGCCGCCAACACCGAACTCGGCGGAGTAGTTCCCGCGAATGGCGCGGAACTCGGCAACGCTTTCGATGTTGGGGGCGAGCGGGGTGCTCCAGTTGCCGCCGGTGTCGACGTTGTAGCCGCCGTCGAGGAGCCAGGCGTTATGGGTGGGGCGGATTCCGTTGACGGCGGAGTTGTTAGCGCGGCGGTCGTAGGGGGTGGTGGAAACGACGCCGGGCATGAGCTGGGCGAAGGGGATGACGTTGCGCCCGCGGGAGGGGAGCTGCACCATGTCCTTGCCGTCGAGGAGCTGGGAGGTGGCGCCGGAGGAGGTGTTGACGGTAACGGCGGTGGCTTCGACGGTGACCTGGTCGGCGATCTGACCGACCTCCATGGAGAAGACAACGCGGCGATTATCGTTCACGCGCAGGAGAATGTCGTTGACGAGGGATTTCTTGAAGCCGTTCGCTTCGGCGGTGATCGAATAGGTGCCGATCGGCAGCAGCGGTAGCGAGAAGTTACCCGATTCGTCCGTGGTGGTCTGGCGGGTAAGTCCGGTCCCGGCGTTCGTGACACGGATCGTAGCGCCCGGGATAACGGCGGAAGTGGAGTCCTGCACCACTCCGTAGACACCGGCGGTGACCTCTTGAGCCAGCGCAAAAGAACAGAACACGAAGCCGGCGAAAACGGCCTGCAGTGCGAGACGCATCATACATCCTCCCAGAGTCGATAAGTTGGTCAGAACAACAGGGAATCTGCGCGCCGCCAGCAACGTGGCCAGCTGCGGCTATGGTTAGGTAGTATCACTAGTGTACGGTTAAAAGTCGGATAGAATCAACTGCTTGGGGTTTTCATTGGTCAGGTCTTGGGAGTCGATATCTTCAAAGGCCCGTAAAATGGGCATTTTCTCGAAAAGCGTGAGACTCAGAATCTGTAGAAAGCCGTAGAGCGAGGATTTGATCGCTAGCC
>JAPKZB010000015.1 GCA_026393985.1 Acidobacteriota bacterium
CCTACCCGGCGAGGAATACTTGTCCGCGGCGATAGAGAAGCGCCAACTGCCAGACGGTGGATGGTCAGAGCATGCTGCCGTACCACTACCCAACGCCTACAGCACCGGTCTGGCATTGCTCTCCCTGGCACGGTCAAGGAAGGCGGGGGCCACGAGTGTTGAAAACGGTTTCCAGTGGTTGTCAAAAACAGTTGGTGTGGAGTCGCACTGGCTCTGGAAGTGGAAGTTCCGCTTCTTCGACACCAAGGTCCGCTTCGATCCCTCGAAATCAGGCTGGCCTTGGATTCCCGGCACTTTGAGCTGGGTGGCCCCAACGGCGGTCTCGCTGCTCGCGCACGAGGCGTGGGGGCGAAACTCCGCTCGGACTGCAAACGCCCGAGAGATGTTGCTGGATCGCTGCTGCAAGGGGGGCGGCTGGAATGCCGGAAATGGGGAGGCATTTGGTGTTGCACTGACGCCCCATCCAGACTTCACGGCGATGGCTGTGATGGCCCTGCATTACGAGAGGTTGTCGCACGCCGCCTTGCTGGCATCATCGCTGGATTACCTTTGGCGGTGCCTCTCGACATCGAACTCGGTTTACTCACTGAGCCTCGGCGTCATCGCGCTGAAAGCATACTTTGATCCACGAGCCGACCGATTGAATCAGCGGCTAACCGGCGCCGTCGTGACCGTGCTGCCAAATCTTGGTACCAGAGAACTTGCGTTGGCCATGATCGCCCTTAAGTCAAACAGCTCTGGAGCGAGCAAGCCATGAATCGACGGAGCCTGCTTTCTGCCGGAGCCCTTGCAACAACTTCCGCGCTCTCCTTGCATCGGCAGTTCAGTTCCACAGTGCCCTTCCGACGTAAGACCAAATCCAAGGTAGTGATTCTGAAATGTGCAAGCTACGATTGCGCCCACAAGGTAGTTGATGAAGGACTTCGCCTCATCGAGCCGGCCGTCAAAGGGAAAAGCGTACTCCTCAAGCCAAACCTGGTCGAGTATTCACCCAACACCTGTATCAATACCCATCCCACGGTCATTGCTGCCGCAGTCGATTCGTTGTACCGGCTAGGAGCGGCGTCGGTAGTCGTAGCAGAAGGCCCAGGCCACGTTCGCGACACGGAGATGCTGATCGAAGAGTGCGGCCTAAAGAAGTTGCTGAAGGAAGTCGGGCGGACGCGGTTTGTCGACCTCAACTTCGATACTCCGAGCCGAGTGAAGACTACAACTTCCCTTACAACGCTTCGGGAGCTATGGCTACCGAACACCCTCCTCGCGGCAGACGTTGTGATCTCGATGCCGAAGATCAAAACGCACCACTGGGCCGGGGTAACACTCAGCCTAAAAAACCTCTTTGGAGTCGTCCCCGGATCGGTCTACGGTTGGCCCAAGAACATTCTGCATTGGCAAGGCATCGACAATTCCATCGTTGAGTTGGCATCTACCGTACCGATCCACTGCGTGATCGCCGATGGCATCGAAGCGATGGAAGGCAATGGTCCTCTCCATGGCCACCGGAGAGATCTTGGATGCCTCGTGTTCTCGAACGACCCAGTTGCCGCAGACGCCACTTGTTGCCACATGATGGAGATACCACCTGCAGAGATAAGTCATCTCGTGAAGGCGATCTCTTTAGGTAATACAGGCCAGTCAGAGATCGAGTTAATTGGCGAATCCGTTTCTGATGCAAAACAGGTCTTCGCGAGGAGATCTTAAGGTGAAGACTTCGAGCCGCGTTGCCATTCCAATGACGGAAGATCTTCCGATAGGGAAGCGCCCCTGGTCCTAGGAATGTGATTGGATTTAGCATCCTACCTCAGAGTGGAAGCTTTTCCGATCGTCACGCCAAGTTGCTCCATTGACGCAACCGTCGGCTCAAGTACAATCCGTTTGGCCGGTTTCATCTGAACGCGTGACGGCAGCTGGAGGAGCGTCGCCGTCGTCTGATCGCTTAGCGCGTCATGCCACAATGCGTCCTTATGGACCAGCTGTTGACGGCCTTCAGAAAACGTAGTTTTCTGACCATGAGGCCGACAGCATCATCTGCGCCGAAAGAGCAAATCTTCAGTCCCATTTTCGTCGGCGTTGGGTATGATCGGGCGATGCCCTCGGTCGCCCATACGTCCACGGAAGGTCTCCGGCTTCGCCGATGCCTTGACCCGACGTGCAACACGATGTTCTCCATCTGCCGGTGTTGCGACCGTGGTCAGCGATACTGCGGGGACGAATGTCGGCAACGCATGCGGCGCTTACAGGTGGCGGCGGCGGGCCGCCGTTATCAAGCCCCCGACGCAGGGCAACAGGCACACTGCCAACGGCAGCGTGCCTAACGCGAACGGTCTTCGCCGGCGTCGGTGACGCATCAGGGTCCCGGTTCAATCACTTGCCCGACCGCTCCTGCTGCAAAAGACCTAAACCAGTGCTTCATCTGCGGCCGCCTCAGTCGCTGGCATAACCCATTTGATAACGTGACTCTTAGGCGACGACGACGTGGACGGCCGTGGTGTCGGCCGGGTGCTCAGATTTCGACGTTTCTGTATGACCGTTAACACCAGCCGAACCGGGGCCCACCAGTGGCCGCTATTGCCATTCCCGCTGCGACAACTTTTCACAAAACGTCGCCGTTCGTCGCCCTGCGAATCGACGCGGGCGGTTAAAAGACTGAGGGCATTCCGAAGAATCGGCCGGACACTTGTGCAGCCTGCCTGCTCCGCTCGAACAGATTTACCATTGAGCCTCGGGTGGTCAACAACAGTTTGGCTCCCTGAGATTGTATGAACTGTCTGGAAAGCGGGACCGTAGCGGACGCTACTCAGTGGCTTCATTCTCAACACGGGTGCCTGTTTCGACTCTGGCAAGTTTGACAGCCTTTGAGAGCCTGGCCGCCAGAAACTCTTGCGCCTGACCCATACCCAGTGACGGAATGCTTTTTGTTTTCAATCCACTAGCATTTGGCTCGCTCCGTGCAATTGCTGAGGCATGCCCTAAAGGAGGCCATCAATGCTTCAGAACCCTACCAGTATCCCTTCAAGCTCTACCACTAAGACGCCGAAGAACAAGAACCGGTTTCCAACCACTGAACACAATCCCTTATTCCAGGTCGTGACTGATTTACTGCGCCATGATGCCACCGAGATTGACGAGCGCCTGGACCGCAACCCGTGGCGAAGGACAAGAGTGTTGAATCTGGCGAAGTCCCAGATTCGGAAAGCCTACGTTGGCCGCGGAGACAGGCATGCTGAATTTGATGTTCAAAAGACACTGAGCACGTTGCTCCAGCTTCGCCTGACCAAACCTGCTCCGGGCCTAAGTTCGCCTGAAGGTTCGATCATCTTGAACACCCTTGAGACTTCGATTGAGCGCGGTATGCTCAATGCTCTTGATCGGTTTGTTCCGGTGACGCTCATGGCCGAAGCACCTTTCGATCCTCTTGCTTTCCAGCAGTATCTGCGACGGATGATCAAGGAAAGTCGCTCCTTCGATCATCCGTTCTACGTCGACTTCCTAGCTAATCATGCAACGGCAGAAGATATCAGAGCATTCCTGGAGGCAGAGCTTTCCATAGATGGGAGGTTCGACGATCTGGTTGCGCTTGCACAGTTGGGGTTCTCCGGCGATGCCAAGATCGTGATGGGCGAAAACTACTACGACGAACTCGGGCGCGGTGATGTGTCGCTGATGCACACTGTCCTGTTTGAGAGCGCGCTCGCCGAAGTCGGAGCGATCGTGCGGGAAAGCCAAGAAGTTCCCCTCGAAGCCTATGAAGCGGGCAATCTTGCAGTCGTGCTTGCATCACGGCGCAGGTATTCCTACCTTTCGATTGGATTCTTGGCAGCTACCGAATTCCTGGTACCTCATCGCTTCCAGCATTTCATGACGGGATGGTTAAGGAACGGATTGAGCGAGAAGGGAGCCGTATACCATCGTGAACACATCAGTATCGATGGCGTTCATGCGCGTGACTGGTTCGAAAAGTTGATCGGGCCTGAAGTAGCGATGAACGCGGAGGCTCGTTGGGATATTGCGCGGGGCGTCATCTTCAGGCTCAGGAATTCAGAGCGATATTTGGATTCTTTGTACCAGTCCCTTGCCAAGGGGAGCGTTGGGAATGCCGCGTGAAAATCTCGCCCTGGAGTCGCTGCTAGGGCGAGATGCTCTTGTCAATTGGTTTCGCCCTCTCGACTTGCGTGAAACGCGGAGGCAGAATCTGCAGAAGGTTTCAATTGGCATAGTTGGAGCTGGCGTCGCTGGCCTTTGTGCCGGGTACGAATTAGCGAGACTCGGGTACAAAATAACTTTGCTAGAGGCCTCTCCGAGATTGGGTGGTCGCCTCTTTACGCACCACTTCTCGACCGACCAGCAAGGTGAACTCGGTGCCATGCGAATTCCCGGAGTTCATTCCGGCGTCTGGGAGTATATTGACCGCTTCCAACTCGAAACGCGACGCTTTGGCTCAAGCCTTGTTCCATCGCATCAAAGCATCCATTCCGACGGTTCGGACGGTTTTCAATCTCTGTATCTTGGTCTCCTAAATGAGGTATGGAGAAACGTCCCGGGCACGGCCCTGCTCGATCTCAAAAGTAACCACCTAAGCCCGCCGTTTACAACATATGAGTCCCGGAGCGTGAAGGAATTCTTCTCGACCCAGATGAGTGCGAACAAATACTTGAATCTTCTCGCCGAGGAGCACATTGGGGCCTATGAGGAGTCATCATTTTTCGAGACTGTTCTGGGCTTCATGAACTACAAACACCAGGACATGTACGAAATTGTAGGCGGTATGGAACGGCTCGTCACCGCATTCGCTGACTCAATCCGGTCGCAACCTGGATGTGACATATTCCCGTTGACCGCCGTAGAGTCAATCCACACACATTGCCAGGGCGCTTCTATTATGTTCCGACCGTCCGCGCAACCCCTGAAGACCCTGAAGTTCGACCTGGTTATCTGCGCGATTCCGCCATCAGCTTTGTCGGCAATCCTATTCACTCCGTCGCTTCCCAAATCCACAGTTGATTGCCTCGGTTTTCAGCACATTCCTGCCTCAAAGACCTTGGCACTATTTAAGAAGCGCTTTTGGGCCGGGAATGCTGGCGGCGTCAAATACATCAACTCGCCGCTAGAGAGCATTTGGTATCCCTCCTCTGACGGCCGCGTCTTGACGGTTCAATATGGAAGAGGTGAGGCAGCACAATCCTTTTCAGCTCTAACGAGCTCCAAGCGGGAGGCCATTGTCGGCGACACTCTCAGCAAACTGCATCCGGGAGACCATATTGAAATTGAGGAGCTTGTTCACGAATCGTGGCGGTCCCCAAAAACAGGCGGCGGAGGCTTTTGTAGAAATAGACCGGGAGAACTCCGGCGCCAATGTGAAACTAAGCCGTGGAGCCCCACCCCACCAGATGCTCCCAGAATATTCTTCGCTGGTGAAGCATACAGCAAGACTCATGGCTGGATTCAAGGAGCTATAGAGTCTGCGCGAAGCACGGTTAACGAAATCGTCCTCCGGCTGGCGAAGTTATGAGTGATCCCATGCGTCGTGGCTCCATACGTTTACCGTTCCATCTGGATCGTATAGAAGCACTCGCCCAACGGGACCAAAGTAGTTATCTAGCGCGAAATACCGCGTCTCTGCGTCGGGATCATCGATCACAGTCACCTGATGAGGTCGAAACAAACCATCCGTGATCTCAATTAAGTCACGACGGCTCTTGAGCACAGTTTCAGAGTCGAAGGCAGTCAAGCGGATCGGGCCAGAGGATGGCCAGATTTTAGAGATCGCGCCCGGGGTGGCTTGCGGTCGCAATCCTGGCACAGTAGCAACACGTCGAACAAATCCTTCATCCAACGATCCATCGGCCGTAATCAAAGGCTCACCGGTATCGGTAAGCAGCTCAAATTCCTGCTCAAGTACGCAGGAAGTTGATCCATGGGATGTGAAGTAGACTGTTTCAAAGTTCATTGGATGAGAATGAATCGGAGTCGTAGTCGATCGGCGGGTACCATCCGAATCCAGGTAAGAATATGAAACCAGAAACTTCTCGAAGTAAAACCGTAGAATCTCACCGCCTATTTCTACAGGGAAGGTCGTTCGACAGACGGTGATCTTTGAGTATGGATGTGACGGATCCGGCCCTACGCAGCGATGAAGGGCATCCAACGGGCGCCCGATCAATTCCGACGCAAACATTGTGTCTAGCATCTGGATCTCAGCTCCACAGGCCTCCAATTCGGAGATCGACAATGGTGCTGTTCCGCGCTTTCTAAGGGTAGAGATCGAGTCGAGGACTAAGCGCTGATACTTGTCAAACTGCGGATTGAGGCCTCCTAGCGACTCTGTGAAGAACAGACCGTCCTCCGACCGCAAAGGATAGTGTTCGGCACCAAGAGCGCCCTCATTGTGAAGATTCTTTATGTCATTCGATTCAAGGAATTCCAGGCAACTCGACCGCCGACCATCTACGGAACAGACCATGGGCTCCAGGACGTGCCTGCCATCCTGACGAACCAAAAACTCCTGCTCGCTTGGTCTCGGACTCCAATCGGAGAGTCTTTTAAAAAGCAGGGATACGGAGTCATCCCAACCATCAGAGGCCATCTTCGTTTTCCTCCTTTCCCAACGTTGCGTGGCAATCTGATGCCATGCCACCATTTCGCCCTCTAATCTAGCTGTCACTGATGTCACTCCTATCAATCTCCTTATCGGCTGGCTTTGCGAGGCTCTTCAATTCTTTGCGCATCAATTCATCGAATGCTGCACCGCTTAGACCGAATTCGTCCTGCATTTTCTGCAGCCATCGTTCGCATGTTTTCGACTCCCAATCGCACTCGTCACTTGGATTCGCTATCCGATTGACGCAATCAACGCGCTTGAAGTTTCGAGGACGGCTGCTATCGGCAACTGCTCTCGTAAGCATGTTGGACGCCAAAACCCCAATCGCATTCTGCAATCTCGGCCATGCGGACTTGACCTCTTCTGAGCTAAATGAATATTCTCGAATGGCGGTGAGAAGTTCCTCGTAGCGCCCAGTCCATCGTTTCTGCAACTCCGCGCCCGTGCGAAGGATGGCTGCATCGATGTCTCGAACATCAATGAGCCCAGTATATTCTCGGTCCGCCACAACCTGTTCGGACACGGCACGCAATTGTCGCACGTTGCCAGGCCACTCGTATTCATTGACCCGTCTCCTCGCTCGCGAAGAGATCGCCTTTTCTCGGCACGCTAGCATTTTCGTCTGACTAAGCACAAACCTTTCAAAAATCAATATTGCGTCGTCGGCACGAGCCCTCAGTGGCGGCACCGTCAACTTTGCTAAGCGATCAAACAGATCATCCGGAAACGTTCCCTTGCCGACCATCCCAGCCACGTCTTTGTTGGTTGTCATGACTATCTGGCAATTGATAACTCTGTCCTTGGTGTCTCCAACACGTTTGTAAGTTTCACTTTCAACTATGCGAAGGAGCATTTGTAAGCTTGCGAATCCAAGATTTCCGATCTCGTCAAGGTGGAGCGTTCCGCCCTTCGCCACTTCCAAGCAACCATCAAAATCTCGATCAGCACCGGTATACGCGCCCCTCACGGCTCCTTTGAGTCTGCTCTCGATCAGGCTCTCTGACACCTCTTGAAGGTTAAGTGGCACTAACTCCCTTTTCCCGTTACCTTGCATCTTCGTACGGTCAACGTAGCTCCGCGCGGCCATCGCGTGATCATGCAGGTACTGCACAAACAACTCTTTCCCAGAGCCTCTCTCCGCCACCAATAGAACCCGTACATCGCGCTCCCGCAATAGCGACTTGCGTGCCTCTCTCAGAGCACTCAGCAGACTGAGTGACCGCCCAAAGATTTCCGGTCGAGGCAGTCGGTCGATCATCGTGACGACACCCTCTGAGTCAATATGACGTAGCTCTCCATCTGCAACCAGCCCGATCTTGAATAACACCTTGCCAAGCTCGATCCTGAATTTCATTGAAGTCGAGCTATCGCCATCTCCCTTCCACTTTTCAAGAAAGGCGACATTCGTCTCCGTTTTCACCCTCCGCTCAACAAAAGTCGGATCATGGCTTGAAAGCATTACAACCGGAACTTCACAACTCCCCAACGAATCAGCCGAGTGTGTCCGCCAGCGATCTTCGATTGCCCTGAGTAGCTCCGCTCCGAAGAACTCAGTGCTAGGTTTGTCGCTGGATCCAACTACAAATTCCAGGTCGACACAGACCAAGGCCCAACGTGAGCCGTCTGGGAAAGGCCACCCTCGTTCGATAGCTGCTAGGGCCTTCTTCGTGCTGTTCTCTACGTATCCGCTACTCAGCAGTTGGCCAGACTCGAATTGAACTTCTGCCAAAAACAACTTGGAGGGGGCCTTATCGATATCGCCGGAATCTGGCCCCTTAAGGCCCAGTGCCTTACAAAACCGCTCGCGACCGAGTACGTTATCGGGCTGGCCCAATACGTCGTCAATAATCAGAATCTTAGGTAAGCTCATGGATGAAGGTCGATTTCTCCCTGAAGGGTTTTACACTCGATGAAAGTGGCCAGGCGTGTCGCTAGAACGGACGGATCTTGCCCGCCTCTCAGCCCGATTTCGGCATCATAGAGAGCGGCGAATATCCGCTTCTGCTCCTGTACTAGAATGCAGTTTTGTTCAAACGCCTGCCCAATGAGATTCTCCAGAATAGGGACGAGTTTCCCTCGGTCGAATACAGCTAGCCTCGCCGTCGCTTCGACAACGGCGTCGGTCGCCAGATGTGATGCAGTTTCGGCGAGTTGCCGAACCTCGTGGCATGCCTTCATAAGCTCTTCCGCGAAGCCAGATTCGCTATAGATCAGGTTCATTTGGCGAAGTCTGGTATGCTCCCAGGCTCTGAGCGCACTACAGGAACCACATCGAACCCGCGGTGATCCTATGCGGCTCCGAAGCTTGTTTGCGACTTCTCGCAGCACGTCAACCGACGGCACCGGCCCACACTCGACACCCTGCAGCGCGCAGTCTTTCACAATGAGATTCCAATTTAGTCCCTGAAGTGGGTCTTCGACCGTTCCCCCCTTCTCCATTAAGAAATCGAGAATTTGAGGAGTAAACACTCCATCAGAAATCTCGGGAGGCTCCAAAATCCAGTAAGGGACTCCGCCTGCATCAACCTTGCGAACGGCCTCCACGAAATTGCGAATTCGATTCACGATTTCAGGGTCTGGCCGGCTTGACACGACACTGGAGAGAACGTGAACTTTCGACGCGGGAAGACTGTAGCGCTCCAATTCTTCATTGGCGTGTACACGTGAATTAAGACCCGCATATTGTGCTGCCCTGAAGAACACGACGCCTCTGAGATGATTGGGCCAAGAACCTTCAGTTACCAGTCGGGACAACAATGGGAACGCTTTAGCCACAATTTCATGCCACAACACAATGGTTGGTGTTTCAAAACAACCGATGTCCTTAAGGAAAACATCGTAGTCAGTCGACAACGAGGAAATCGAATCGAGGCCACATCCGAGCAGCGCTCGATGTTTGCTGATTCGGCCTCTATCACTGGCGACAAACACTCTCATAGTTACCCCTCATGAGCCCCTTGCTCTATCCTAAACGCCGTCACGTACGCGAAAGTAAAGTCGCCCGCATCAAAGTATTCACGTGCCGGCTTTATGACAACGTCGCCCTCGATAAAGCGATGGTCCCGATAAGATGACGGCGGGTCAGACCAGATTACCTGATCCTTGCCGTTGGCTCGCCAAAACCAAACCCACTCAACAGAATGTCCTAAGCCCTTTTGCTGCTTTGCCCAAGAACTAAGTCCAAACGTTGCACTACCCGTACCCTTCCCACCCTCAGTCGATCCGCGCCAGAAAATCCCGACCAATATCGGCCCGCCAGACTCCGACTCTTCTCCATTAAATCCATTGAACAATACAATTTCACAGGCAAGCTTTTCCTGGGACTGTGGCGGATTGCGTCGCTCCTCGATGAACACGTCGATGAATCCCCAGATGTCCTCCACCGAGACCGGGCATGGAAGATCAAAGACATCCTTTTTGTTTGACCCGCAGTAATACCCAACGGTTGTTTTCAAACCGTTCGCTAGTCTTATTGCCGCAGGTCGAAGCAGCGAGCGCGGAACGCCGCTGACCACACAGGCTAAGCAATCCTGCTCAGAATTTCGGATCTCGCCCGGAACAACTCGACTGAGCATTGTTCGATCATTCTGGCATCGAAGGTATCGCTCTCCGTGGTCGTTTCCATCAAAGACCGAACATTCCAACGGTAGTCTTGGCCCTAAGCTAACAAGCGACAGTCTAGCCGGTTGCTGGGAGGTTCGCACACTAATTCCCCGGATCAGGTTCTCCAAACCAATTGCCAAATCTGTTTGCCGGAAATGCGTCAAGCGTTGCCACAGATCTCGATCGTACTCGTCTCGAGGCATAGCCGTCTTCCAGCTTTGGAGTCTCTCCTGAAAAGAAAGCGTGTGCCACTCCGTAGTACTGCCCAAGAATTCGTTTAGATCTGTTTGGATACCTGCAAGCGCCTGCTCTTTCAGATCATCAAACCTGTCGCGAACGCGCCTTTGAACTTCTGATGAAATGGCAGAGTCAACATTGCGGTAAGGGAAATAGCATCCATGTCTAACGTAGATGCACAATACAGATCGAAGAAATTCAACACTAAGCCATTCGTCACTCTCATTTAGGAATGAAGTTACACTGGAAACGTTGTTACTCAAAAAGTCCGTCATTAAATCATGATCGGCATGAGTGTCAGAAAGTTCGTTCAGGACGTTCTTGAGATGGCGGCTGATAGCGTCAATCACAGAACTCCCACCCTTTCGGGTCCAGTCTGCAGTGACGTCTGGCACCAGCAAGGCTGTAACATCACGAGACGGCCCCGGAAGTGTCCACCAGCGAACTCGTTTGGCTTTTCGATCTTTCTGAGCGAGTTGCCTGTATTCTACATTTAAGAATTCGTGCCACGGAGTAAAGGTCGCTACGACGTCAGATTCGGGGAGAAGCGACTCGACCCGGTCACGTTGCTCGTTCATTGCTTGATCAAGCGGATGAAAATTGGGGCGCGAAGATTTCAGAAGAGGAAGCGACTGGAAAATCGTTCTCACGAAATCTCCACTGGTGGTTTTTATTGGATACGCCCAGACTCGTTTACCAGGAGGAGGGGAACTTGTGTCTCCTCTCCACAAGAGCCAGTGCGGTTGGCGCCAAACCACCGGTAGTCGTCTGACCATGATGTGGTCGCGCCTCAAGCTACCATAATTCTCCGATTCGGGGTAAATCTGAAGCGAACGCTGTGGGCCTGGTTCACAAAGAGCCAAGACAGCATGCCCCTTCTCGGCACGGGCGTAAAACTCATTTCGGATCAATTCGTCCGTGACAACCTCTTCACTGCGGGGTTCTAGTTGGAACTTTACCGTGTTGTTGAACTGGCGTTCAGTTCGAGCTAAAGCCAAATACACGGGCCAGTGGAGCCACAATGTGGGCCAAGTGATCACCCAGATCGTCGAAACATTGGTTGCGCTGGCGGATTCTGCCATCACTTTGCTTTCTCCACGTTTCCGCGCCATTTGAACAATCGCTGCTCGACGTAGTCGATTACTACATCCGAAGTTAACGCCATCGCAATCATTACGGCCACGCCGACGAGAACTCGCGGAGTGTCATAGAGGCCGCTGGCACGAACGATCAAGTGACCAATTCCACGCTCAGATGCGATAAATTCGCCTACGAAAGCGCCAAGGAGGGCCGCGCCGAAAGTTAGGCGCAGGGATGCCAATATCCAAACCATCGCCGAGGGGAACAGAAGTCTCCGAAAAAGTATCTGACGACTCGCGCCAAACATTCTAAATCGCTGTAGTAAAAGTGGATCTACTTCTTGCGCACCTTTGAACGCTTGGGCTGCAGCTAAGAACACGGTTGACAAAAATGCTAGCGCAATCTTTGCTCCAATGCCAACTCCAAACCAAAGAATGGTCATGGGTGCGATTGCAAAAACCGGCAGGGCTCCAAGACCCACCAAATATGGCCTCGCAACTCGCGCAACGGCTTCGGAATACCAAAGGCCAATTCCAAGCATCGCGCCAAATAGATTCCCGAGTAGAAATCCAGTTAATGCTTCAGAACCTGTTACAAGGGAATTCATCACTAGGGAACCATCCTGAAGCATCTCAACCCCAGTGCTCATGGTCTTTGAAGGCGTTGAGAAAAAGAAGGCAGCCGTGGCGGAGCGGGATCCTGCGAATTGCCACGCGAGCAAAAACAAGATGAACGGAGTGATGGACCATACAGTCTTCAAAATGACACCGCCCGATCTCGGTCCGGAACGTAGGTCTTTATTGCACTCCAAGTCGAATGAAACAAGACTCGCATTTCAGAGCTCTCCCTAACTCGCGCCGGGTCCCGTTCCAGATCTGGAATCGGCACGCCAAGATCGCATGCTATCTCAACGGATTGTTGAGGATGTCGCCCCACAACGATAATCCGATCTGCAATCACGATTGCCTCTTCCAAGTCATGTGTGACAAGAATAACGGTCATTGGACGAGCTCTTTTCGATCGGGTGAGTCTGATTGCGGCAAGCAGGTCGGCCTCGAGGAGCAACTTCGTCTGGAAGTCCAAATGTGCAAACGGTTCGTCAAGGATCAGAATGTCAGGCTCAGTGAGCAAGTTCTGGATGAGGGCGACCAACTGCCGCTGGCCTCCCGACAACATGCGAGGGTAATAGTCTTCGTGACCATGGAGCCCAACCAGGCCCAGCAACGCCCGTGCTTTCAGTTGAAGGTCAGACGTGACCGAACCCCGGCACGCCGCGCCCAAGAGGGTATTATCCAGCACGGATTCCCACGGGATCAGTGCATCTTTTTGGAAGATGTAGGAGATCGGTAAGCTGCCGAACTGGGAGGTAGTGCAAGTCCGGCCATCAATCAGGACGTCACCGTTGTCAGGTGCTAGGGCCAACGCGATCATATTGAGTAGTGTGGATTTACCGCATCCGCTTGGCCCTACAATCGCCGTTGACTTGCCGGCTTCGATCGAAAGCGAAAAGTCACGATAAAGCGGCGGCCTATCCGCATCAAAGGATTTCGTTATCTGACGCAGCTCTATGGCATTCGTACATGAATTTTGATCCGTCATGTTGTCTTGGCCACGTTGGTATACGGCCGTTCAGTCGCGAGGGCCAGGCGGCCGAATCGTTGCGAGAACAGGTCAAAGTAGTGAGCCTCTTCCTTGTTCTTCAAGTTGAATTCGGCGAACTCGGCGCAAATGTTCTGAAAACGCTCGTCATTGATTGCGCGCTCACAGAACTCGTGAAAGGGCCCCACAGCGCGGTTATCACCTACGCCAGCTCCTTCACCCATCGGTACTTTTCGGCGATCTACAATGCGGTCAGGAAGGTCGCCTCTGTAGGCCTCACGTAGAACGTGCTTGCCAATGACCGATCCCGTCTCCAACCGTCGCACTTTGTGTTCCGTCGGGATTTGCAAAACGTGGTCCGTGAAGCGCCTATCTAGAAATGGAACGCGGGCCTCAATACCGAAAGCCATGGTAGTTCGATCAACCCTGCGAAGCTGCGTTCGATGAAGCTGGCTAGTGAACAGCCTGAGAAGTCTCTCCACTTCTTGGACGCCACCGGTCTTTAGCGCATTCGGAAACTCCTCATATCCTCCGAACAGCTCGTCTGCGCCTTCCCCAAGAAGCGCGACCTTGATGTTGTCGTCATGGACTCTGCGTGCAAGAGCAAGGGAAGTTGTGCCAGCTCGAATATGATTTGGTTCGTAGGTCTCCATCGTTTCAATCGCTCGCGGAATGCTCTCGATCATATCCTCTACGTGGATTTCCTCAAAGAAGTATGGAACGCCGAGTTGCCACGCGAGATCAGAAGCAAACTTCTGATCTTCGCTTGTGGCCGAGCCAACACAGTAGGCGGCCAGCTTATTCTTTGGGTCGTGGCCAAAGTCCCGACAGGCATTCACGGCCTCCAAAAGAAGTGCGCTGCTGTCTATGCCCCCACTACAGAAGATGGCAGTCCTTAAATCTGCCGGTGGGAGATGACGGCGGACGCTGTCACGCAATGCGCTTCGTGTGGTGTGAATTGCTTTCTCGATAGGCATGTCCGCTTCATTTAGTGGGCTCAGATCCTTGTAGTTCACGCGCTCTCTGACCGCGCCGTTAACGATAAGACTGCCAGGCGGGAGTGACTTAACAACTGCGCCACTGCCATCGATCAAAGGGGCGATCTCTGATGAGAGATACCAAGTGTCACCGGCCACCCTGTAGTACAGGGGCTTGATTCCAAATGGATCTCTAGCCGCAAAAAAGGTCCCCTCTTGCCTGTCGATCACGATGAACGCATACATACCGTCAAGGTGTTTCGGCAGATCAATCGCCCATTTCTTGAAGCCATGAAGAAGCACTTCGGTATCGCACTTTGTGCGAAAGCGGGAACCTTCTGAAGTTAACTGCTGTCTCAGCTCGGTATGGTTGTATATCTCTCCATTGAAAACAATCGAATACCGATGATCGTCGTCGCAAAAGGGCTGAGCCCCGCCCATACGATCGACGATGGCCAATCTGGCGCAGCCCAGCGCGAAGGCCTCATATATCTGTGTCTTCGGCGCTTTGTCCCCTCGGTGTTCCAGGGCGCGCGTAAGGTCAACGATCTTCGAGAGCTCGGCTCGGCTTCTCCGGGGACTGATCACGGCGGCTATTCCACACATAGGTTCACTCGACTCTCTGAGCGTTTTGGGAGAAGCTGCGGTCTAGGGTTTTCTCAGCAGCGGACTTGTCCTTTAAATCCCCCAATTCCGCGCGTACATTGATCGTATTTTTCCAACCCGTATCGTCGATCGTGACATGTTTGGGTAGAGTTGCGTCGGTGATCATTCGCTCAACTGCTGACTTAATGACGTTCCCGTCAACCTCGGGAAATTTTCTCCTTCCGATGTCGACTGCTCCATTCGGATTCTGATGGGCATAACGCATCGCCAACTCAAGTGCGTTGACCACCCCCTGGACTTCCTTGGCGTGCTGGTCCTTGTAAGATTCAAGCACATAGACGCCGGTCAACATGAACGGGCCGTACATTTCGGGGTAAGAGAATACAATATGAGCGCCCTGCGAAACTGCCGTCGACGCAACCGGCTCCAATTCCATCGCGACATCCGCCTTACCCGCCTTTAGCATGGCCAATAGACTCCCGTATGAGCCCTGCACAATCTCTGCCTTGCCCATTTCGGCCTTATGATCTTTCATCGTCTTCGCCATCAACGCGTAGTTAGTGGATGGCGCTTCGTAGGTGGCTATCCTCAGATCCTTCAACCCAGCCGCCGATTTGGTGGGGGCAATTTTGTCGTTCCAAGTGACGCCCCAATAGGTAGCACCTGCGACTACAGTCCCGACGACTACGGCCCCCTGACCCTTTTCCCGGGCAATGGCGGTAAATGTCGGGTCCGATACCCCAAATTGCGCTGACCCTCCTACGAGCGCCGCGAAGGTCTTGTCGTCTCCGCCGCCATTGATGAACTTAACGTTGAGCCCTTGCTTTTCGAAGAACTTTTGGTCTTGCGCAATGTACAAAGGTAGGTAGATGAGGAGATCGCCATACTGGCAGATCGTAATGTCGGTGCGAGCAGATGAGGCACGGTCGCCACTTGTGGTGGTGCAGCCGGTCATCATCATGACCAGGATTAAAGCTACGGTGCATGAAGCAACGGTTCGTTTGACAGTGTGTTTCGGCATATTTTTCGCTCCTTTGGCGACTCATTGAAGAAGTATGCAATCATCGGGCCAGTCCAGCAATCGCCAAACGTCCTTTAAATACATAAACATAGGGAAATGCGAAGTCCGGACGGATCCAACCGGCTGGCATGATTGCTAGCCGATGCTGACGAAATCGTCAGACTGCGACGAGCGCCAAAAATCCCAGCGAACATCAGGGGTTGCGAGTCGATGCCCTGCTCCCTTCCATGGTCCATCAACTATACCGGGTCTTCTTCGTTCTGTATCCCTAACCGACGATCCATGGCCCGAATTCGCTTGCTCAATCGGTTCAGCTCTGGCGTCTTCTGAACGACAACAGCTTCCACTTCGGCTTCTTCCCGAGCGGCTACAGCTTCAACGTCTTGAACCCCGCGATTCCACACCTTCGCACAATCACGCTCCCAGTTCGTGATGGACTTAGCATAGCCCCGGGCGCAGTCCACGACTACTTCTTCCACTGTGGATAGCAACGAAGACGTCGCGGGATTGTGGAATGTAAACTCATCTAATAGGAACGTGACTACATCAAGGGGATGCGATTCTGCTGCCATGGCCAATCGGGCCATAACTCCTGTGTGCGTCGATTGGATGGTTCTGACTGCATCCCAATACAGCTCTTCCACCTCCCGACTACGATCAATAAATAAAATCGTGTCCAGGAATGCCTTCGGTGGCAGAACGAGGATATGTTCCTTAGCCTTTTCGACCACCGCGAGATTCGACTGAAGGAGGCCGTCGCCGTATGCTGCAACAAGCCGCATTACGAAAGTGGTTAATGCCGGCTCATCTCCCACGTCCGGACATCGCCGAACAGCATCCGAAAATGAGGTGAGAAAGGCAGCGACCGCTTGATTTACTCGCTCTAGGGCAATCCTCTGGCAGTGTCTAATGAGTTCGACGATCTGCCAGTAGAGGCTGGACAGCCGATCTCGCTTCTCGAGTAATGCCCTTTGATTCAAATACATCGAGGCGAATACTCCAGCAAGCGTAAACAGCCCTAAAGTTGTGAAACCAAAAGCGGCGTCGGCAGCCGCCCCGAGGGCAATCCACGCTGACCGCGTCAGAATTGGTAGGAAGCCATATTCGAGCGATTCTTCAAACGATGTTTCGTCGCTTATGAGCATGTCTAGCTCTCGGAACAGGTCTTTTACTCCGGAAATGATTCCAGGAAAGCTAACAATGTCGACTATGGCGTCTGCAATCCCGCCCACGCTCTCCGCGATGATATCGCTAGCGGCCTGATTGATCGTCTCGGAACCTTCGCCAATCGAACCATCATGAAGGTTGATTTCGTTGAGCCTCACAGCTTCGTAAGAGCTGTCCTTGAGCTGCGGGAACATTTGCTCAATCCCGCGGTACATCTGATCTAATCCGGCCTCCGCAAGATCGATGACCCCACACTTGTCTAATACTTCCATGATTTGTTGGTCGAGTTTGCTCAGGTGGGATGCGGTGTGGCCTGCTACATTGTATGCCTCATAAAAGCGAGATTTGGCTTGGTCCTTTACGAATCCAATCATGTCCAGAGTGAGCTTGATTTTGTAAAACTCCACCACTGTGCCGAGGTAGTCGGATTCCACCTCCTTAATCTTGAACTTCAAGTCGGCAAATGGCTTCGGATTTGCTGAAACCGGGATCTCGACCTCCCTCATCTTCGCCATCGCGATGGAGCGAAAGTCTTGCGCAATCCGAATTGTGTTCAAAAGGTCCGTGGCATCTTTGCGGTTCTCGCTTGGTAAAGGACGCACACAGATGCACCCGGCCTTAAACGCTTCAACCGCGGGCCTAGCTTTACGACAAGCAGCCTGCACAAGAAGTTGAGCCACAAGTCCACGAACAATGACGAGAGCCGCGACGGTAACGCCAAATCCGAGAGCATAGGTCAGAAAAGTGGATGTCGTCATGGGTTGATAAATAAGGTTCCACTAGGCCGCAACAGGACGTCGAGAACAATCCGAAGCGTGTTTTGGAGGTGTCAGGAACCTGCAGCCCCCGCTGTGGCGCTCCTCGAAGTTGCCGTCGCGACGGAGGACCTCCAACCTCTTGCCGGACTGACGGCACCGCAAACCAGGTCAACACCAATTTCCTGGATGTCTCGTAAAGACTGCGCTTCAAATAGACTTTGATGATGCGTTTCTTCGGTGGATTTCACGGTAGCAAGGATGCGACTAAACCGGATGAGTACATCCGTAACAGCTGCTGTCGCAAACTGCCTTGCGCGCTCCGGGTCAGGGTCCTCTAGTTGCTCTACAAACATCGCCTTATTCTTATACTGAATGGACTTTTCTTTCTGCTCGCCGAAAAGGTGTGGCCCACGTTCAATCACTTTCGCGATGACCAACTGCGATGCCCAAAGCCAAACGAATATATACATCGCGCCGAAAAGACGCCCGAGGCGTTCCGCCGCGTTGTCCTGTCGAGCTAGTTCCTCTTCTTTACTGGCTGTTGCCAGCGCAGACCGTTCTTGCCTAAGCTGCACTTCATTACTCTTAAGTTGATCGACGTATTGGAGGGCTTGCTTATCATTGCCAGCGCTGTTATCGGCAAGCATGGGCTTGCCGCCGACGCCCCCAGTCTCTAGCCGTCGCTGAAGCTCTTGATTCTCTTTCACTAGTGCGTCTACTTTACCGTTGGCGACAGCCGTGGACCGGCTCGCCGTTGTTGCCGTGCTCTTCAACCAGGGCAACAGGTTTGCAAAATGACTCCGGAACCCCGGGTTGTCTGCTGGCACAAACGAGGCTCCAAGGCAAGCGAACAATGAAAGAATTAGAAGCAACTTACTATGCTGCTTCGCAATTCCAAGGCCAACCGCAAAGACCAGTGAGCCGACGCTTAGCGCTGAGTATAGGCGATTAATCTTTGTCAGTTCCTCTGCAGCTCCACCGAAAATTGCAATGTCAATAGCAATACCTGCTGCTAGACCCAGGATCGGGACCCCTAGCGCAAGGAAGGCATAGAAACCGCTCACGGCAAGCGAAATGTTTTTCCACCACCCTGAACGCGTTTCTGCTTTGGCCAGTCGAAACTGCTCCAACACGCCGATGCCAGCCATGGCCCCAAGCTCAGCGGAGGTCATCCTTGACCGGTTTTCGGCTATCTCTCGAAACGCATCCTCCACCCGATTTACACCAGAGAGGATGTCGAACTTGAGGAGAATCGGTTCCGTAGATGGTTTTGGGGACATAGTGGCTGAAATCCTTGCGCTCGTAATCTTAAATCAATTGTCTAGAGACAAATGCCTCTTAACCCTGGAATCGGGCTGGGCTCCGTTTAGCGACTCCCAGCCTTTCAAGTGCACTTGTTTTGAGGGTGCTTCGCGTTCAGAGCAAAGTAGTTGCAAGCCAGTGACCGAGAGACTTAACCTGCAAAATGTTGAAACTATTGCACCTGTGCAACTCGAGGTCCCTTCCGTCTTGCACATCCGCCAGACAATGCTGGCATTTTCGTCAGCCCTCTCGAGCTGCCTGAACCGTCAAAATCGCTTACGGACCGTATCGGGCTCGCCGTGCCTGAAAGGTATACGCGGGCCAGAGTGCAGCCGTGCTCGCCACTTCCACCTACAATCGCTTGTTGTTGGGCTAGGTGGCCGACGGTAGTCAACCTGTTAGAAGGGAAGATGAACTCGTTATGAGCACTAGTGCCTTCTTCGGCCACACTGGTGGTCCCGCATAGTACCTATCGTCGCTTGGAACCACGAAACCCGGAAAAAATGCCATCTCGATAGTGCCAGATTCCAGATCGGTGTCAAAGGCCTCATGATGTTCGGGGTCGAACGCCTCTCCTTTTGTGGGTACTAACAGGTACGGGTTCGCATCATGAGTTCTTAAGCTTAGAACAAATGCGCTCCAATCCTTTGCGAATGCCGCCAACTCGGTGCGAACAGCCGACTCAGCTGAGCATTCACCTGGACTCTCGGAAAGGCTGCGGAGAAGATCGGTGCAGTTTATGGCAATAGTTAACGGAGGGAGAGTCGGCCTGCTATCCCCCTGCCACAGCGCCATAATCAAGTGGCTGCACAATAATTCGCGCATTCGATTCTTATTTTTGGGCCCGTCAATAGCCAGAGCAAGCGCGACCGTTTTCCAGATCGTTGGCAAACGATGAATTCTGAATTCTTCCCAAACGGCCAAGTGTTCGCCGAGTGAAGGACCGTCGCCAACAACGTTGGTTGTTCTTTGATCGGGCGCTAGGAACTTAGAGTCGTATTCCTGTTTGATCGCACTTAGTTCTTTAATCGTCTCGGATTGGCGCGCTACTACGGCCTCAAGTTCGTCACATTTCCGTTGCAAACCATTCACTCTGCGGCGGAATTCCTCCGCTGGGACAAACCAGCTACGCAGTATCTCGCGCATCTTGGAGAACACTCTGTTGGCCTCCTTTTCGTCTATTACTTTACCCCCCGGAGCATCCGAGCCAGATAGCAGCAACTCGTAGATAAGGGTCTGGCGCATCGCTTCGATCGGATCATCCGACGTCTTGACGGTCTTAGCCATTCTGGTCTACTGCCTCACTAGTCTCGACCGAGCGGAGCGCCGAAAGCACTTGACTCTCGGAAGCCAAGGTTGATGCCTTTGCCGCTAAACCCCCGATCTGTTGAAGGTACATCGCCGACCCAGCGAAGACACTCCTAATAGTAGGATTGAAGCCCGATACTTGTCTCAAAATATTCTCCCGAATTAGGATCTTTTGCTTTGACTTTGATCTCTGTGCCGCCAAAGTGATATTCAATCTCTACCCTTCTGTCCAAACCACCTGTCGTGTCCGGCATTTTTACATGAACCTGCCTTCTCAGATTTTCTACACCGGGATCATCAGTGTACAGTGCGGTCTCTGCCTTTGTTGCATATAATGCTATGTCCATTTCAGTGTCGTCGGCTTCCAGAACATTAAGGTAGTCTATTCTGATTTCATCGTGCTCGATTTCTTCGCCGACGGTGACAAACTTGGAGAAGATGTTATTGCATTGGTCCCGCTTCCAGCTTTTGGAATAGAATTTTTTCTTAGGATCATGGAGGCCCTCGATGAAAGTCCGAGAGACGCCTTTTCCATAGGTTAGTCTTGAGCGACGGCTCCGAATGACAGAAGGATCTACTGCGAAAGAAACGGCACCAAGAAGTACGGCCTCGCTTGGAACGCCTGGGGCGACGATCCTTCGAGCCATCTGGCCAAACAGGCCCTGCACTTCATCACGGAGATAGGTGCCCTCTGAAAAGCCACCCACCATGAAGATGTAGTCGACTTTGGAGCCATTGGGGCGCGTGGGAATCGACTTAAACGACTCCTCGACGGTCGATAGCAATCCGCGGATTACGGGCGTAATCAGATGCTTCAACTGGCGGGAAGGGATGCACAGGGGATCACCATCTTGAAGCCCGAGTCTGCGTACTCGCTCTGGGTCGCGTGTCCGTAAAAGGTCGCGGAGTTTAAACGGAAGTTCTAAGAAGAAATCGCGCGCGGCGTTCAGAAACCAAGCGCATTTTCCATGCTCGATTTTATGAAGGAGCACATCCGTATATCCACGCGGATCAGATGTTCGCCATTCCTCGAAGATCTCTTCGGAAATCTGCTCGACAAGGAAGGCTATCAACGCCGCATTGATTCTCGTCGACCCGTACATGCCTGCAGCGACTCCGGGCAAAGCTTTGAGTTGAGATCCGGTCTTCTCATGGACCGTGATGTCAACGGTTCCTCCACCACAATCGAGAATCATGAATCGGTCGCCGTCGTTAAGGTTAAGGTTCTCTCTGTCGATGACATACACTGCTGCAGCTTCTGGCTCCAAAGCAAACAGGAGGCGCTCCTGATCATCCTCTGCTGCGGTAATCAGTCCTGCCCTCTGCGCCGCGACCCTCATCCACTGCTTGTCGAGATCAGTCCAGTTTGCCGGCACGGTCAGGCACCAAAAGATGTCCTTCTCGGGGAACGCCTGAATCTTCTCCTTCCGGATGTCCGCCAGTGCCGCACTTTTGATTTGAGTCAGGTAGTCTGAAATCAGTCGCACGACGTCGATGGTGCGCGTCTTGCCCCCTAATAGTTCCCGGAAAGTGTACTTTGGACCATTGTCAGCCCAGTCTTTCGTGACCACGGATCCGGTGTTAACCGACGAGTGAAGATCGACCTTGAATTCACGCGCGAGCGCAAAGCCTTCCTTGTCTCTGCATTCGGCAGCCAGTTTCTCGGCAGAGTATCCCCAAGCAACGAGTTGGTTTCGCGAATCGTACAGGGAAAGGGTCGGTGTCTTGGGATACTGAATCCCTGGGGGGGCGTCAGGCCACACCCGTCTATACCGGGTGTTGAGTTTATCGAGCGTTGGCTCCGAGTACGCAAAACCAGATCGCGCTGTTCCAAAATCAATCGCAACCACCATTGAATAGTCTTTTCCCGTTTTCATAAGTAAGGCCGCTCTCGTCTTAACATATCCGTAATGGGCTTCTGTATTTCTCGGTTTCCAGCAGATCCGTAAGTGGTTTCAAGTCGCTTCACGAAGCTGTAGTCTAGCTTCGCAATTGCTGCAGCGGCGGTTTTGACCGGATCATTGCCGGTGTTCGTTCCTTCACGCTTGGACCAAGCCGCACAGGCATCTGCGGCAAGCTGACTCGCCATCGGCGGAAGGCCTTCGAAGATTGCTTGTTCAGCCAAGTCTAGGAACAGATCCGGCAGTACCACAACTACCGGCCCACTAAGGCATCGAAAAGTTGTGGCGTAAACCGACAAAAGCTGATTCAAGAGAGGCGCTGGCGGACCCAAGGTTTGGGGCCGAAATGTACCGTTCGTCAAAAGACCTAGTCCCAGGATCTTCGCGTCCAAACTCATAAGGCTGTAAGTATCCGAAACCATTCCGATGGCTATGTTGTGGCAGTACGCGAGCACCTTCGCGAGTTCGGCATAGTGAGTTGGCCCGATACGAAAAGTCCTAGGGTAGTCAATTTCGAGTTCCCTGTCCTGCCGCTCCAATTCAAGAATCTGGAAATTCTCCTCGTTAAGATTCCCGACCGAGGCGATGTCTTGTGGATTACGTCCAACTGTTTGGTATCGCGTCCGAACAGGCTCCCAAGCCAAAGCGTCTCGACGAGCGAAGTCATCTAGAAGGCGCCGATACGGTAGCTTTGAGATGATCTCGTGAGCAACGGGACGCGTGTCGCCCTCAGTGAGACCCCAAGTATAAGCTCTTAGGGTGAGCGTAGAGTGCGAAAGCTCTGTGTCAAGCATCAGGACCGGAATATTTTCCAGAACTGAGAAAAGATTCAGTGCCGCAGCTTGACCGCTACGCCGCTTGGTATCCCAACCCTCAATAGAATGAACGTGACGGCCACTCTTTTCCAGCTCAGCGATGAAAGCGCGGATTTCGCTCGACAGTTCATGTTCGACAGAAGGAAAGTCACCACTGGACTTGGCATGTGGGTCGTAGCCGATCGTAGGTGGGGAGACCACAACAGAAAGCGGCAACTGGCGGTTGTTGTTGGCGTATCGACGGTAGTGGTCGAGAATTACGAAAGGGCTGTTTTGCAAGGGCCAGTCTTGCTTGAGGTGTTCTCTTCCTTGTACCTGGAAGGCGGTTTCCCTGTGGTACTTTGCCAGATCATCCTGTTGCTTGTAGCTACGCTCAAATTGTTCGCGCTGGAGCTTGAGCTGGGCGCGAACGTTTTCCGAAGCAGTTTCACGATTCAGCCTGTGCTGCTCCTTCGCGCTGTCCCGGTCGAATTTTCCATTCAGGAGAATACCGCCGGCCGTGATCGAGTTCTTGATCAAGTCACCAATAAAAGCGATAGTGGCGGGGTCCATTGCACGTCCTTTAAGCCTGTCCATCATGAATGAGGCAAGCAGCCTCGGCACCCTCTAAAACGGGGACCGCCAAGATCGCTCGAGTAGATGTGCACGCTTCATTCGTGAGCCGGCGACGCAGGTTATTGAACTGCTGTCTATCCAGCCACTGTATCCTCAACAAACCAGAATTTATGATCATAGCGTAACTGCTGTCGCCAATCCAGAGCCGACTTCAGTGACGCTCCGGCTGAGGAACGCCCCGCTTTGGCCTAATGAGTTTACGATGCTCTTGGCCGTTACCCGAGGAAAATCTGTGCAAAGCCGGTACCAAGCCGCCGGCTCGCAAGATAGGGGTTAGGAGTTATGAAGCTCGCAATCGACTCTCCTGGTGTCCGCACCAGGCGGTACTGACGTTTCCGTCAGACCGGTTTGGAGTTGTTCGCGCTTCGGCTGTCGTCCTGCGCCTTAAGCAACGGTCAGGAGAGTGGGGTCAGATCAGCACTACTACCTACTGCACTTGCCAAGGCCAAAAAGACCGTGCAAAACGAAGCCTAAAGATCGGGGTCAGGTTTCTTCAGCGACATGGGGATGGGCACTTTTGGAACCCTCGTCCGGCCCGAGCCCTCCGCGGTCTCGGTCGCCGCTAAAGAGGGAGAACTTCTTGGTCAGGGGCCGCAGTTCCTCGTTGCTTCCGTACATCAATACGCCGTAGTAGACCAACGAATCGCCGGTTGTTTCTCGCATTCTAACAAGTTGGTCCTCGTAGGAACCGCCCGTCATCGTGTTGGTGAAATCCATGCAAAAGGTCTTCTGTTTGATAGCAGCCAACCGCAGTTTGGCCAACTGCAAGGGCCTAGCCCGCAAAACTATCAGGCTCAAGCCGGAAATGTTTGAATGTAGTTCGTCGTCCTTATCGCGATATTCTAAAAGACCCAACGCCTCCCGCTCATCCGGCGTACGCGAAGCTCCGAAACCCATTGCTAGATGGGAGGCTGCGTTGATCAGCCTCCCAACGTCGATCGTTTCGTTCAGTACAATCACTATTCTCATCTGAGTTGAAATCATTTGTGTCTCCTATTCCAAGAATGTGCCTCTCTTTTCGAGAAGCGCCTTTCGATACACCATCGTCGCGACAGCAAGATCTTCGATTCCCATGCCCATTGGGTTGAAATAGACGAATTCATCGTCCGATTGACGCCCAACCTTTCTTCCGGAGATAATCTCACCGATTTCGGCCCACACTTGTTCTCGAGAAAACCGTCCTTCAGTGACTAAGCGGTGCAATAGCTTTTCCTCTCGACAGCAGTCTTCAAAACAATCAACCACGACCTTGTCGGCACTGAGGAACACTTCGGGCGTCACGTCATCGAGAGAGAGAGCCACGATCAAAGAATTGTCACGACTCAGCATGTCTGGCGTGACATATGCTTTACTTCCGGTCGTCGCGAGTACAACAGCCCGGCATTCGCTTAAACAAGAAGCAGCCGTGTCGACAACGTCAATGCTTGCTCCAGTTTCTTTGGTCAACCGTTCCGCCAGGTCTTCCGCTCTTTGCCTGCGGGGATCGTAGAGCTTGAAGCCCGCAACTCGAGGCGCCTCGACCAAAGCCCTCAGCACGGCAACTGCGATGGGTCCTGCCCCAAAGACACTGACAAGTTGATTTGAATCCGATGAAGCAAGGTGTTGAAATGCAAGCGCGGCTGTTGCTGCGGTACGTCTCGCTGAGAGCTCTCCGCACTCCATGACTGCCAAAGGGAAGCCCGTCTCGGTTGAGTTCAAAACAAAGACCCCCGAAGCACGGGGCAAGCCTCTATCGACATTGCAGGGAAACCCGGCGATGATTTTGATACCTGCCGATTCAAAGTCGCCGCCCAGATAGGAGGGCATAAAGATGAAGCGTCCCCGATTGAATTCGTCTTCTCGACCGCCAGGTCGGATATAGGGTTTCAGGGGCTGCTGAAAGAGGCCTTTCGAATGGAGTTCGAGGGCTCGCCCCACAGCCACCGCCGCCTCCTCTGGTGAGAGGAGGTCGGCGACGGTCTCGTCGTTCAGCCATAGAAGTCGATTACTGCCGGGCATGGTTCAATCCTTTCCGAGCCAGAACTACGAATGAGTCGTGGACGTGAGGCTCAGGTCGAAAGTCACCATGTGGAGGGTCTACCCAGGTTGATTTCTTGATTTCCACGTCTTCCCAGTCCGCTACCAGCATCCGGACCGACGCCTCGGTGAAATATTTGAACAGGCAGTCCTTGTACAAGAACGACATTGAATCAACCGGGGTGCCCTTTCCGAAGGTTCCGTCCTGCGTGGAGTAGACGTTAAAGAGAAGCAGCCCGCCCGGACGCAGAACCCGGTGGAAACTGGCGATCGCCGGACTTGGATCTGCGAGTTGCCCAAGAGTGTCGGCGCAGACCACCAAGTCGAAGGGCCCGGCGACTCTCAAATCGGAAATGTCGTCCACCGAAAATACGACGCGGTTGTGACAAGTCCGTACCGACCGTTCCGCCGCCAAGTTGATTGCGGTAGGGGCAATATCTACTCCGACTACAAAATACCCTTCCCGCGCAAGGGCCAAACTATTACGAGCATCTCCACAGCCGGCGTCGAGCACTCGTGTCACGTTTCCGCGACGGAGTTCGGCAAGCAAATGAGCATCTTCTAAAAATGGAATCGGGCGCTCTTGCCACAAAAACGGCACATCTTGTGAAGAGGCGCCTGTGAGCGCTTGACTCTTATAAGCCTCTTCCCATCCGTTAACTACACTCTGCTTTTCAGTCATACATTGTCTCCTTTTAGTTGAGGTTGATATTATGCTTGGCCAACCAAGCTGGATCGAAAACTGTTTCCTCGTACGATTCCCCGCCGTCCGGCAGAAGCACGACAATCCGCTTTCCGGATACTTGAGAAGCCACCCGCCGAACGGCGGCGATCGCGGCACCACTGCTCCCTCCTGCCCAGATACCCTCTTCAGCGCGAAGCCAGTGAGCAGCCTTGAATGCCTCTTCATCGCCTATGATCTGAGGTTTGCAACCGCACATCGCAGGGTATGCTCGTATAACGTTGTTGCACCTTATGTGAGCCCCCAGGCCCGTGAGAAGGTGTTTGCCCGGATTGTTTCCCAAGATTGCGGACCCCTCACAATCGACCGGAACTGCGGCGAGGCCATCATTCAGACCTCTAAGCGAGAATGCCGTTCCGCCGAATGTGCCGCCAGTGCCGATGGGTGAAACCATGATGTCAACCTGGCCTGCGGTGTAGTTCCAGATGTATGGCCCAGTAAAATAGTAGTGACCCGCTAGAGCCCCAACATTGGAGTATTGGTCTAAGTCAACAGAGTGCGGAGTCGAACGAACCAACGCAGCCACGGCTTTGAGCCGGGCACCGAGGTATCCGCTCAGTGGATCTGGACTCGATACCTCGACAATGTCCGCCCCAAGATCCAAAAGTTCTTTCTTCTTGCCGGGTGCAGTCCGCGGATCAATTACTGGATGGAATTTGACGCCACTACCGTGTAACAACAGAGCAGCGGCGATCCCTGTGTTTCCACTGGTGGAGGCGAAGATATGCTCGATACGCCCGCTCTTTTGTTGCACCAAGTTTGCGAGCATGCCAACCACTGAGATGAACTTCAGACTGCCCGAAGGAAGTCTTGAGCCCAAGAACGCCGTCACATTGTTGCCCGTTTGTTCAGATAGTTTCGGCAAGTCCACCATAAGCGGAAGACTGTGTGGATTGGTTCCGAACTTCTCGAATGCTTGTCTCAGGATGCTGATCATACTCATAGCAATTGCATGCAGGTCGCCATTCCGGCGTTTAGGCTAAATGATTGAAAACGCAAGCTGCAACTTCGTCCCGTTGTTCTGCTAACCGGTGCTTCCTGTGGATGCGGTCAGACGGGACTGGCTCAAACGTCAGGCGCTGCAGAAAGTGGTTAGGTCTGCCGGTGAGTCAACCTGGTCAAGCCGGTGGGCAAATCTACGCTGCACCAACTTTTGGCCTTACGCACGCTCAGTCGCGGATGCATGCGGAATATCCGCCGCGCGCCGGTCCTTAGCCCTCTGGCCTTCAGATCCGCGTAGTTCTCCCTGAACACAGGCTGCGGATAATTCTGTCGCTCGACAGGTCAATACCATCTTCTTAAAGCGCATGAGCTTATCCCTGCGGTGGCATCAACTCATTTCGGCGTTAAGGGTTCGAATGAACTTGGAATATTGCGACTTCACATCTGTTTAAGGAATCAGAGGAACAATGACGATGGCGAGGACCGAGCAGAAGTGGCCATGAACATGTGATTCAGGAACCGCACGACGTTCCGCCAGCTTCGCGCATGCTGGGAGAAGATGAGCGGGACTGGTCCCGACGAATGAGTAGATCGAGCAGAAAGAATGACGGGAGCGGCAAACTGAAATTCGGAATCACGAGTGGAGCTTTACGGGATCTTCTTCGCCATCACCAAAGATGACGGCGCGTTCATTGCGTATTTGTGTAGTGCCCTGACAGAGGCCGAAAACGATGAAGGTTCTGGGGGAGGCGTGAAGCAACGGCGGTGGAACAGTTCCGGCAAAATCGACATCACGGTGCAGGGTAGCAAGCCTATTCGATGAATTCGCGCTAATGGTTGCAGGCGGGGGCGCGCATGCAGCAGGCCCAGGAAGACTTCGAGCGGAGTAGGCGACCTTTGCAGTGAATTTCGGCGATTACACGCTGAACGATTTCAACTCCCAGATTCGTCGTACCAAGAAGCCACGGCGGCTGCATAAACATATCTTGTGTGTCTGCTTCTGTCCTTCGTAGGGATGTTCCTCACGGGAGGACGACAATTCCGCCAGTGTGAAACGGCGTATCTGTCAGCCGGAGCCCTGGATGTAAAAGCTCGCGAAGCGGAAAGACTCAAATAATCAACAAGTTGCAGTTTGGCTTGTAGCTTGCTTCATTCTGTTCAGCACACTCTTGAAACGCAGGAGTTCATCCGCAACATAAGTGAGTTGATCTTTATTGAGAAGGCCTTCGACTCGACAAAGCTGCCCGCAGTTCAAGAGAAGAGATGTAGTTCCGGTTGACAAGCTGGAACCCAGCGCAAACCTGAGGAGGAAAGTCACCTTGAAGTCCCGCATATCCAAAGAGTCTCCCGAGCTGCAGAACATGACGTGGCCCCCTGTCGAGGCATTTGATCCCGCGAAGACATGTCCACTCTTAATGGATGTCGGGGATCTGCCCAGCTCAACGATCCATGCCCATCTAGCGTTGCTTTATCCCTACTGGTTCGGCTATCGCAACTCGCCTCTATATCAGAGCTCAGATGAATCCACTGAGATTCAGTTACACGGAGTACGCATCAAGCTAGAGCAACGGTTGCTAAACATGGAGCCACTTTCGCTGGTTTCGGTAGTCAATGGACCGCACGATCAACGTTCACTTGCGCGCAGACTTCGACTGCTGGTTGAATCAAACAGAGGAGTATCTCATCCCTTCTTCGACTACTGCGCAGCTGACGCCGGGTTAAGCGAAATGCGCAAAGTCGCGATGAACGAAGTCTGCCGCAATGAGATCGTAGACGATGAAGTGGCAATGATGTTGCCAGGCCTCAGCGGGTTGATTAAAAATGCAATTGCATTGAACCTCGCGGATGAAATGGGGCATGGGATTATACGGAACCAACACAGTTATTGGTTGAGACAACAGCTTTCAGACAATGATGAAGTCGAGACTGGGTCTTTCCTTAAGTACCGCCGGACCAGAGCGTGGTACCTCAACATTCCCAGTAACGTCTTCAACGCATTGTTGCTGCGCCCTGGATATCGCTGGGCGGCCTTCGGCTATTTTTTGATTACCGAGAGTTGGGTCGCACCGCATTTCGAGAAGTTGATTCAAGGATTTGAACGAGTCGGCTACTCGCGTCAACTGAAGTATTTCACTGCACATGAGAAACTGGATCGCCTTCATGGCGAGGAACTGCTCGAAGCCCTGGACTACCAGTTGCCAAAACTGACCGAACGAGAGGTCACGTTGATTGAATGGGGGGCGGGCTTGGCCATCGAGGCCGGTGTTCAGTACTTTGACCATTTCTTGGCCGAACTAAGAGCGGTGGAGGTGCCGGGAGATGAGTAAAGACACTGTAACGAGGGCACGTGAACACCGATGTCCGGGGCATTACCCGCATGAGGAAATCCAGCCAATCCGCGATGGACTTGATCGAGCAACTGTCGCTTGTAAACAATCCCTGTTCTTGGATGAGCTGACTGGCCGCATGTGGCGGGTTGTAAGCGATGAGTCTCGGGTTCCTAATCTCGGTCGCCTCGCAGAGTATGCGAAAGCGACAAACCTCAATGAAATATCTCTTAAGGTACTGGAAAAACACTCACCACGCCACTTGATATGCGTTGTCGATACATGCCTTCTTGAATATGAGATGGTGAGTTTCACATCGACTAATGGAGTGGCTGAAATGATTTCACCCTTCGACCTTACCGAAACGATGCAGGCTCTACTCTGGCCTGTATCGGACTAACTACTCAGACGCAGTTCACTTTCGAACCGAGTCATAAACACAATGCCGACTATACACCCATTCGCCCCATACCAATTCTCGCGTGACGCGGGGCGGCTCGAAGAACTGGTGGTCCCATCAGGTGGAGCCGTCACGCTGGCGCACCGCCAGCGGTATCTGTCTATCAACCCGAACAACATCACCAGAGCGTTCTGCGCTATGGGGAGCCAATTTGAGGACAGTGTGGAGCAGAGCGCGCTGGCTTCCAGAAAGGAGTTTGATCTTCTGATTCGCCGCGGAATTCTCGAGCGCAGAAGTACATCATCGCTCTTCGCCTGTTTTCAGAACTTTCGCATGCCGGATTCGGGCGAGTTGCTGACAAGGAAGTTGCTCATCGGCCTCGGCGAGGTTGAATCCTATGGATCGAAGAATATCTATCGACACGAGCAAACCCTGCCCCAGCGGAAGGCCGATCAGGAACGATTCTTACAAATAGCTGGGATCCAGTTTGACCCGATCCTAATGCTGTATTCGGATAATGAGTTCTCGATCGAACCCATCATGGACAGCGTAGCTCTCAACACTACCCCGGTCGCCGAAGTCATGGACGATGATCAGGTGTTGCATCGACTCTATGAGATTTCAAATCCACATTGCATCGCCAAGATCCAAACTGCACTCCATTCTCAAAGATTACTGATCGCCGACGGCCACCACCGCTATGAGGCAGCACTCGCCTTAATGCACGCAAATCGAGGCCTGGGTGAGGCTTTCGGAGTACCAATGGCTCTTGCAAACATCCGGGAGGCTGGCCATCGCCACCTGGCGACGCACCGTGTGCTGAACGGATTGACTAACTTCAGTCTTGGATCATTTATTTCTTCCGTTAAGCGACGATTTGTAGTGGTGGAACTTGACTCTGTCTCTGATCTGGTTCGATGGTGGAGCGTGGATCCAGGTAACCATTCTCACATCGGGATTGTGGTGCCTGATTCAAATGGGGTGACAGTCTTGAAGAGTCGGTGCACAGCGAGGAGTAACGTGGAGATGCTCCATGACGAACTTATCCAGGGCATCCTGGGTGTCAGCACTTCAAACGCCGACTGTGGTGGACTGATTCATTATGTTCGCGGCTTAGAAGCCGCAACTTCAATGGTACGTTCAGGAGCCGGTCAAGTCGGGTTTCTACTCACTCCAACTCCCCTTGAGCAGGTGTTTTCTGCGGTCTTGGACAGAGGCACACTCTTGCCTCCAAAGTCCACTGACTTCTATCCCAAGGTGCCAAGCGGTCTCGTGATGCATCTGGTGTGAGGAGTTGTGCTTATCGCAACCTCTTCGGTCAAGTGCGTGCGTTGCAGAGTGGCTCTCGCAAAGCACTGCACACTCTAAGGGGCGGGATGTCGCCGTTCCCCCTCAATCATTGATCAGTACACATGCCCGCCTTCGACTGGGAGGCTCTTTTCCGCGCCGTCTGTAGTTGACTGATCCGGGCTAGGTTGGATCTCGAATCAGCGTTACACTGCTCTCGCAGCGAATAGATCCACTTGCTCGATTGTGAAAGTCAACCTCTAGCGTGCGAACCTTGCGCGGATTCCGCCAAACGAATCTTGCTTTCCGGACTGAGGCCAACATCGGCAAGGCCGCAGCTTCAACCACATTAATACCTTCCGAAGGATAATGAACCAGGGCCAGACTGGCGCAAACTGGTCAGTTCAGATTCAGGCTCTGAGCCCGCTCTTCACCGTGCTGTTCTTTTTTCGCAATTAATCCAGCAAACCACGAACAGAAGGCTGCTGAACCCATATCGACGGGTCGTGATAGCCGTTGAGCACCAGCCATTCTTTCTGGTCGTGCTTCAACTTTTCGTACGGCACCATCTCAGGATGCGAACGCAGAAACCCTTCGAAGGAACTTTCCGCTATCCCGTCCTTGAACCGGCGAAGCAGTCCACGCTTCACGTAGCGGTGTATGGTCATTCTCGATACGCCCAGGCTCGCAGCGACTTCAGTTGCGGTCAACGTTGCATGCCCCTCTTCTGCGGCTCGTTCCCTTCGTCGCAAAAACTTTCTCGCGGCAGCGCTGCTGCGGCCCTCTGGCTGTTTGCCCAAATCCAGTGCCGCCATCTCATCAGGTTTCCATCGCGGCTTCTCGTTCCATGGCCGAGCACCGCGCGGCAGGCATCGTCGAATGTATTCTTTGACGGCATCGGGCGTCCGGTTCAGTTGGCGCGCAATGGCATCGACAGGGGGGCGGTTGGATTCAGTTGACTGAGCCCATTCCAGAATGAACTTGACGTCTTTGGTTGTCCAATTTCTCATGGGGTACTCGCGAAGCCAGTTGCTTCATGAGATGAGAATAAGGTCACTGGATTTCCGCAAAAGCTGCTGGATCGAGGGTCAATGCGCACGGGGCGACGCGCAAGTATTCCAATTGTCAACGAGTTACAAGGGTCATTAGTGCGCAAGCAAAGTGGTCAAGTGGGGGCTACTATTGTTATTGCTCATTTTTGCCCCCTCCCCACAGACAGCCTTGAACGGGCAGTCGCGGATAACCCAAATCCAGCAGCCAAACCTTGACCTCCTGGCTCAGCTGGTCGAATGCGATCTTTTCCCAATGAATTCGGCAAAATCTCTCGAAGGATGCTTCGGAGATGCGGCCATTCACACCGGCGAGATAACCTTTCTCACGCCACCGTCGGATTTGTCGAATGCTGACCCGCAAAAGGTCGGCTAGGTCTTTTGACTTGAACCCGCCCAAATTATCTTCGCACCGGCGGATTGCCTTTACCTTTGTGCGTATTGACGCTTCTGATCGATTCAAGCGGGCAGCAATCTCAATGATCGGAAGCTCCGAAATCATTTCGCATAATAACTCGACGTCATCGTCGGTCCACGGGCGCCCCGTGCTCCAACTGGAGACTCGCAACCGTTGACCAGCATCGGACCGGACGACCCGGGGTAACCGGAGGTCCAGTGTATTGACGAGTATTGGCATACTGGACCTCCTTCCTGGGGGATGGGTAATGAAGTCACAGACTGAGGGCAGTGATCCAAGCGGGACACGCCCAACCGAAGCGGAATCTGGTCCGCGCAACACCGGTGCGCTAAACCCCAGAGGAAAGAGGAATAGCCCTACAAGAATGAGGCTCTAAGACTTCAAAAGCTCAGCGGACAACCAACAACCTTTGGATTCGTTGAGATCCAAATGCCAGCGAGAAATTTCCGGTGAGGAATAGCGCCCTCCAAAACTCTTGCACAATAGGGGAAAACCCCTTGGTAGGTGCAGGTCACATTCATGGAGGATCAGCGAGCAGGCCATCACAGGCTCTGGATCAGTAGCCCCGACGGTGACGGTAACGAGGTTCATCCGATGGTCCTCGAAGCAGCTCATCGAACGTGGGATCGTGCGCGCCTGGTTGTGGTTCGGTTTATGGGCGAAGATTCAGAGGCGGCGGAAATCGTCGAAGAAGTTGCGCAGGCGACGTCGCGGTCCATTGGAGTGAATGGAGCCGTTCGGTCCATCGAGTCGTACTTGCTCAAATCGGTGGCCCGGGAGGCCATTCGAAGGAAGAAGCGAGCAGGCAAATTGATTTTGGTGGAACCTTCGAATTTGGAGCTGCTTGCCGGATCGAAGAGTGAGCATTACGAAGAGCATCTCGACCGAGATCGCTTTATCGCGCAACTCCGAGGAGCAATGGATTCGAAGACACTGGCGTTGTTCGAATACCGGCGCCTCGATTACTCCTGGAAAGAAATTGCATTGGCGCTTAACTACGCCAATGCCCATAGTGCTGAAGTGCAGTTTCAAAAAGGGCTTTCACGGGCGCTGAAGAGGATCAGAAGCTATTCCAGGCTTCCCCGAGAGAATGAGGATTAAGATTGCAATGGCCGATGCAGAGAGACCTGTCTCAATGAAACAGGCGGATGAACTGGTTGAGCTCGGAAAACAAAGCTCCCGGTATGCGAACCCAAACCCGGATCGCGTGGATTGTCCTTCAGACCACACTTTGCGCGCCATGGCACTGCGCAGTACGCATCTGAGTCTTACCGATGCTCCCATTGCCCATGTCGCGAATTGCTCCCCCTGCTATCAGCAGTATTGTCGATACCGCGAGGAAGAGATTCAACGCTCACGCCGTCGCTATGCGGCCTTCGCGATTTGCGCAGCGGCGGCAATCATTGTGGCGGTGCTGATTGGACGCAATGTCCTTCGCAGTCCAGCGAGCAATTCGAAGCCAACCATAGTGGATCGACGGCCCACCCAGGAGAAGGAGAAAGGCCCTGCGGCCGAGAGTCCACAACCTCAATTGCTGGCTCTAGACCTTCGCCACATATCTCCGTCCAGGGGAGACGACGAACCGGGGCAGAAGGCTCAAGGTGTAGTTATGCCTGCCAAGGCGCTGAAGCTGGAAGTTGTCTTGCCCGTAGCCTCACCGCCGGGCTCCTACGAACTGGGGGTCTTCAGCGTTGCTCACATCATGCAACAGTCGGCGAAAGGCACGGCAACCCTCGACAAGGGAGTTACGAGGCTATCGGTCTCAACTGATCTCACCAGTCTCAAGTCGGGAGCCTATCTAATAGGAGTCAGAACGGCGCTGAGCGACTGGATGTTTACACCAGTCACGATTCGGTGAGAATCCGAATGGCGGCGTCCAGTTGGTTGTCACGGCCGAGGCGATGCTCCTCATAGGACCAAGGAAGATGGTGATCTGGGACGATGCCTTGCCCTTCGAAAGTTTTGCCATCCCAGGTGATGTAAGCGGCCCGCGGAAAAATCGCCACATACCCATGGCCAACTTTAAAGCCTGATCCGGGAATCAGGCGTCCGGCGGTTTCAGTGCCAACGATCGTCGCCAACCCTCGTTCGCGTGCGAATGCACAAACCATTTCGCCGGCGCTCACCGTTCCTTCATTCGTCAGAATTGCGATCCGACCATGGCACCGTTTGCGGCCGAGGCCCTCGCTAACAATTGCGATAGAAGGATCCCGCCACCCGAAGCGAAGTGCCAATCCCAAGATTCCCCATGTTTTCGATTTCGGAAGTCGATCTAGTTTCGGTAGATCATCTTTGCCCAACCCCTTCTCTGCTGCCTTCCGGGTGAGCGTATATCCGATTGGCAGTCGATGGGGCGTCAGATGGCTCATTAGCCGCAAGACACCCAAGCCACCCCCGAGATGACCTCTCAAGTCCAAGATCAATGAACTGCTGGAACTGATTTCGGAGAATGCGGCATCGATTTCCTTCGCGACATCAATGCCGATTAGGCCAGGCAGAATGCTCACCTTGATGTATCCTAGGCCGCCCGGAAGGAGTTTCTGCACAACGCTCTGCGGTTCTGAGTATGGCTGTTTGGTTGAGCGAGGCCGAGGGATCACCACATTCAATTCGAGAGGACTTCCACTCCGCAGAATTTGTAGTGAAACCGATGCTCCCATTGGCAACATCGGTGGCGAATCGTTCGTTATTGGCTCGCCATCGAGAGCAACTAATTCATCACCCGGTTCGAGGCCAGCAACAGCGCCGGGTCCCCGTTCATGCACGTCACGCACAACCCAAGACGTTGTCTCGGTCTTGGGCTGACGGGTGCAAGTTACTCCTATGGCAAGCCGATACGGAACACGGCGAACTGATTCGTGAAAGAAGCCCGTATGACTGGTGCCGAGCGATCGAAATAGCTCATGTACCCCCGCCTCAAATTCAACCGGTTCGGCGCGGGAGATGACACTCTCGCGATGCGTGGCAACGTGATTGTTCCAGTCGACGCCGCGAAAGGCCGGGTCGAAGTAGAGCTTAGCTATTTTCGAGCAAGCTCTATCGAAGACCTTAGCGCGTTCTGCTTGTGATAGCCGCGGAGGGCCCGAGGGGAGTTCGCTTTGTGCCATCGCCGATTACCGAGAAGCCCGCCCAATAGTATGGCGGGAACTCCTTTCCGAAGTCTTGAATCATCTCCCGTTGCGCGTCTCTGAGCGCATCGCTTACGTTTTTGCCTTTCGAGAGCTGGGTGTAGAACTTGCCCATGAGCGTGGCAGTGGAACGGTCATCCACCATCCAAAGACTTGCAGCCACGCTGCCAGCCCCAGCCGCTAGAAAGGTCCTGGCCAGGTTAATGACGCCCTCTTGCCCTTCAAGTTTGCCGACAGCCGTTTGGCATGCCGACAGGGTAACGAGATCCGCTTGCAACCTCTGCCGGCGGATCTCTCTGGGTTGCCAGAGTCCGTCCTCACCCGCTGATCCTGGTTGCAGAAGCAGGCCGGATCGTTCTGGGTCTTTCTCGCTTACGATCGCATGCGCAACAATGTGAATGATCTTGAAACGATCCAGCGCTTGCCGTTTCAGCTCGGCTTCGCTGGCCTGCGGGTCAACCAACAACACACTATTGGGTCCGGCTGCATTTCCGATTGTGGCAACCTCTTCTCTCGCAAAGGGTAGCGGTCCGAGCTTGCTCCCCACTTCTTCGAAGAAGCCGCGTGTAGTGGAGACACCTTTGGATTGCCGAGCGCCATCTGGGGACGATGCAAGCGCAAACAAGGGTTTGAGTGGCCCATCCGCTCTGCCGTTTCCCCTTACGACAGACAAAACAGTTCCGGACGGAGCATAGCCGATGCTCGTCGACTCAATCAGGTATCGTCCATCACTGTCGATGAGGGCGGCGAAGGGCATCGTATGCAGTTTGCCGTCAGGCACGATTATGAGTCTTCGCGTCGCCGCCGATGAAGAGCAGGACAGCAGCAACCGATGAAGCTGGCGTGCCTTCTCTTGAAAAGTTTCCTTACGTTTAATCGCTCCAACCACCGCGTCAACTGTGGCTTCGATGGTTCGTTTTCCTTCAAGGTTGTGTATCGAGCTACCCGTTCGCCTGATCTCAATGCAATAGGAACTGGGCTCGTCCAAAACGTATTCGAGGATCGCCTCATCGGGGGCCAACTGGCGCTCCAAAAAGTTCAGCGGGGCTGGCTTGCTTCCGAACAGCGCCATATCTTGAAAACTCTTACGATTTCGCGGCGATTCGAAGCCGGCCAACTCAAGCTCAGCTCTCTCAAGTTCGAACAGCAATCTCCGCACCTCGGCCGGCGTCCGGCTAGATCGAATCCTTCGCTGGACTCCAATGATCTTCAGCTCCGCAGGACTGGGCGGGTCACCGGGCCGATGGGCCCCAAAGCGTAAGGAGTCGGCAACGCTCCTGCCTCTTGCCGTCTCGATGATTTCGAAGGCTCTGGCAGTACCACCAGGGCGGGCTGCAGCCAATTTGAACTGACCCATGTACACGCGGCTCATCACCGCGATCAGCGAACTCCTTGCCGGAGAGCTAGGCATGTTTACCAGCATCCCCTCAATGAGCTGCCGCGCTTCATCGTAGATCAATCTGGCTTCATTCAACCGGCCGAACTTGGCTTCCAGTTCAGCCTTGCGGGCAAGGTAGGACGGAAGGTTATAAATTTCCCCTGGCTGCCGGACGGTGGCGATGGCCTCGTCTGCCATTCGCAGAACGGCCTTTGCGTCGCCCTTGGCCGAATAAACATCAACGAGGTTTCCCAATGCGGCAGCAAGCATTCTTGGCAGGCTCGCTGCCCGTGCGACGTTTGCGGCTTCGAGATAGGCTACTTCAGCCACCGAAGAGTCCTTCGCATCGAATGCGATCAGACCGGCTTGGACAAGGAGTTCTGCTTGCGCTCCAAGGATCTGATGCTCACGAGAGTAACTGAGCGACTCTTCGATCAACCGTAACGCCTCGTCTCGTTTCTTCATAGCTCGCAGCGCACGAACCTTGCCAATAACGGGCATGATTGGGTACCCACTATCGACAGACTTCGTTCCCAACGCAATGGCGTCATCAAACATCGGTAGAGCTTGCTCTGGGCGATTGTTCGCAACGAGACCATTTCCGAGGAAGGTTCGGAAGTAAATTTCGGCGGTTAGGTCTCCCAGTGCTCGAGCTTTTTGAATTGCAGTAACAAGGCTTGTTAAGGCTGTCGCGTAGTCACCTTCGGATCCGGCCACCAAACCCAATTGTCCGCGGGCGCGATTGGCCCATTTGTCGTCCCCGATTTTCTGAGCCAGCTCCGCAATTGTTGTCCAATCTTTTCTCGCCGCCTTTCCGTCGAGGTTCATATGAATGAGGCCTTGAACCGATAGCCCCCGGATTTGCAGCAATGGGTCGGCGGCCACAACCGGGTCGATAAGGCTTTCAGCAATTAGTTGAAGATAACTGTCGTACGGACCTTTCTCAACATCACGGCGAAGTCGACCAAACTTCGCGTGGAACATCTTGGCCCGGTCGCCGTTCTGCCCAAAAAGTGTTTCGGCTTCGGCGTACAGATCTCGAGCTCTGTTCAGATTACCCAGTTCGGCGAGGCGATCCGCCTCCTTCAGTAGGGCTTCGGGGTCAGTTGCCCCCCGCAACTGCGGAGTAAGAAGTACTGAAAGAGCGAGAAGGACATGCCACGAAACGAGATGAGTCGGAGGACTTTGTTCACCCTTCGGGGCGCAATTCAGCCCAACCGGTACTTCGGTGGCTATAGGTCGGTAAAGATGCAAACACCCGCCCATATTGCTAAGAGTCCTCGCTCTCCGAAAACCTCACCATAAAAGTTCAAGGAACCCATCCAATGCTCACTTCCACCATGCTCGTGCAATTTGGCCATGCAGCCCTAAGTGCAGGGATGGTCGTCACATTGCGGTATTCCCCGCCGGGCATCTTTGTTGCTCACCAAGTCGCTTTGGCAGTGGGCAAATTCGGGCTAAAACAACTCAAGTGCGTACGGGGCCTCCGTACTCGATTTTGAGCCGGGATCCAAGGAGGTTGAGATGTCTGTCTATTTCACAGAGAGAGAAGTTGCCACGGAACTGAGAGTGAGCCTTGCCTCCCTGCGCCGCTGGCGCGTGGAGAACCGGGGACCGCGCTTCGTCAAGGTGGGTTCTCTGGTTCGGTACTCGGTGCGCGACCTGGAAGAGTGGTTGGCCTCGCTGCCGAGCGGAGGGTTATCCACAAAGAAAGAGCCGCAGCCGGCTCGGCCACGCCGCGAAAAATTCGCATCCTGAGCATCGCCATATGTCACTGTTCAAACGCGGCAAAGTTTGGTGGTACGAATTCTGGTTCTCGGGCCGGAGGATCCAAGAATCCACAAAGGCGACTAGTAAGTCGGTTGCGAAACTCGCCGAGCAGAAGCGAAGGAGGG
This sequence comes from Acidobacteriota bacterium, assembly GCA_026393985.1. Lineage (GTDB taxonomy): Bacteria > Acidobacteriota > Terriglobia > Bryobacterales > Bryobacteraceae. The sequence goes on from JAPKZB010000015.1 coordinate 39,170, forward strand.
AGCTCGAAGAAGGTTTCAACAGTGTTGAGGACGTCCGACACCTCCAAATTCAAACCCTAGGGCAAGTCGCGAAAGACTACCTGACAAGCTATGCGCTACGCCACAAGAGCACCACCTTTGCGAAGTATGCGGTTGGGCATGTCGTTCGGATTCTGGGCGATCGGATGGTCGTTGATCTAGACGAAAGATCGGTTACGGAATACCAGGACGCCCGACTCCGAGAAAAGGCCGCACCAAAGTCCGTTAATGAGGAAGTCGGCTTCCTGCTCCGGTTATTGGGTGACCGCGGAACACTGATCCGCAATCGCCTAAAGAAGGACAAGACGCTGAAGCTGAAGGTACCCAAGAGCAAGGCAAAAGCCTATTCAATAGAGGAGAAACAAAAATTGATTGAAGCCGCCCGAAATACGCGATCGCCGCACATACATCTTTCGATCGTTATCGCCCAAAGTACCGGTATGCGAGCCGGTGAAATCCGCCACCTGCGCTGGGGCGACTTGAATTTTGAAAAGTCGTATCTAACGGTAGGAAGGAGCAAAACCGATGCAGGCGAGGGAAGAACAATTCCATTGAACCCTGATCTCCAGAACGCGCTCCTTGAGCATCGAGAGTGGTTCGAGGCGCGGTTCGGAATCACCGATCCGAACTGGTACATTTTCCCGACAGGCCGTTCAAACAAGCTGGATCCAACTCGCCCGGTCACTACCTTAAAGACCGCGTGGTCCAACGTGCGCAAACGCGCAGGTGTGACGGGCCGCCTACACGATACGCGTCACACCTTCATTACCGAACTCGCCGAAAGCGGTGCCGGAGATCAGACGATCATGGATCTCGCAGGTCACGTCAGCCCACAGATGGTGAAGCACTATAGCCATATTCGTATGCAGACAAAACGGGACGCCATGGAGAAAGTTTGGCTGACGCAAAAGACGGCTGCCAACAAGCCCGCGCTCTTGGAATTATTGAGAAAAAGTAGCAGCCCCCAACTTGAGGAACCGCAATACGCGGAAGGCGAGGGATCAAACCCGCAAAGCGAAGATCCATTGACGGAAGCTGATGAATGATGACGCCTCTAAGCATTTGGCCACTGCCTACGGCCGCTCCCGGGCGGCAGTTGAGAGATCGTTGGCCTTGGGTGCGAGTGTCAGAAGCGAACCTGTCTCGCTGATCGCAAGGAGCCTCAACCGAACAGCTCCGATGCACTCTCGCCCTTTAGGCAAGATCACGGAGACGTAGAGACTTGTTGAGGGCAGCCAGACACCCATCACCCGCGTTTGGTCGGTTTGCCACTTCAAACGCAAACGGATCCACGATGTGGATCCGTTTGTACTCATATTGAAGGAGTGTCCCTACAAAAGTCCCTACAGTCGTCATTTTTTGAGGGAGGAGGGAAGGGAGGGATGGTCGCTAAGACCTTGAAAAGATTTGGCTCCCCGGGTAGGATTCGAACCTACAACCCTTCGGTTAACAGCCGAATGCTCTACCATTGAGCTACCGAGGAACACTTAACTTTCCGACCCTCCTATTTCAACAAATCCAAGCCGAAAGTGTCAACTCCATCAGCGTCTTTTCAGCCAATCGGCTAATCGTCCCGGCCAACTCGACAACGCCAGATCGCTCCACCCCAAACCCACCCCGTGCGGGCCCTTTTCATAAACATGCAACTCGGCCGGCACGCCCGCCCGCCGCAGCGCCAAATAAAACAGCACGCTGTTCTCAGGCGGCACCCCCGTATCCTCATTCGTGTGAAACAGGAACGTCGGCGGCGTCTCCGCCGATACCTGCTTTTCATTCGAAAGCAGCTCCGCCAACTGCGGATCCGGTGTCTCCCCCAACAAATTCCGACGCGAACCCTTGTGCACCAACTCTTCCTGCGTCAACGTAATCACCGGATAGGCCAAAATCGCAAAGTCCGGCCGCGAACTCATCCGTTCCACCAAATCCCCATCGCCCGCCCGACCCCGGTCAAAATGCGTCGCCGCGGTCGATGCCAAATGCCCGCCCGCCGAAAATCCCCACACCCCAATCCGCCCCACATCCACCTTCCAATCCGACGTCCTGCTCCGCACCGTCCGAATCGCCCGCTGCACGTCCTGCAACATCACCGGATGCCGGTACCGCGGTCCCAACCGGTACTTCAATACAAATGCCGAAACTCCCTGCGAATTCAACCACTGCGCAATCTGCTTGCCCTCATGGTCCATGGCCAAGGCCCCGTACCCACCCCCAGGACACACCACCACCCCCTGCCCGTTAGGATTCTTGGCCAACCACGGCGTCAAGGACGGCTGATCCTTCTCGGTCTCCCCCAACGCCCCAGGCGCGCCTCCCGGCCACAACAACTGCGCCGCCGGCTCCGGCACCGGGCGCTGCCCGTAGAGCGCCCCCAGACTCAACAAACAAAGAACAAAACGCATAGATCCCCGTAATCTATCACTCTCCCGGCTTCCACCGCCCGCTCTGCTTCAGCGCCTCCCGCAACACGTACTCGATCTGCCCGTTCAGACTGCGGAACTCGGCCTCCGACCACTGCTTGAGCAAATCGAGTGTCTTGGCGTCGACACGAAGCAGAAATGACTTCTTCTCGGCCATCGTTTAATGATGCAATGTACCGGCGTTGACCACGGGCTGGGTGTTGCGCTCGCTGGAAAGGACGACGAGCAGGTTCGACACCATCGCCGCCTTCCGCTCCTCGTCTAGATTGACGATTGATCGACGACCTAACTGTTCGAGCGCCATCTCCACCATGCTGACCGCCCCTTCGACGATCTTTGACCGGGCGGCGATAATGGCACCGGCTTGTTGGCGCTGGAGCATCGCCGCGGCGATTTCGGGCGCATAGGCCAGGTGCGTAATCCGGGCCTCTGTTACTTCGACGCCGGCAACGGACAGGCGGGATTGGACCTCGGTCTTGAGGCGCTCGGCGACCAGGTCGGTGGAACCGCGCAGGGAGATATCGGTGGGCTCGTGGGCATCGTAGGAATAGACCGTGGCAAGGTTTCGGAGGGCGGCTTCGGATTGGACGTTGACGTAGTGGGAGTAGTCATCGACCTGAAAGGTGGCTTCGGCAGAGTCAACTACACGCCAGACGACGACCGCAGCGATCTCAATAGGGTTGCCGTCGTGATCGTTCACCTTGAGGTGATTGGTCTCGAAGTTGCGGGCGCGCAGGGAGACCTTCCTCTTCGAATAGAACGGGTTCGACCAGCGCAGACCGGGCTCCTTTACGGTGCCGATGTAGCGGCCGAAGAGTTGGAGAACGACCGCCTCGTTGGGCTGGACCGTGAAGTTCCCGGGCATCATGACTAACCCGAGGAGGATCAGGAAGACGCCGGTGAGAATCAGCGTGACCTTCTCGGGACTGCCTTTGGCCAAGATCAGGACAGCAATGGCGGCGACGAATATCATCAGATTGACGAGCAGGATCAGATAGCCGCTTGGGACAATTATCGGTTTTTCTCTCATATCACAATGATATCATTTTGCACACCTTTGGCAAGGGACTGAACTGAGATATCCTCTCGCTATGGTTCGTTTCCTCTTATTGAGTCTGTTGGCGGTTGGCTTGGGCTGGGCGGAGAATTGGCCCCAATGGCGCGGCCCCTCCCTCGACGGTGTCTCCAGCGAAAAAGGCCTCCCTGCCAAGTGGACCACCGACGAGGGCGTCACCTGGAAACTCCCTCTGCCGGGCCGCAGCGGCGCCACCCCTATCATCTGGGGCGAACACGTCCTCCTCAACGTCGCCGATGGCGAGGATCTCCATCTTTGGGACATCGACCGCACCACCGGCCAGCTCCGCTGGCAGCGCAAACTGGCCGGCGGCAACTACAAAATCAACAAGCAGAACATGTCCTCGCCCTCGCCGGTCACCGACGGCAAGTCCGTCTTCGTCCTCACCGGCGTCGGGATCTTCAAAGCCTTCGACTTCGCCGGCAAAGAGCTCTGGAGCCGCGACATCCAGAGCGACTACGGCAAGTTCGGCCTCAACTGGGGCTACGCCTCCTCGCCGCTGCTCTGGAATGGCTCCCTCTACGTCCAGGTCCTGCACGGCATGAAGACAGACGACCCCTCCTACCTCCTCCGCCTCGACCCCCGCACCGGCAAAACACTCCACAAAGTCGACCGGCCCACCGACGCCATCGTCGAATCGCCCGACTCCTACACCACCCCGCAAATCTGGAAAGAGGGCACCAAAGAAGAGCTCATCATCACCGGCGGCGACGTCGTCACCGGCCACGATCCCCTCACGCTCAAAGAACTCTGGCGCGCCAACGTCCTCAACCCGCAGAACAACCCCATGAACCGCATCATCGCCTCGGCGGTCGTGAAAGACGGGCTCATCTACTGCCCCACCCGCGTCAAACCCCTCACCGCCCTCCGCCCCGGCGGCCGCGGCGATGTCACCAAAACCCATGTCGTCTGGCAGAGCCCGAACGGACCCGACGTGCCCACCCCCGTCACCGACGGCAAGTATCTCTACGTCGCCAACGACCGCGGCATCCTCTGGTGTCTCGACGCCAAGACCGGCGCCGAAATCTGGGGTGGCCAGCGAATCAAGCCAGCCATCTACTCGGCCAGCCCCGTGCTCGCCGACGGCAAGCTCTATATCACCAGCGAAGACGGCCTGGTGACCGTAATCAAAGCCGGTCCCACCTTCGAAGTCCTCGCCGAGAACGACATGAAGGAGTACACGCTGTCTTCCCCTGCCGTCTCCGATGGACAGATCTTCATTCGCACCGCGGGCGCCCTCTACTGCATCGGCGCCCGCCGCCGCTAATTGTTACCCTTTGGGCTTGAAGTAGAACACCATCGCCGCGCCGCCCGCCGTGATCACATAGCCGAGCCACAGCAGCGGATTCACCTTCGTCTCCGGCGGATGCAGGTACATCGTACACAGCACGTTGATCAGCGGTGCGCCGCCGATCGAGGCATTGATCATCCCGGTGCGGTCAAACGTCCCCATGCCGCCGCTCGACTGCAGTTGCCGCACCGGCACCAGTACCCCAAGCAGAAAATACGCGCCGCCCACGCACCGTAACGCCTTCATCGGGTTGCCCCGTTTTCCCTCTCCCGTATGCAAAATGGGGCCGTAAATTCTCCAGGCGAGCATGGCGCCGAGCGCGAAAAGCTACCAGGGCATACTGCGTTTTTTCTCCTTGGATGACATGGAGCGGCGATTATGGCAAATCAGAACTGCAACCGGAGTGCGAACTGAATCTGCCGCGATGAGGTCACCGTCGACCGGATCCGCCCGAAACCACCCAGCGGACCGGTGGTGGTGGAAATCGCGAGCAAGCTCGGCGGCGCGAAATTGGCATGGTTGAACAGATTGAACGATTCGGCCCGGAACTGAATCCGCGCATTTTCGTTCCAGCCCCCCAGTCGGAACGACTTCAGCGCCGCCAGATCAAAGCCCCGCAACCCAGGGCCAATAAACGTTCCGCGGCCAAGATTGCCGAGCGTACCCGGCGCCGATAGCACAAACGCCCGCGGATCGAAGTATTGGTCCGGCCCGCCCAGCACGGCGCTCTGGTGCGTATAGCCCGGCGCGATCGACGCCCGGTCCTGCCCCAGGCCCGGCCCCAGCGACGGCGCCCAGCCCGAGCGCGATCGATTCCCGCTGACGAAAACCGTCAACGGGCTGCCCGACCGCAGATTGTTGATGCCCGCCAACTGCCAGTTGGCAAAGGCCGTCTTGGTCCATCCGGTAGCCGAACGCGCCACTGGCAGATCGTAGGTGAAGTTCACCACCCAGTTGTGTTTGGCGTGGTAATCGGACAGGCCCTTGTTGTAGTTGAAACCCGCAAACTCCGGCATCGCCGACGTCGTGCCATTGGTTCCGTCCGAGAAGAACGTCGAGGCCTGCGTCGTATCGATGTTCCGCGAGAAAGTATACGAACTCTGGAACTGCAGGTCGCGCCCCAGCCGCTTCCGGATCTCGAGCAGCCCGGCGTGGTACCACGAGTTCCCATCGCTCGACTTCAGTTCAATCGTTGCCCAGTTCGGGTTTCGCCGCGGCGCGCCGGCCGGGAAGAACAGCGTCCCATCGGCCTGCCGCACCGGCTCGACGATGTTGACATCGTTTGAACGCAGCAGGTGGATGCCTCGCGCGCCCGCATAGCCGATTGTGGCCACAAAGCCGCCCGGCAGCTGCTGCTGCACGTTCAGGTTCCACTGCTGCACGTAAGGATTTTTGAGGTTGAACTCCACCGGCCGTACCGTGTTCCCAATCGCCCGCGCAAAGGGCGGCAGCGGGAAGGTCGGGTTGGCGATCGATACGCGCGGCGTCGCCGGCGGATTCGTCACCGTAACGATCAGGTTCTGCTGGTTGTTCGTGTTAAAAAACAGGCCGTAGCCCCCGCGTAGCGACGTCCGGCCCGTCCCGAACACATCCCAGGCAAAGCCCATCCGCGGCGAAAAATTCTTCCGCGTCGGGTTGGCGTAGAGCGGCCCGGGAACCGTCACGGCGTCGGTGAACAGGTTCTTCATGTTTGAATCCCTGCCGTAGATATCCTGCGGCATGGTGGCGAACTCGTAGCGCATGCCCGGGTTCAGCGTGAACCGCGGCGTCAGCTTCCAGGAGTCCTGCACGTAGAAACCCATCAGTGTGAAACGCCAGTAGCGGTCGAAGGTGGCGGCGGGCGTCAGGCCAAGAAACCGCGCCGGCCGGTTTTCAAGGAAGCTCCGAATGTCGTTGAAGCCAAACGTACCCAGCGAAAACGTCGGGTTCACCATGTTCATCTGGTAGCGTTCGGCCATCATGCCCGCCTTGATCAGATGGCTGCCGCGGGTGATCGTCACGCCCGTATCGAAGCTGAACACGTTCTGCGTCAGCCGCAAATTGGCCGAACTCTGCGTGCCGAACCGCGGCATGCCGCCAATGTCAATATTTCCCGTCGTGCCGCGGCCCGGAACAAATTCAGCCAGCGGCGTTGCCGTGTTGGCCTCAATGTTCTGCCCGATCCGCGTCCGGCTGAATCCGGCCCGCGCATGCAGCAGCGTCTGCGGCGAGAGGATATGCCGGTACTCGGTTGTCAGAAACTGATTGCGCGACAGAAACTCGCGCGGAAACTGCGGGAAGTCCGTCGGCAGCACCTGCACGGCGTCGTCCCAGGTGTGCCGCGCGAAAAACTGCCCGCGCGAACCCACGTTCCGGTCGTAGCGGCCCTGCAAAAAGTTCTGGTCCACCTTTTGGTTAAAGCCGAAGATGTAGTCGGCCAGGCCGCCCCCACGCGATGCCCCGTTCGGCCGCGGCATCTCGTTCAGAAACGGCAGAATGGCCGGCTGCAGCGTCACCGGCCCATCGGGCAGAATCCCGGCCCGGGCGTTGTTGTCGGGCACGATCGAACTGATCGTCCGGCCCAACCGGTCCCGCAGGCTCTCCACCGTGAAGAAGAAGAAATCCTTATCCTTCCGCAGCGGGCCGCCAATGCTGCCGCCGAACTGGTTCCGCTTGAAATCGGGCCGCTTGGCCGGATCGAAAAAATTCCGCGCATCAAAGTTGTCGTTGCGCAGGAAGTGGAACAGACTCCCGTGCCAGGCGTTGGTGCCGGACTTGGTGATCGCATTGATCTGGCCCCCGCTATTGCGGCCGAATTCGGCGCTGTACGTGTTCACCTCCACCCGGAACTCCCGGATCGCCTCCACCCCCAGCACCGTACCCGCCGCCGACCCGGCCGGCCCGTTCGTCATATCATTCTGCGGCGTCCCGTCAATGAGATACACGTTCGACCGCGGATCCTGTCCGTTAATCGACGTCCCCAAGCCATGGGCCACCACCGACCCGCCATCCCGGTGCGGATACGCCACCACCCCCGGCTGCAACAGCGCCAGGTCCGTGTAGTTCCGTCCGTTCAGCGGCAGCTCCCGCATCGCCGATTCGCTCACCAGATAGCCCAACTCCGAGGTCGATGTGTTCACCTGCGACGCCGAGGCGTTCACCGTAACCTCCTGGTCCACCGCCCCCACTTCGAGCGTCACGTCAATCGTCGCCGACTCGTTCACCGACAGCGAAATCCCCTGCCGCACCATCGGCCGGAACCCCTTGGCTGTAATCCGTACCTCCACCTCGCCCACCGGAATCGCCGGGACGCGAAACAAACCCACGCCGTTGGTCAAAACCTGCCGAACCAAACCGGTCGCCTTCTGGGTCACCAAAACTTCGGCCCCCTGCACGATGCCACCGCTCGGGTCGTGGATCGTCCCATTCAACGTCGCGGTCGTCTGGCCGCAGGCCATCACCACCAGGGAGAAAAAAATTCCGGTCGCCCGCACCAATTGCAATCGCTCACCTCAATTCTTCAGATTATCAAAGCGCCGCGAAACCCTTTAAAAGTTTCCATCATCGGGCCGGACGCCACGCCAACAGAACAGACGCACGCCAGGCCCGGAAAGTAACCCGGCTGCCTACCGCATTTGCGTATCATGGTCTCTTGTGAAAACCCCGCTGGTCGTCACCACGATTGCCCTCTTCTACCTCCTCCACCAGGATTGGTGGCATTGGCCCGTGGCCCGTCCCCTCGCTTTCAGCTTTCTTCCCGTCGGCCTCTGGTATCACGCCCTCTACACCCTGGCCGCCGCGCTACTGATGGCCGCCCTCGTCCGCTGGTGCTGGCCCGCCGGGCTGGAGCGGGAAAAATGATCCCGGCTCTCTTCGTTCTCGCCTACCTCGCCATCGTCCTCTACATCGGCATCTTCGCCTTCCGACGCTCCCGCGGCCAGTCCGAAGACTTCTTCCTCGCCGGCCGCTCCCTCGGCCCCTGGGTCTTTTTGCTGAGCCTGTTCGGCTCCCACATGACGGCCTTCGCCATCCTCGGCTCGAGCGGCCACGCCTTCAACTTCGGCATCGTCACCTACGGCCTCATGGCCTCCAGTTCCGCCCTCGTCGTGCCGCTCTGCCTGCTCTTCATCGGTACCCGCCTCTGGTCGGCCGGCAAGCGCTTCGGCCTCATCACCCCTGTCCAGATCTTCCGCGATCGCTGGGAGTGCGGCCACATCGGCACCCTCATCTTCTGCCTGCAGGCCGCCCTGCTCGTCCCCTACATCGTCATCGGCGTCATCGGCGGCGGCACCACGCTCAGCGTCCTCAGCGGCGGCTGGATCCCCTTCTGGCTCGGCGGCCTCCTGGTCGCCCTCGTCGTCATGAGCTACGTCTTCTTCGGCGGCATGCGTGGCACCGCCTGGGTCAATGCCTTCCAAACCGTGCTCTTCCTCGGCTTCGGCGCCGTAGCCGTCAGCCTGATCAGCCAAGGCATGGGCGGCTTCGTCGCCGTCACCGAACGTCTGCTCCAAAACCCCCGCACCGCCAGCCTCCTCACCCGCGAAAACTTCTCCCTCACCACCTTCCTCGGCTACACCTTCAATCCGCTCTCCGCCATCGCCTTCCCCCACATCGCCATCTTCTGCCTCACCGCCCGCAAGGTCACGCAGTTCAAACGCACCGTCATCTTCTATCCCGTCTGCCTGCTCCTCATCTGGCTCCCCTGCGTCTATCTCGGCGTCGCCGCCAACCAGGCCACCGACGTCCCCGCCATCGCCGCCAAAGTCGAAGCCAAAGCCGCCACCGGCCGCCCCGTCCCCGGCGATGACGTCATGCTCCTGCTCCTCGGCCGCTACGCCCCCGTCTGGGTCGCCGGCCTCCTCGGCGCCGGCATCATGGCCGCCGTCATGGCCAGCGACTCGCAGATTCTCGCCCTCTCCACCATGTTCACCGAAGATATCTTCGCCTTCTACGGCGGCAAGCAGCGATTCGGTGAAACGGCGCAGATCGCCACCGGCCGCCTCTTCGTCGTTCTCGTCACGGCCTTTGCCTACTTCACCGCGCTGAACGCGAAGGTCGCCATCTTCGATCTCGCCGTCCAGTACGCCTTCGCCGGCTACGCCGCCATGGCTCCGCTGTTTGTCGCCGCCCTCTGCTGGCGCGGCTCCACCAAATGGGGCGCCCTCGCCGCCACGCTCTTTGTCGCCGCCTCCACCGTCGCGCTCTACCTGCTCCCCCGCGGCTTCACCATCGCCGGCTTCGCTCCCGTCGTCCCCATGACCCTCATCTCGGCCGCCCTCGTCTGGGGCGTCTCGCTCCTCACCCCGAAACCCTCGGCCGCCACCATCGAACGCTACTTCCCTCCGGCCTCTGTATAATCATCCCCATGCCTCCATCCCACAAGCTCACGCCCCTTCAATGGCTCATCTGCGCCGTCGCCGCCCTGGGCTTTGCTTTCGACATCTACGAACTCCTCGTGCTGCCGCTCATCGCCGGCCCCGCGCTCGCCGAACTCGGCCAGCTCAAGCCCGGCACCCCCGAGTTCAACAGTTGGACCGGCATCCTCTTCTTCGTCCCCGCCTTCGCCGGCGGCATCTTCGGCATGGTCGGCGGCTACCTCACCGACCTCTGGGGCCGCCGCCGCGTCCTCGTCTGGAGCATTCTCATCTACGCCCTCTCGGCCCTCGCCGCCGGCTTTGCCACCTCGCTCGAACAGCTCCTCTTCTTCCGCTGCACCACCTTCATCGGTGTCTGCGTCGAGTTCGTCGCCGCCGTCGCCTGGCTCGCCGAACTCTTCCCGGATCCCAAGCAGCGCGAAAACGTCCTCGGCTACACCCAGGCCTTCTCCTCCATCGGCGGCCTGCTCGTCACCGGCGCCTACTTCCTGGCCGTCTCCTGGGCCCCCAACCTCCCGGCCATCCACGGCGGCCACGAAGCCTGGCGCTACACGCTCATCTCGGGCGTCCTGCCTGCCATCCCGCTGATGATCATCCGCCCCTTCCTGCCGGAGTCCCCGCTCTGGGCCCAGCACAAAGCCGCCGGCACGCTCCGCCGCCCCAGCTTCGCCGAACTCTTTAAGCCCCAGTACAGCCGCACCACCTGGGTCACCATGATCATGTACGCCGCCAGCTACGGCGCCGCCTTCGGCGCGATTCAGCACCTGCCCCGCATCGTCCCCGGCCTGGCCGAAGTGCTCCCCCTCGCCCGCCCGCTGCAGCAGAAAGTCGTCTCGAACGTGCAGTTCTTCCAGGAGATCGGCGGCCTCGTCGGCCGCGTCATTCTGGCCTATCTCGCCGTCCGCATCCTCAGCCGCCGCAAACTCCTCCGCGTCTTCCAGGTCCCCGGCCTCGTCCTCGTCCCGCTCGTCTTCTTCTCCGCCATGGATCTTCCGGTCGACGTGCTCAAATGGGGCGTCTTCGCCGCCGGCCTGCTCACCGTCGCCCAGTTCAGCTTCTGGGGCAACTATCTGCCCCGCATGTATCCCACCCACCTGCGCGGCACCGGCGAAAGCTTCGCCGCCAACATCGGTGGCCGTATGCTCGGCACCTCGGCCGCGCTCGTCACCACCACCCTCGCCAACTACACCCCCGGCGCCTCACCCGCCGCCAAGCTCGCCTTCGCCGCCGGCTGCGTCGCCACCGGCGTCTACCTCATCGGCTTCCTCAGCAGCTTCTTCTTGCCAGAACCGCCCGAAAAACTGCCAGAATAGAGGTTTGCGGAACTTTTTCGTTCACAATTTCGGTTGCCGCGCCACCCAGGCCGACGGGGCCGCGCTCGAGTCTCTGCTCGAACAGCGCGGTCTCGTTAGCGCCGGCGAAGCCCGCGCCGCCGACCTCGTCGTCCTCAACACCTGCACCGTCACCGCCAACGCCGACGACGATGTCCGCGCCATGGTCCGCCGCGTCAACCGCGAAAACCCCGCCGCCCAAATCCTCCTCACCGGCTGCTACGCCCAACGCGCCCCCGAAGAGCTCGCCGCCCTCCCCGGCGTCACCTGGGTCGTCGGCAAATCCCACAAAACTCAAATCCCCGACATCGTCGCCGAATCCCTCACGCCCTTTCACGGCCAGATCCACGTCGGCGACATCTTCGCCCAGCACGACTTCCTCTCCGCCCCCATCGAAGACGCCGCCGGCGACCGCGCCCGTCCCAACCTCAAAATCCAGGACGGCTGCAACAACCGCTGTTCATTCTGCATCATCCCCTTCGTCCGCGGCCGCAGCCGCTCCATGCCCGCCGACCAGGTCATCGCCCAGGTCCAGAACCTCAGCCGCGACTACCGCGAAGTTGTCCTTTCCGGCATCAACCTCGGCCGCTGGGGCAGGGAACCGGGCCAGACCCTCCGCCTCGCCGGCCTCCTCCGCCGCCTCCTCGCCGAAACCTCCGTCGAACGCCTCCGCCTCTCCTCGGTCGAGCCCATGGACTTCTCCGACGATCTCCTCCATCTCATGGCCGACTCCCCCCGCATCGCCCGCCACGTCCACGCCCCGCTCCAGTCCGGCTCCGACACCGTCCTCCGCCGCATGCACCGCAAGTACCGGCCCCGCCACTACGCCGACCGCATCACCAAAGCCCGCGCCCTCATGCCCTCCGCCGCCATCGGCGCCGACGTCATGGTCGGCTTCCCCGGCGAAACCGAAGCCGAATTCGCCGAAACCTACCGCTTTATTGACGAACTCCCCTTCACCTACCTCCATGTCTTCACCTACTCCGCCCGCCCCGGCACCCCCGCCGCCGAAGCGCCCGGCCAGGTCCCTATCCCCGTCCGCAAAGAGCGCAACCGCCAACTCCGCGAACTCGCCGACCGCAAGCATCGCGCCTTCCGCCAAAGCTTCCTCGGCCAGTCGCTTTCGGTCGTCACCCTCGGCCACGGCCCCATGGCGCTCTCGAGCAACTACCTCAAAGTCGAACTCCTTGCCGACGCCCCGGCCAATCAACTCCGCGAAGTCCCCATCGGCTCGCTCACCGACGCCGGCCTCCGCCAGTTCGACCCTCTCCGCGTGCTCTAACTACATCTCGCGGCGATTCTCGAGCGACTTCGACATGCTGACCTCATCGGCGTATTCGAGGTCACTGCCCACCGGAATCCCCATCGCAATCCGCATCACCTTGATGCCGAGCGGCTTCAGCAGCCGCGCCAGATAGGCCGCCGTCGCCTCGCCCTCCACCGTCGGGTTGGTCGCCAGAATAATCTCGGTCACCAACCCGTCGCTGAGCCGCTCGAGCAAACTCTTGATCCGCAACTGCTCCGGCCCAATGCCCCGCAGCGGCGAAATCGACCCGTGCAGCACGTGGTACAGCCCGTCAAAAGTCCGCGTCACTTCAATCGGCAGTATGTTCGGCGCCTCTTCGACTACGCAGATGATGTGCTGATCCCGCCCCGGGTTCGTGCAGTAGGGGCACAACTCGCTATCGCTGATGTTGTTGCAGATCCGGCACAGCCCCAGCTTCTCTTTGACATCGACAATCGCCCGCGCCAGCCGCTGCGCGTCTTCGGTCGACGACCGCAGCACGTGAAACGCAATCCGTTGCGCGGACTTCGCTCCCACCCCCGGCAGCCGCCGGAACTCATCCACCAGACGCGCGAGCGGTTCGGCCAGGTCCGGCATGGCGGTTTAGAACAGCCCCGGAGGCAGCCCCAGGCCGCCCAGCATGCCGCTCATCTTCTTCTGCGTCTCGTCTTCCACTTTCTTGTGCGCTTCGTTGAAGGCGGCCAGCACCAGGTCCTGCAGCATCTCGGCATCGCCGGCGGCCTCCGGGTCGATTGTGACGCCCAGGCACCGCTTCTGCCCGTCCATCTTCACCGTCACCATCCCGCCGCCCGCCGAAGCCTCCACGCGAATCGCCGCGATGTCTTCCTGCAGCTTGGCCTGCATCTTCTGGGCCTGCGCCATCATGCCTTGCATATTGCCGGGTAGTTTCATGCCTTTACTCCTTCAAGTTGCGGACGCTGCGCACCTGTGCGTCGGGAAATGTCTCCTGAAACCGTTTCACCGCCGGATGGGCCAACGCCCGTTCGGTGGCATCGTCCTGCGCCGCCTGCCGCGCCGCCGGTGGGGGGCCGCTCTGCACCGTTGCCGAAAAGCGAACTTTGGCGCGGACGCCCGTCATGCCGATGGCCGCCAGCACGCGGTTCACATCGGACTCCTTCATGGTGAACTCGGTCTCTTCCGGCGCGACGATCTCTAACCCGCCCGGTACCTCGGAGATCTCGGCCGCTTCGATTCCGTCGGCCGTGAATTTCAAGCCCAGCTCGAGCGCCGCGGCATAGAGGCGCGACCGCAAGTCGCCGTCCACGGGCTTGGCGGCCGCAGCGGGCTTGGCGGCCGCAGCGGGCGGCGCCGGTGGCGCCTTGGGCGACCGGTCGACGAACGCATTGCCCGCCGGAGCCTTCGCCGCAGCCTGCCAGGGCTTCGTTCCCTCGAGTTCCGCCAACGGATCCTCGTCACTCTTCGCTATCGCCGGCGCGGGCGCCGCCACCTTCGGCTTCGCCTGCCAAGGCTGCAGATTCTCTAATTCCGCCAACGGGTCGCCCCCGCTTCTGGCCCCGGCCGCCGGCACCGCTACCTGCGGCTTCGCCTGCCAAGGCTGCACCCGCTCCAACTCCGCCAGCGGATCCCCGTCCCTGCTCCCCGCCGCCCCGAACCTCGCCCCGCCCGGCGGCCCCTGCCGCACCGGCGGCGGCTTCTCGCCCGGCGCCGCCGGCCCCGAACCCGGGCCCAGCTTCGCGAGCGCCTCTTCAATCGTCGATAGCTTGGCGGCGTGCACCAGCTTCAACAACCCAATCTCCAAATGCAGCCGCGGCTGCAGCGAGTACTGCAGGTCTTTAAAAACATCCAGCACAATCTGCAGGTACCGCGTCAGGTCCAGCTCGCCGAAACGCCCCGCCACCTGCGCCAGACTCTGCTTCTCCCGCGCCGAAGCCGCAATCAGCCGCGTCGCTTCACCCGAAATCTTCGCCACCAGCAGGTTCCGGATATGCCGCGCCAACTCCCGGCAGAAGTGCTGCAAGTTCGCGCCCTTCCGCTCCAGCTCATCGACAATCTCCAGCATCCGCGCCGCGTCGCTCTGCTCGAGCGCCGTCGTCACCTGCTCCATCGCGTCCTGCGAGAACATGCCCAGCAGCGCCCGCACCTCAGCCGCGTGCAGCGTCGACCCGCAGCAGGCAATCGCCTGGTCAAGCGCCGACAGCGAATCCCGCACCGACCCCTCGCCCACCTGCGCAATCACGGCCAAAGCCTCCGGCTCGGCCGTAATCCCTTCCTCGCCGCAGATCCACTCCATCCGCTTCAGCAGCTCTTCAAAATCCACGCTGCGAAAAGAAAACTGCTGGCACCGCGAAGCAATAGTCGTCGGAATCTTGTGCGACTCCGTCGTGCACAGGATAAACACCACCCACTCGGGCGGCTCCTCGAGCGTCTTCAACAGCGCGTTAAACGCTTCGTTGGTGATCTGATGCGCCTCGTCGACGATGAAGACTTTATAGCGGTCCCGCGCAGGCCGGTACCGCACGCTCTCGCGCAGCTCCCGCATCTCGTTAATGCCGCGGTTGGAAGCCGCGTCGATCTCGATCACATCCACCGCGCCGCCCGCCGTAATCTCCTTACAGCTCGCGCACACCCCGCAGGGGTTCGTTGTCGGTCCTTCGACGCAGTTCAAAAACCGTGCCATTAGCCGGGCTACCGTCGTCTTGCCCGTCCCGCGCTGCCCGCTGAAGATGTAACCGTGCGCAATGCGCCGCTGCGTAATCGCGTTATCGAGCGTGGTCTTGACGTGTTCCTGACTCACCAGTTCAGAGAACGACTGCGGCCGGTACTTGCGCGCGATGACCTGATACATGCGGGGCTTGGGAGGAGGAAAATGCCAGGCCCCGGGTGATCCGCGGCACACGAACTAAACCACTACCGTTGCTTCCTTCCGGACCTGGCGGGGTTTGCAGCCGCCCGTTGCACGGAGCCCGAGACCTGACAAGACATTAGTTTAGCACTCTGCTGCCTAGGGTAGACGGATTTTTAGCGCCGGACTCCGCACCCCGGCCGCCGTCACCACCACCTCCGGCTCCCCCGTCAATCCCCCCGGAATCCGGGCGTTCACCTGGTACAACCCCGCAAAGCCCGGCGCTAAACCGCTATATAGCACCTCGGCCGGCCGCCCTCCTAGCGTTACCGTCACCGCCTCCCGCGTTACCGCCAGCGGATTGGCCGGCGCCGCTGCCCCGTTGGCTGGCCGGTTCGTCACATCGCCCAGCCCGGTTGCGAACAACGACACCACGCCCTGCGTAAACGTGGCCACCGCATACACCCCGTCACTCGTAAACAGCGCCGGCTGCACCGCCCGCAACGGAATCACCGCCACCGGCGCCGCCGCCCCATTCAATGTAATGCCTACCTCTGCCTGCACCCCCGGCAGCGCATACGGGATGAAAAAGTTGATCTGCTGCGGCGTCACCGCATACAGCCCCACCGGCGCACCGTTCACCCGCACCGTCACCCCGCCCAGCGTCACCGGCAGCGGGTACCGCTCCGCCGTCACCGTCCCGGTCACCCCCGGCAGGGGCGTCGTGAAAATCGTCCCGATGCCCCCCGGCGCCAACCCCCCGGCAAAGCTCGCCGCGTTCGTCACCGCCCGCACCTGCCACGGCGCCGCCACCGCCGCAATCCGCGACACCACGCCGTCTATATTCACCAGATACAACTCGCCCGACTCGTCCTCCCCAAACGCCGCTACCTGCTGGCCCGTCGCCGCAAAGCGCACCGCCGCTCCCCCCTTGTATCCCCACACGTTCCCGTTGCAGTAGTCGGCAAACAGGTAGGTCCCCCGCAACTCGGCATACTGACTCCCCCGGTAGACAAAGCCCCCGGTCACCGAACACCCCTCACTCCGCCCATAGACAAACACCGGCCGGACCAGGTCCGTCCGCGTCTCGCAGTTCCGGTCATCCTGGCAGGCGTGCCCCTCCATCAGACTCCAGCCGTAATTCAACCCCTTCGGCGCGCCAAACGGTTCAAAGTCAATCTCCTCCCACCGGTTCTGCCCCACGTCCCCCGCCCACATGTCCCCGGTCTCCCGGTCAAAGGAAAACCGCCACGGATTCCGCCATCCGCTCGACCAGATCTCCGGCTGCGGATTCGCGATCCCTTCTGTATCGAACCGCAGCATCTTCCCCATCAGCGAAGCCGGATTCTGGCTCAGCTTCTGCGGATCGTTCGCCGACCCCCCATCCCCCATCCCCACATACAGCAGCCCGTCTTTTGGATGAAACGCGATCTGCCCGCCGTTGTGATTGGTGTAGGGTTGCCGCACCCGCAGCACCACCTCCTCATTCGCCGAATCGGCCACGTTGTCGTCCGCTGTCATGCGGACCCGGGCCACAATCGTCTCCTGCTGCCGGTTCACGTAGTTGATGTAGAAGTACCGCTTCTGCGCAAACCCCCGCGGGAACGCCAATCCCAGCAGTCCCATTTCCCCGCTGTAGCGTACCCGCGACTGAATATCGAGCAGCGGCGTCGCCCGCAGCGCCCCGTTGCTCCAGACCCGGATCACCCCCGGCTGCTCCACCACAAACAGCCGGCCCGACCCGTCTCCCGCATGCGTCACCTGCACCGGAGCCCGCAGCCCTGTCATCAGCGGTTCCAAGCGCAGGGCGGGGAACTGCGCCGCCAAGGGAATCGTCAGGACGAGAACGCCCAGCCACCGCATCGGTCTATCCTCCGTGTACGAAGTGAGTAATCGTTTCGATGTGATACGTCTGCGGGAACAGATCAATCAGCTGACACCGCTCAATCGCATATCCGGCCGCCAACAATAACTTCGCATCCCGCGCCAGCGTCGACGGGTCGCAGGAAACCACCGCAATCCGTCCCGGCTGCAGCCGGATCAGATCCCGTACCACGCTCGCTCCCAGCCCCGCCCGCGGCGGGTCCGCCAGCACGAACTGCGGCTTCCGCTGCATCGTCTCGAGGAACAAATCCGCGCTCGCCCGGTGGTGCTCTACGCTCTTCTTCGCCCGGTTGGCGTTGAAAATCAGATCCTCCACCGCCGACTTCGAACTCTCCACCGCCACCACCCGCGCAAACCGGTCCGCCAGCGGCAGGCTGAACAACCCTACGCCCGCGTAGATCTCCAGCGCCAACTCCCCCGTCGCCTCCCCAATCGCCGCCGCCACCAGCTTCTTCAACAAAAACCGGTTCACCTGGAAAAACGACCGATGGCTCACCCGGAACCCCTCGTACTCGAGCGGCCCCGTAATCGCCCCCGGAATCTCGCTCTCGCACCAGTCAAAAAACTGCCGCGCCACCCGCCGACCCGCCATCGTCTCAATCACGTTCACCTGCACGTGCTTCTCGTTGGTGAACAGCTCAAGCGATCGCAGGAATCCCGGCCAACGCGAGTTCTTGAGCATCCCGCGAATGATCCGGATGCACTCGTTCAACTTCGGCGACGCAATCGGACATTGCTCAATCGGCTGCAGCTTGTGCGATCCGCCCTCCCGGAATCCAATCTTCGTCCCGTCAATGTGCAGCTGGATCCGGTTCCGGTACCCCCACGGGTTTCCCGTGATCGTCTCGATCTCACCCGTAATCTCCATCCGCCCGATTCGCGCGAAAACCTCCCGTACAATCGCCGCCTTCTGCTCCACCTGGTAGGCATAGGCGGCATGCTGGTAGTGGCAGCCCCCGCAGGTGCCGAAATGCGAGCACGGCGCCTCCACCCGCTGCGGCGACGGCGTCAGAACCTCCTCCACGGTCGCCTCGAGCATATCCTTGCGCTCCCGCGCTACGGCCACCCGCACCTGTTCGGCCGGCAGCACGTACGGCGTCAACACCACGCGCCCTTCATGACGGCTCAATCCATCGCCGCCATAAACCAATTTTTCAACTTCTATTTGCACTGACTCCTATTGTGGACTAGTAGACTGGTTGATTGCGATGAAAGCACGCGTCTTCTCCGGGATGCAGCCCACCGGAAACCTTCACATAGGCAACTACCTCGGCGCCCTGCGGAACTGGGTCAAGCTGCAGCACGACTACGAATGCATCTTTTGCATCGTCGATCTCCACGCCATCACGGTCTATCAGCCCCCGGCCGAACTCCGCGAAAAGATCCGGCAGGTCGCCGGCCTCTATCTCGCCGCCGGCATCGACCCGAAGATCACCTCGCTCACCGTCCAGTCGAGCGTCCCCCAGCACGCCGAACTCGGCTGGCTCCTCACCTGCGTCACCCCCCTCGGCTGGCTCGAACGCATGACCCAGTTCAAAGCCAAAGCCGAAGCCGCCGAAACCATCGGCGACGGCCTGCTCCAGTACCCCGTCCTCATGGCCGCCGACGTCCTGCTCTACAACGCCGCCGTCGTCCCCGTCGGCGACGACCAGCGCCAGCACATGGAGCTCACCCGCGACATCGCCGAACGCTTCAACAGCCTCTACGGGGAAACCTTCGTCGTCCCCCAAACCAGCCTCCCCATGGTAGGCGCCCGCGTCATGGGCCTCGACGACCCCACGAAAAAAATGAGCAAGTCCACCGCCGGCTCCGGCCACGCCATCGGCCTGCTCGACAAACCCGAAGAGGCCCGCAAAAAAATCATGCGCGCCACCACCGACTCCAACCCCGCCGTCGACTTTGAAACCATGGGCCCGGGCGTGCAAAACCTCCTCGGCATCTTCCAGGCCTTCACCGACTGGTCCCAGCCCGAAATGCAACGCCACTTCACCGGCATGCGCTATGGCGACCTGAAAAAGCAGGTGGCCGAAGCCGTTCTCGCCGGCCTCGCGCCCATGCAGCAGCGCTACCACGAACTCATGCAGGACCCGGGCTACCTCGAAAGCATTCTGCAGGAAGGCCGCGACCGCGTCACCCCCACCGCCGCCGGCATCGTGCGAACGGTGAAAGAACGCATGGGGCTCTACACCATCGACCAATGACCGCCCGCCGACGCGTCACCATCCCCGACTACTGGAACCTGCTCCGCGGCAACCGCAACTACCGGTTGCTGTGGAGCTCGCAGATCATCAGCGAAATCGGGGATTGGTTCTTCACGCTGGCGCTCTACGATCTCCTGCTTGAATTCACCGGCAAGGCCGAATCCATCGGCTTCGCCTTCGTCCTGCAGGTGCTCCCCCAATGCCTCACCGCCCCCGCCGCCGGCGTGCTCAACGACCGCATCAGCCGCCGCCAGGTGATGATCCTCGCCGACCTCTGCCGCGCCGCCATCATCGGCTGCATGCTCTTTGTCCGCTCGCCGGATATGCTCCCGTTGCTCTACGTCCTGCTGTTTCTCGAAACCGTCATGTGGGGCCTGTTTGAACCGGCTCGCGCAGCCGTCGTACCCAACATTACCCGGGGCGACGAAATCTTCGTCGGCAACGCGCTCAGCTCCACCACCTGGAGCTTCAACTTCGCCATGGGCTTCACCGTCGGCGGCGTCGCCCTGGCCCTTCTCGGCCGCGAAGCCGTCTTCGCCATCGATGCCGTCTCGTTCCTCCTCTCGGCCCTGCTCGTCCGCCGCATGGCCTTCCACGAACCCCACGCCGAAGGCCACGCCCCCCTCCACTGGCGCGACCTGTTCGACTTCAAACCCATCGCCGACGGCATCCGCTACGTCCGCCAGGACGGCCGCATGTTCGCCACCCTCTTCGTCAAGTCCGGCAACTCCCTCATCGCCTCCAACTGGGTGCTGCTCACCATGCTCGGACGCGACCGCTTCGCCGTCAACTGGCTCCACGTCGAACCGGAACGCGCCGCCGCTCTCGGCGTCAGCCTGCTCATGGGCTGCCGCGGCATCGGCGCCCTCACCGGCCCCATCCTGCAAGGCTACATCGCCGGCCGCAACCAGACCCGCCAGCGCTACGCCATTCTCATTGGGTTCGTTTTGGCTTCGTTTGGTTATCTCCTCCTTAGCCAGGCGCCCAACCTGCCCACCGCCTGCCTCGCCGTCATCATCGCCCACCTCGGCAGCACCATCACCTGGGTCGGTTCCACCATCCTGCTCCAGCTCAACACCGAAGACAAGTTCCGCGGCCGCGTCTTCTCCGCCGAGTTCGGCTGCGCCGTCATCATCATGTCGCTCGCCAGCTCCTCGGCCGGCCTTCTCATCGATCGCGGCTGGACGCCGCAACAGGTCGCCGGCCTCACCGCCGCCCTCCTCCTGCTCCCCGTCGCCCTCTGGGGCTTCGTGCTGCTCAAGTGGGAACAACTTCGATCGACGCGAACCCTTCCGCCAACTCCGGCGGACTCAGCCGCTTCGCCAGACGCTCCATAGCCTCCGCCGGCACCACCCGCGCCCGCCCCGCGTTCCGCTCCAAACACACCGCCAGCGGAGTATCGAAGTACACCGCCACGCACTCGGCCCCATACCAGTCCGCCAGCTTAATCCACTGCCGCCGCTCCCGCCGCGTCAGGTTTGTCGCGTCAATGTAGCTCGCCGCCGCCCCCAGCTCAAGCCGCATCCGCAGCAGTCTCCGCAGCAAGGCAAACACCTGCGCGTGGATGGTCTGGTCTGCCTCGTTATCCCGCAGCAGCAGCCGCATCGCGTCCGAAGAGAGCGCCGTCACCCCGCGCCGCGCCAGCCAAGTGGACTTGCCCGCCGCCGGCAAGCCCACCAGCACATACACCCGCTGTTTAGGCGAGCACATACCGCTGCGCGGCCAGCAGCCGCTGCGCAATCTCCTGCCGCAGTGCAATCATGTTCACCGGCTCAAACTTGGTCAAACGCTTGAGCGCCGCCAACTGCACCCGCAGGTCGTCGCCCTCGGCGCAAGCCGCCAGCACGGTCCGCGCCTGCCGCTCCACCTCCTCCATCGCCTCCTGCAGAAACACCGCCGTCATCTTCGGCGCCACGTTGTGCTTCCGGCTCCGCAACTGCACGGACTCCATCGCAAACGCCTGCATCGTGATATCGCACAGCCCGGCGAGAATCTCCTGCTGGCTTTCGAGCTCGGTCAGATACCGCTGATAGGCCACGCCCAGGCACAGCAGCGCCACTTTCTTCGCGTTTTTCACAAGGTCTGGCGGCCCGCCGGCCAGGCTGGGCCCGGCCAGCAGTTCGCCCTGCAGCTTTTTCACCGCCGCCACCAGCGGCAGTTGCCCGCGCTGTGCCCGCTTGAGAATCATGCCCGTCGCGAGCATCCGGTTGATCTCGTTCGTCCCTTCGAAAATCCGGTTGATGCGCGAATCGCGATAGGCCCGCTCGACGAGGTAATCCTGGTGGTAGCCATAGCCGCCGTGGATCTGCACGCCCTCGTCCACCACGTAGTCGAGCGCCTCACTGGCAAACACTTTGATGTAGGAGCACTCGGCGGCAAACTCCTCCACCGCTTTCAGCTTCACCGCCGCCGCGTCCGCCTGAGCCCAGCTCCATCCGGTGAGCTTCTCTTCAATCATCCCGGTCACCCGGTAGCTCATCGTCTCGGCCGCGAAGGTCTTAATGGCCATCTCGGCCAGCTTGGCCTGCATCATGCCAAACTGCGCAATCGGTTTGCCGAACGCCACCCGCTGCTTCGAGTACTGCAGCGAAAGCTGCAGCACGTTCTTCATGCCGCCCACGGCGAACGGCCCCAGCTTCAGCCGTCCCAGGTTCAGAATGTTGAAGGCGATGATATGCCCGCGGCCAATCTCGCCCAGCACATTCTCGGCCGGCACCTTCACGTTGTCGAAGAAGACCGGCGTCGTCGAACTGCCCTTGATGCCCATCTTCTTTTCTTCGGCCCCGGCCGAGACGCCCGGCGTTGCCCGCTCAACGAGAAACGCGGTGAACTTCTCGCCGCCCACCTTGGCAAACACGGTGTACAGATCCGCCGCCCCGCCGTTGGTGATCCACATCTTTTGGCCGTTCAGCGTGTAGTAGGTGCCGTCGGCCGAAAGATCAGCCCGCGTCTTGGCCGCCAGCGCGTCCGAGCCCGCCTCCGGCTCGCTCAGGCAGTAGGCGCCAATCAACTCGGCCGAAGCCAGCCGCGTCAGGTACTTTTCTTTCTGCGCCGGGGTGCCATAGAGCAGCACCGGCAGCGTGCCAATCCCGCTGTGCGCCCCGTGCCAGCCGGCGTAGGAGCCGTCTTTGGCGATCCCCTCGGCCACAATCATCGCCGAGGTCAGATCCATCTCCATGCCGCCGTAGGCTTCCGGCACCAGCACCGCCGTCAGCCCAATCTCGGCCGACTTCTTCAGCACCCGCACGGCCACGCCCGGCTCCTGATGCTGAATCGCCTCGAGATTCGGCTCAATCTCTTTGGCCGAAAACTCCTCGGTCGCCCGCGCAATCGCCCGGTGCTCCGCGGTGAAGTCCTCTGGGGTAAAAACCTGTTCCGCTGTCTGGTCTTCTACTAAAAATCCGCCGCCTTGCATCGCCTTAGATCCTCTCAAAAATTCCGGCCGCGCCCTGGCCGCCGCCGATACACATCGTCACCATGCCGTATCGGTGCCCGCCCCGCTCCATCTCGCGCAGGATGGTCGCCGTCAGCTTCGCCCCCGTGCAACCCAGCGGATGGCCCAGCGCCAGCGCCCCGCCGTTGACGTTCACCCGCTCCGGCGCGAGGCCCGCCTCGCGGATCACCGCCAGCGCCTGCACGGCAAACGCTTCGTTCAGCTCGATCACGCCGATGTCGTCGAGCGTCAACCCGGCCAGCCGCAGCGCCTTCGGAATCGCCGCCACCGGGCCGATGCCCATCACCTCCGGCGCCACGCCTCCCACCGCAAAACTCACAAATCGCGCCCGCGGCTTCAGCCCCAACGCCGCCGCCCGCCCGGCCGACATCACCAGCGCCGCCGCCGCCCCGTCCGAGGTCTGCGACGAGTTGCCCGCCGTCACCGTCCCCTGCGCGTGAAACGCCGGCTTCAGTTTGGCGAGCGCCTCGAGCGAGGTATCCGCTCGCGGACCCTCGTCTTTGCGAAACGAACCCACCGGAATCAGTTCGTCGTCGAACCTCCCGCTCTCCTGCGCCGCCATGGCTTTCTGATGGCTCGCCAAGGCAAAGGCGTCCTGCTCCTCGCGGCTGATGCCGTAGCGCCGCTGCAGGTTCTCCGCCGTCAGGCCCATGTTGATGTAGATCTCCGGCCGGTGCTCCACCAGCCAGGGGTTCGGGGCAATCCGCATCATCGCCATCGGCAGCAGGCTCATGCTTTCGGTTCCGCCGGCCACCAGCACCTCGGCCATCCCGGCGCGGATCCGCTCGGCCGCCATCGCGATCGCCTGCAGCCCGGAGGAGCAGAAGCGGTTGATCGTCACCCCGCACACCGTCTCGGGCAGGCCGGCGCGCAGCGCGGCAATCCGCGCCACGTTCATGCCGCTCTCGCCCTCGGGCGTCGCGCAGCCCAGAATCACGTCTTCAATCTCGGCCGCCGCCACCGCCGGATACCGGCCGAGCAGCCCTTCGATGGCTACCGCCGCCAGATCGTCCGGCCGCGCGTGCCGCAGCGCCCCCCGCGGCGCTTTGCCGACCGGGGTCCGTACGCAATCTACAATTACCGCTTCATTCATCGCTTTAGTTCCGCAGGGTCATTAATTCCGCAGGGGCTTGCCGGTTTTCAACATGTGCGCCATCCGCGCCTGCGTCTGCGCGTTGCCGCACAGACTCAAAAACGCTTCCCGCTCGAGATCCAGCAGCCGCTGTTCGCTCACCAGCGTATCCGCCGCCACGGCGCCGCCGCACAGCACATGCGCCAGTTTGCCGGCGATCACCACGTCGTAGTCCGTAATGTAGCCGCCCTGATGCGCCATCCACGCCCCGGTCCGGAGCAGCGCGATGCCCGGCTCGCCGGCCACCTTCACGTCCGTCCGCGGCACCCCCGGCCGGTAGCTGTCCACCATGGCCAGCGCCTCGGCCTTGGCCACGCCCAGCAGCCGCTCCGGGTTCAAAACCACCGTCGCGCCCTTGTCGAGCAAACCCAGCTGCTTGGCTTCGTCCGCGCTGCCCGAGACCTTGGCGTAGCCGATGGTCTCAAACACCTTCCGCGGATCCTTCAGCCGCACAATCATCTCCTTGCAGCCGCCCGCGCCGGGAATCACCCCGACGCCCACTTCGACCAAACCCATGTACAACTCGGCCGAAGCCACCGCCCGCGGCGCGTGCAGCAGAATCTCGGCCCCGCCGCCCAGCGCCCGGCCGTGCCCGGCCACCACCACCGGCACCGGCGCGTACTTGATCGCCATGTTCGCCTGCTGAAACTGGTGCGCCGCCAGGTTCAGATCGTCCCACTCGCCCTCCTGCGCCAGCATCAGCACGAGCACCAGATTCGCCCCGGCGCTGAACAGATCGCCCTGGTTGCCAATCACCAGCGCCTGATGGTTCCGCCGCGTCTCCTCGATCGCCTGCGTGATCTCGCCCACCTGGTCGGCGCCCAGCACGTTCATCTTCGAGTGGAACTCCAGGCACAGGCAGCCGTCGCCGAGGTCGACGAGCGAGCAGCCCGCGTTCTTCCGCACCACGCCCCCGGCCCGCTTCCGGTCCGCCAGCGAGATCACGCCCGGCCGCTCGGCGATCCGCCGGTAGTGCCCGGCGCCGAGGTCGAAGAACTCCGTCCGCGGCTCGCCCTTCTCATCCGCCGAACGGTAGAAGCCCTTGGCGCCGCGTTCGAGCATCGTCTCGATGCCGGCGGGCAGCGCGAGACCCTCCTGCTGCATCCGCTTCGCGGTTGCTTCAAAACCCAGCACGTCCCACAGCTCAAACGGCCCGTAGGTGTGCGCGTAGCCCCAGCGCATGGCCCGGTCGATCTCCACGGTCCGGTCGGCAATCTCCGGCACGCACCACGCCGAGTACCACAGAGCATCGCGCAGCACCTTCCAGACAAACCGGCCGTACTTGTCCTGGCCCTGCACGAGCGCCCGCAGCCGCGCCGGCAACTCGTCGGGCAGCGGCGCCAAGCGGGGCTTGTTCGCCTTGCGGTATTCGAGCGTCTTCCAGTCGAGGGCGTGAATCTCTTTGTCCGGCCCCACACGTTTATAGAAACCCTGCCCGGTCTTTTCGCCCAGCCACCGGTTGGCCATCATCTGGACGACAAACGGCGGCGGCTGCAACCGCTCCCGCCACGGATCATGCGGCACCATGCCGTAGAGGTTCTCGGCCACGTGCACCCAGATGTCGAGCCCCACGATATCAAGCAGACGGTAGCTGGCCGAATTCGGCAGCCCGATCAGCGACCCGGTCAGCGCGTCGACCTCTTCAATGGTCAGGTCGTCTTCGATCGTGTACTGATAGGCGCTCGCGCCCCACATGCTGCCGATGCGGTTGGCGATGAAGTTCGGGGTGTCTTTGCAGACCACCACGCCCTTGCCGAGCCGCCGGTCGAGGAACCGTTCGACGTCGTCGAGCAGCGTTGGGTTCGTTTCGTCACCTGGAATCACCTCGCATAAGTGTAAGTAACGAGGCGGGTTAAAGAAGTGCGTGCCCAGAAAATGCTGCCGGAATCCGCTCTCGAATCCCGCGCTGATCTGCGCCAGCGGAATGCCGGAGGTGTTGGTGGAGACGATGGCGTCCGGCGCCCGCAGCGCGGCCACCCGGCCCCACAGCTCCCGCTTGACGTCCAATTTCTCCGTCACCGCTTCGAGGATCCAGTCGCAGCCGGCCACCTTCGCCAAGTCGTCGGCAAAGCTTCCGGGCGTCACGCGCGCGGCGTATTCGGGCAGAAAGAAGCCTCCGGGCCTGGCCCGGAGCGCGGTGTCAAGGCCTTTTCGCGCGGCGTCCAGGGTCAGATCGAGCAGCAGCACGGAAACCCCGGCGTTGGCAAAATGCGCCGCGATCCTTGCCCCCATGGTTCCTGCACCCAACACCGCCACTTGGCGGATATTTCGCATGAAGGTCAGCCTATCATGGAACTAACGGATGTCTGCTGCAACTCGGCAACGATTCCCCCGCTGGGTCATCCCGGTCGCCGGCTATGCTGTCTCCATAGCCTGCCTGCTCCACGTTTACCGTAACTTCAACTGGGCGGAGCAATGGCCGCGGATTCAGGCCGTGCCAGCCCCGACGATCCTGGCGGCCGTGTTGGCCGACATCGCCGTCTACTGCGTGCAGGGCTGGCGCTGGAATCTGCTGCTGAGCCCGCTCGGTTCGCTGCCGAAGCTGCGCACCATGCAGGCCATTTACGTGGGCCTGTTCGCGAACGAGGTGCTGCCGCTGCGCCCCGGCGAGGTGATCCGCAGCCTGCTGCAGGCCCGCTGGTCCGGGGTGCCGTTTTCGGTGGTCGTGTCGAGCGTCGTCATCGAGCGGCTCTTTGACGGCATCTGGCTCATCGCCAGCTTTTTTGTGGCGTCGTTTTTCGTGCAGCTTCCCGAGTTGCTCGTCGTGGGCAGCCGCATTCTGGCCATCCTGCTGCTGGGGATTGGCTGCCTGCTGGCCTTTGCGATTCTGGCCCAGGATCGCGCGGAACGCTGGCTTGAGAAGACGATCTGGGCGCAGGGCTTCCAGCATCTGTTGGGCGCGGTGGGCTCGATGAGCCACAGCCCATCCTTCTACCAGAGCTTTCTGTGGAGCGGGCTCTATCTGGCCCTGCAGGCGGCGCCGATCTATTTTCTCTCCACCGGCTTTCAACTCGGACTCACCCCGGGCGAGTGCGCCATTCTGCTCGTAATCATCCGGCTAGGCGCCGTGCCGCCGCAGGCCCCGGGCAACGTCGGCACCTTTCAGTGGCTCGTCGTCATCGGCCTCATGCTGTTCGGCGTGGCGCGCGAAACCGCCATCGGCTTTGCGACTCTACTATTCTTGGTGATTACGGTCCCGCTCTGGACAGTTGGTTTCGTGGCGCTGCTGGCCACCGGGATGAAACTGAGCCAATTGCGCCGGGACGCCCACAACGAACCCGAAACCCCTCATGCGAGCATTTCTTCTTCTAGCTCTGCTGGCCGTTAGCATGGCCGCGCAACCCCTCCGCATCATTGCCATTGGCGCCCACCCGGACGACTGCGACATCAAGTTCGGCGGCACCGCCGTTCTGCTGGCCCGGCTCGGCCACCAGGTGAAATTTGTGAGCGTCACCAACGGCGACGCCGGCCACCACCAGATGGGCGGCCAGATGCTGGCCAACCGCCGCCGCGCCGAAGCCGCCGAATCGGCCCGCCGCCTCGGCATCGCCGAGTACGAGGTGATGGAGAACCACGACGGCGAGTTGACCCCTTCGCTCGACGTCCGCCGCCAGATTATCCGTGCCATCCGCAACTGGAAGGCCGATGTCGTCATCACGCACCGCACCAACGACTACCACCCCGACCACCGCAATACCGGCATCCTGATTCAGGACGCGGCCTACATGGTGCAGGTACCCAACATCGTGAGCGACGCTCCGGCGCTGCGCAAAAACCCCGTGTTCCTCTACTTCTCGGACTACTTCCAGCGGCCGAACCCTTTCCGGCCCGACATCGTCATCGACATTGAAGCCGCCTTTGAGCAGAAAATCGACGGCCTCGATGCCCACGTCTCGCAGTTCTACGAGTGGCTCCCGTGGGTGAGCGGTGTGTCCGAGAAGGTGCCGCAGGACCCGGCTGCCCGCAAGGCCTGGCTGCGCGCCGAACGCTCCAATCCGCGTCTCAACGACGAGGCCAAGGCCTCCTTCGCCAAATGGTACGGCGCCGCCAAGACCCCGAAGTATCTCGAAGCGTTTGAAATCTGCGAGTACGGACGGCGGCCCACCGAAGACGAAATCCGCCAGCTCTTCCCCATGCTGCCGAAGAAATGATCACGGAGCTCACCAGCGTCGAAGCGGTCCTCGTGAAGTTGCGGGCGCTCTATCCGGAGCTCCCGCATGGTCTCCTGAAGGCGGCCGCCCAGACCGCGATCGCAGAGGTCCGGCAAGGCCGCCCCGCTGATCCCGCCGTCACGATTGACTCCCTGACCCAGCCCTCGCTGCAGCCGGTGATCAACGCCACCGGCGTCATCCTGCACACCAACCTAGGCCGCGCCCCGCTCGGTGCCTCGACCCCCATCGCCGGCTACTCGCACCTGGAATACGATCTCAAAACCGGCCGCCGCGGCCGCCGCGATCATCACCTCGACCGTTTCTTCGGCTACCTGCTCAACGCCCGCGGCCTCGCCGTCAACAACAACGCCGCCGCTACCTACCTCGTGCTCCACGAACTCGCCCACGGCGCGGAGGTGATCGTCTCCCGCGGCGAACTCATCGAAATCGGCGACGGCTTCCGCATCCCCGACATCATGCGCCGCGCCGGATGCACGCTCGTCGAAGTCGGCACCACCAACCGCACGCGCCTCGACGATTACCGGGCGGCCATTACCGACCGCACGGCGCTCATCCTCCGCGTGCATCCGTCCAACTTCCATATCACCGGCTTCACCGGCAAACCGACCCTCCGCGAACTCTGCTCGCTCAACGTGCCTGTTTATGAGGATCTCGGTTCGGGCTGTCTCGTCGATCTCAAGGCTTACGGCATCGACGAACCGCTGGTGCGCGATTCGCTCGCCGCCGGCGTCAGCGTGGTCACCTTCTCGGGCGACAAGCTGCTCGGCGGGCCCCAGGCCGGGTTGATCGCGGGCGAAGGCCCGACCATCGAACGCATCCGGCGCAACCCGATGTTCCGTGCGCTGCGCATCGATAAACTCGTCACCCAGGCGCTCGAAAACGCCCTCCGGGCCATCGTCACGGAACGCTGGGACGATGTGCCAACCCTCGCCATGATCCGCCAAACGCCGGAGAGCATCCGCGACCGCGCCGAACGCCTGCGCACGCAACTCGATCTGGCCTCGACCGTCATCCCGGGCGAATCGCTCGTCGGCGGCGGCAGCACGCCGGACCAGTCACTGCCCACCTACCTGCTCGCCATTCCGCGGCTCGAAATGGAGCGGCGGCTTCGTGAAGGGAAGCCGCCGGTGATTGCCAGGGTGGAAAAAGGCCAACTGCTGATCGATCTGCGCACGGTGTTTCCGCACGAAGAGGCGGCGCTGCTAGGCGCGCTGCATGTAGCTGCCCTCGCTGGTTGAAACCAGGATGGTCTCGCCTTCGTTGATGAAGGCCGGCACCTGCACAATCAGGCCCGTCTCCATCTTGGCCGGCTTGCCGACATTGGACACCGTGGCGCCCTTCAGGCCGGGTTCGGTCTCGACGACCTTCATCGGCACCGACGGAGGCAGTTCGACGCCCACCGCGCGGCCCTCGTAAAATTCGATGTTAATCTTCAGGTTCGGGATCAGGTACTTCACCGCATCGCCGAGCACCTCTTCGGTGAACCCGAGCTGTTCAAAGGTTTCGGTGTTCATGAAGTAGTACATCTCGCCGTCGTCGTAAAGGTACTCCATCTCCTGATCGTCGAGGGCAATTTTCTCAATCTTGTCCTCGGACGCAAAACGATGTTCAATCTGGGAACCGTTCCGGAGGTTGCGCATCTTCACCTGCACAAACCCGCGCAAATTGCCCGGCGTCCGGTGTACCATGCTGAAAACCGTATGCAGTTCGTTGTTGAACTTCACCACCATTCCGGGGCGCAATTGAGTAGCTGCTAACATAAAGCCTCAGTTTACCAGCTATCCTGGAGGCGTACATGATTCCCGATCAGATTCAGGAAGGCCTCACTTTTGACGACGTTCTCCTGCAGCCCGCGCACAGCAACGTTTTGCCCGGGCAGGCCGACACCCGAACCTTGCTGACCCGCCGGATTCCGCTGCAGATTCCGATCGTCAGCGCCGCGATGGACACGGTGACGGAAGCGCACTTGGCCATCGCCCTCGCCCAGCAGGGCGGCATCGGCATCATTCACCGCAACATGACGCTCGAACGGCAGGTGGAGGAGGTCGACCGCGTGAAGCGCTCTGAGAGCGGCATGATTGTCGATCCCGTCACCATCCGCCCCGACCAGCCCATCACCGACGCGCTCGAACTGATGAAGCAGTTCCGCATCTCCGGCGTCCCGGTGACCACCGAAGGCGGCCATCTGGTTGGCATCCTGACCAATCGCGATCTGCGCTTTGAAACCAACTTCCATCTGCCGGTCTCTTCACGGATGACGCAGGGGCGCGACCGGCTCATCACCGTCCCCGTCGGCACCACGCTCGAAGACGCCGAAAGCATTCTGCACAAGCACCGCGTCGAAAAGCTGTTGGTAGTGGACGATAGCTACACGCTCAAGGGCCTGATCACGGTCAAAGATATCCAGAAGAAGTTGAAGTACCCCAACGCGGCCAAGGACGAACAGGGCCGCCTGCGCGTGGGCGCGGCCATCGGCTCGACCGGCGATTTTCTTGAACGGGCGCAGGAACTGGTCCGCCGCAAAGTGGACGTCATCGCCATCGACTCCGCCCACGGCCATTCGCAGGGCGTCATGGACGCCGTGAAAGCCGTCAAGCACGCGCTGCCCGACGTGCAGCTGCTGGCGGGCAACGTGGGCACCTACGAGGGCGCCCGTGATCTGATCCGGCTGGGCGCGGACGGGGTGAAGGTGGGCATCGGGCCGGGATCGATCTGCACGACGCGAGTCGTCTCCGGCGCGGGCGTGCCGCAGATTACCGCCATCGCCGAGTGCTCCAAGGCCACGCGCGAGGCCGGCGTACCGCTCATCTCCGACGGCGGTATCAAGTACTCGGGCGACGTCACGAAAGCCATCGCCGCCGGCGCCGATTGCGTGATGATCGGCAGCCTGCTGGCCGGTACCGATGAGAGCCCCGGCGAGACGATTCTCTACCAGGGGCGTACGTTTAAGAGCTACCGCGGCATGGGTTCGCTGGGGGCGATGAGCGAGGGGTCGACCGCCGACCGCTACGGCCAGGCGCGCAGCGACAAGATGGTTCCGGAAGGAATTGAGGGACGCGTGCCGTACAAGGGGCCGATCGCCGATCTGGTCTTTCAGCTCGTCGGGGGGTTGCGGAGCGGCATGGGCTACACCGGGTGCGCGACGATTCCGGAGTTGCAGGAGCGGGCCCGCTTCCTGCGGATTTCGCCGGCCGGCCTGCGTGAAAGCCATGTCCACGACGTCATCATCACCAAGGAAGCGCCCAATTATCGGGTAGAATAGCGGCGCGGGAACTTTTCGCTCCGTGCGGCGTCGAATGGTTCAGTAGACCTTGAACTCAAAGAAAAGGGACTCAGGGAAAGGAAGTCGGTTTTGCCAGAATCCATTATCGGTTTCGGCTATGAGGATGCTCCGGCGGCGTCCCGGTCGGCGGATGGCCACGAAGAGGATGCTGCGCTGCTGCGGGCGCTGAAAGCCAACGAGGAGAGCGCCTACGAGGTGCTGATCGCCCGGTTCCAGCAGCCCGTCTACAACCTGGTGTACCGTCTTTTGAACGACCCCGCCGATGCGAGCGATGCCGTGCAGGAGGTTTTCCTGAAGGTGTTTCGCAACGTGGAGGCCTTCCGCGGCCAGAGCACGCTCAAAACCTGGGTCTACCGCATCGCCGTCAACGAGGCGTACAACCACCGCCGGTGGTTTAGCCGGCATCGCAAGCAGGAGGTCGGTTTAGAGGTTGACGAAGAGGGTTCGCGCAGTTGGATTGAGTCCATCTCGGACCCGGCGCGCGACCCGTTTGAACTGACGCTCAACGAAGAGCGGCACCAACTGATCGAGGAGGGGCTGCGGGAGATCAACCCCGATTTCCGCGCCGCCGTTGTGCTGCGGGATCTCGAAGAGCTCAGCTATGAGGAGATCGCCGAGGTGATGCAGGTGTCGCTGGGTACGGTCAAATCAAGAATTTTGCGAGGACGCGAGGCCCTGCGCCGTGCGCTCGTGGCCAAAACGAACGATGCAAGAGCCTATGGCCCGGTCTCGACCGGGACGATGGCTTGGATGCAGGAGATCGTGAAATGAGCAACGCGAACAGCCGCCAACATCCCAACGAATGCAAGGCGATTCAGCTTGAAGCGGCCAATTATCTGGATCGTTTCTGTATGGCCGACCGCGCCCGCGAGATCGGCCGCCATCTGAGCGGGTGCCTGCCGTGCACCCAGTATCTGGACAGTCTGATTCACCTCCGGCGCGGCGTGCGCGCTCTGCCGCCGCGTACGGTGCCGGTCAATCTGGCGGTCTCCTTGCGCGTGGCCGCCAGCCGGCACCATGCGCGCAGGGCCTCCCGCGTGCGCTGGTGGCACCGGCTGCAGATGTGGACCATCAACAGCTGGCGCCCGATGGCGGTGCCCATGGCCGGCGGTTTTGCCACGGCCTGCGTTCTGTTCGCCACCATCCTGCCGATGCTGTCTTCGCCGGTCCTGGCCAACGACGATGCTCCGGTGGCCTGGTACCAGAGCGCGGAGTTGAGCGACCTGGGGCCGTTTGGCCTGCCGGCGGACCATCTGACGCTGGACCTGATTCTCGACGAGCAGGGCCGGATGGTGGACTACTCGGTGCCCGACAGCGAAAGCGTGCTGATGCGGGATGCCGAACTGCGGCGGACCGTTGAAAACAACCTGCTGTTCATGCGCTTCAAGCCTGCTGAGTTCTTCGGCCACCGGACCACCGCGAAACTGCGCATCACCATTCGCCGGAGTCAACTGGAAGTTAAGGGCTGATTGGGGCAGAAACTCGGTCAGCATTTCCTGCACAGCGCTCCGATGGTGGAGCGCATTGCGGCTGCTGTTTGCCGGTCCGGGCCACGGCGCATCGTCGAAGTCGGTCCCGGCAAGGGTGTGCTGACGCAGCGGCTACTGGCCACCGGTGCCGATGTGATCGCCATTGAGCTCGACCCGGCCATGGTGGCGATTCTGCGCGAGCGCTTCCCGGACCACCCCTGCCTGACCCTCGTCGAGGCCGATGTCCTCACCGTCGACCTGGCCCAGTGGGGCCCCGCCGTGCTCGCCGGCAATCTGCCCTACTACATCACTTCGCCGATTCTCGACCGGATCTTTGCCGCCCGCACGGCGCTGACCGAGGCCGTGCTGCTGATTCAAAAAGAGGTTGCCGAGCGGTTGACGGCCGCCCCCGGCTGCCGCGACTATGGCTACCTGAGCGTGGTGACGCAGACCTACAGCACGCCGGAGTATCTGTTCGGGGTCAAGCCCGGCATGTTCCGTCCCCCGCCCAAAGTGGACAGCGCCGTGGTGCGCCTGACGCTGCGGCCGGCGGCGGATGAGGCCGCGGGGTTCCTGCAGTTTGCCGCCCGCTGCTTTGCGCAGAAGCGCAAGACGCTGCGGAACAATCTCGCTCCCTTTTACGGTCATGAGGTCGTGGACGCGCTGCCGGAGGCTCCGCTCCGCGCCGAGCAGTTGAGCGTCGGGGCCCTGCGGGAACTTTATGGCCGCCTGATCGCGTAGAATCGTGCGATGGCTGTTTCTCGTCTTCGTCTGGCCTCGGCTGCCATCTTCATGCAGGTTCTGCTGGGCGTAATCTATTCCTGGTCGGTGTTTCGCGCGCCGCTGGCGCAGTTGCACGGTTGGTCCCGCGCGGAAACGATCGCCCCCTACCGCTACTCGCTGCTGGCGTTCGCCATGGCCATGGTGCTCGGCGGCATCTGGCAGGACCGCAAGGGACCGCGCGTGGTGGCGACCACGGGCGGGGTGCTGCTCGGGGTGGGCTGCCTGCTGGCGGCTTGGCTGGGCGACACGCTGAATGGTCTGATCTTCTCCTACGGTACGGTAGCGGCCTGCGGTGTGGGCTTTGCCTATGTCACGCCGATTGCGACCTGCATCAAGTGGTTCCCGGACCAGCGCGGCCGGATTGTCGGCTTGGCGGTAATGGGCTTTGGCGTCGGTCCGCTGCTGTTTGGCCCGCTGCTCGAAGCGCTGCTCGGCAAGGATCCGGCGCAGTTTGCCGTCACGGTGCCACGCACGTTTCTCGTCTTAGCGGCGATCTTCCTGGTGGGCGTGGTGGGCGCGGCGCAGTTTTACCAGGTGCCCCCACCCGGCTGGCGGCCGGCCGGCTGGAGCCCGCCGGCGGGGCAGTCGTCGGCTGTGGAGATCGCACCGCGCACGATGCTCGGCATGTGGCAGTTCTATCTGCTGTGGCTCGTCTATTTCCTGGGAACGGCGGTGGGGCTGACGGCGATTGGCGAAGCGACGCCGCTGCTGCAGGAGATGGCGAAATCGACGGCGGTGCTCTCGGCCGGCGCCGCGCTGGGGGTGATGAGCATCTGCAACGGCGCCGGGCGGCTGGCGTGGGGTAGCGTCTCGGATCGCCTGGGGCGGAAGCCCGCGGTGCTGCTGATGTGCGTCGTCTCGGTGGTGGCCTGTTTGGGCTTCCTGCGGACCGCCGGCAGCTTCGGCGCGCTGCTGCTGGGGCTGTGTCTGGCCGCGTTTGCCTACGGCGGCTACCTCGCCCTGATGCCGGCCTACACCGCGGACTTCTTTGGCCCGAAGAACGTGGGCGCCAACTACGGTCTCGTGTTTTCGGCCTGGGGTTTGTGCGGCTTTCTGGTGCCGGGCTACTTTGCGGGAATCATGGACCGCGCGCGTCAGGCCGGCGACCTCGCCGCGGGCTACAACGAGGTCTATTGGAAGCTGGCGGTGATTGCGCTGGCCGGGGCGGCCGCGGCCGCCATGCTGCGTCCGCCCCGGGCACAGTCGTGAATCTTTGGGATTCCTGATGGATTGCGGGTACGGTTTTCGCCTATTCGTGATAGAGATCTAAGTTATGAACTTCGCGCCCTTGCTATCAGCCTCCCCCCAGATGGCTGGCGGTATCCCCGCCGGCATGCAGATGGGAGGATATCAGCCGCCGCCGCAACCGCCCCCGCAGGGCGGCTACCCGCCGCCGCAGCAGCCCTATCAGCCCAGCAGCATGCCGGGTAACGTTGCCGCGACGCTTTGCTATGCGTTGGGCATCATCACCGGCGTTCTGTTCCTGTTTCTCGAGCCGTACAACCGCGACCGCAACATCCGCTTCCACGCATGGCAGTCGATCTTCACCTTCGGCGGCGCCTTCGCTCTACAGATCGGGCTGTCGATTATGGGCGTGATTGCCTCCAACATTTTCGGACTCCTCGGGTTGTTGGTCGGCCTGATGAGCCTCGGCGTCAGTCTGCTGACGCTGGGTCTGTGGATCTTCCTGATGGTCAAGGCGTATCAGGGCGAGCGCTTCTCCCTGCCGGTGATCGGTCCGCTGGCGGAACAAAAAGCGTAGCCGGATGGCTGCTTGCTGCGTCACTCTATCGTGGTAGTTCGCCTCTTTCTTTTTCTCTCCCTGGCTTTGGGCCTGCTGCCGGCCCAAAGCGCCAACCCTTCGCTGCCCCGCATCGGCATTATCGACTTTTTCGGGGTCCGCAAGGCCAGCGTCGAACGCCTGAAGAAGGCGCTGGAGGTCGCCGAAGGCGGCCCGCTGCCGCGTTCGAAGAGCGATGTCGAAGAGAGGTTGGAACTCGTTAGCGGCGTTGTGCGGGCGCGCCTCGAAGCCGTCTGCTGCGAGAACGGCAAGGCCGTCCTCTACGTCGGCATCGAAGAACGCGGCGCCCCCGCCTTCAACTACCGGGAGAGCCCGGAAGGCGAGGCCAAGCTGCCCGCGCCGGTCGTCGAGTCCTATCTCGATTTCTTCGCCAAACTGCAGACGGCCATCCGGCAGGGCGACATCGTCGAAGACCTGACGCGCGGCCACAGCATCATGGCCAACCGCGAGGCGCAGGCGGCGCAGTTGGCGTTCCTGCCGCTGGCCGCCGCCCACGAAGCGATTCTGCGCGAAGTGCTGCGCACGAGCGCCGACGAGGTGCAGCGCGCCATGGCCGCCTACGTCATCGCCTACGTCCCCAAGAAGGCTACCGTGGTCGACGACCTGCAATACGCCCTGCAGGACCCCGACGACGGCGTACGCAACAATGCCCTGCGGTCGCTGCTGGGGCTGACGATTCTCAGCGAGAAGCAGCCGGCACTCGGTCTCAAAGTGAGCCCCACCTGGTTTGTCGAGCACCTGAACTCTGTCGCCTGGAGCGACCGGAACAAAGCCGCGACGGCCCTGTTGACGTTGACCGAAAAGCGCGATCCCGCTCTGCTCGGGATGCTGCGCGAGCGCGCGCTCGAGGCGCTGATCGATATGGCCCGCTGGCGCCATCTGAGCCACGCCCTGCCGGGTTACATCCTGCTCGGGCGCGTGGCCGGTATCGAAGAGGCGCGCCTGCAGACCGCCTGGAGCGAGGGCAAACACCAGCCGCTCACCGAAGAGATGATCCGCGACCTGACCCGGAAGAAGAAGTAGCGGCTACCGCAGCTTTCGCTGCTTGAGGTAGGCGATCAACGCCGCCGGGTCGTCGGTGATGATGGCGTCTACTTGCGCGGCCACCAGTTTCTCCCAATCGGAGGGAGTATTGGCGGTCCACGGCACCACCTGCAGGCCGGCCGCGTGCGCCGCGGCAACTTTTTCGGGGGTCACGGTCGGGTAGATGGGGCTGACAATAGTCGCCTTAGCCGCCCGGGCGGCTTCGACATAATCCCGTCCGGCCTCCTCGCGGCGGGCCGGTAGCAGGGCGCTGCGCCGTATCTGCGGCGCCAGCCGCTCCATGGCCAGCAGAGTCCGGTAGTCAAAGCTCTGCAGAATGACCCGCGGGGCGAGGCCGTGGCGGTTGATCACGGCCAGCACGAGGCGGGCGAACTCCTCCGGTTCCGGGGCCCACTCCGGATGCGCGGGCGTCATCTTGGTTTCGATGTTGAACTCCACGCGGGCGCCCTTGGCGAGCGTGAAGACGGCATCGAGCGTCGGCACGCGCGTGCCGGGGATCGCCTGCTGTTGGGGAAACTGCGGATTGGCCCGGGCGCCGCAGTCCCAGCGCTGCAGTTCGGCCAGCGTCATCCGGCGGATCACCCGTTCGGCCCCGGCCGGACCTTCGCAGTAGGCCGGGTTCATCGTCGCATCGTGGGAGACGACGACGATGTTGTCCTTCGTCACGGCCAGATCGAGTTCGAGCACATCGACGCCCGCGGCGAGGGCGTATTCAAAGGCCGGGATCGTGTTCTCCGGCCGTGCCGCGCGCGCGCCGCGGTGGCCGTGAACCTGAATCTGCGCTGTCATTGTAGCCGCCATCAGCAACAGTAGAATGGAAGTTCGCACGCCTTCAATCTAACAGTCTCAGATTGCAATCGCGTAACGATCCTCCACTTCCATCTTCCACTTTCATGAATCGCCGCCAAGCCCTCGCCCTCACCGCTCTCAGCTACTCCCGCATCCTCGGCGCCAATGACCGCCTGCGTATGGGCTTCATCGGCCTCGGCAACCGCGGCGACCAGGTGCACGATGGTTTTCTCGAGTTCGGGGACTCGGTCACGACCGCCATCTGCGACCTCCGCGACGACTACCTCGACCTGGCGGCCCGCAAATCCCGCGCCACTCCGGCGCGCTACAAGGACTACCGGAAGCTGCTTGAGGACCGCAACGTCGACGCCGTTGCCATCGCCACGCCCGACCACTGGCACGCCCTCATGATGATCGACGCCTGCCGCGCCGGCAAGGACGTCTACGTTGAAAAGCCGCTCTCGCTCACCGTGGCCGAAGGGCGCCGAATGGTCCAGGTGGCCGCCGAAACGAAGCGCATTGTGCAGGTCGGCATCCAGCGCCGCAGTTCGAAGATGCTCCAGGAGGCCGTCGCCTACCTGCGGGGCGGGGAACTGGGACACATTACTGTCGCCCGCGGCTTCCACGTGCAGAACGAAGCCCCCAACGGCATTGGGATGGCGCCGGACAGCGCCCCGCCCGATGCTGCGATGTGGGAGCAGTGGCTCGGCCCGGCGCCCAAGGTGCCGTACAACCGCAACCGCTCCTTCTACAACTTCCGCTGGTTTTATGACTACTCCGGCGGCCAGATCACCAACTTCGGCGTGCACTACATGGACATGCTGCGCTGGGCCTGCCAGAAGCGTTCGCCGCGCTCGGTGGTCG
This sequence comes from Acidobacteriota bacterium, assembly GCA_026393985.1. Lineage (GTDB taxonomy): Bacteria > Acidobacteriota > Terriglobia > Bryobacterales > Bryobacteraceae. The sequence continues at coordinate 77,641 of JAPKZB010000015.1, forward strand.
CCATGGGCGGGCGCTTCGCCGTGCGGGACAATCGCGAGGTTCCGGATACCTGCGAGGTGCTGTGGGACTTCGGCGACATGATGATGGTCTTTGTGCAGTACAACGCCAACGCCGCCCCCGCCGTGGCCGCGCGCGGCGCCGAAATGGAGATCCGCGGCACCAAAGGCACCATGTACATCTACAGCAACAAATGGGAGGTGGTGCCCGAGCGCTACACCGACCTGCTGTTCGGCCAGCGCACCCCGCTCGACCGGGAGAGCGAACGCGGCTACAACCCCTCGAAGAAAGCCACCATCGCCGCCCGGAGCATGGAAGGCGCCAGTTCGACGCCGCCGCATGTACGGAACTTTATCGATGCGGTCAAAGCCCGCGTGGCGCCCAACTGCCCGGTCGAGGAGGGACATCTGTCGACGGCGAATACGATCCTCGCTCACATCTCGCTCCGCACCCGGGCTCTGCTCGACTGGGACGGCGCCGCCGAACGCTTCACCAACAACGAGGCCGCCAACAAGCTGCTCAGCTACAAGTACCGCGCGCCCTACCGGCTCGGCTGAGTGGCCGGCTGACGTTCAAGCGGAATTTCGCACTGGCAGCAATCGCTGCAGCGCCGGCATTTCTGGCAGCGATGGAGCTCGCAGGCGTCCTTCGTGCACCACACGCAAAGGTCACGCGACGGGTCGCCGCAGATGGCGCAGGCAAAGGCGAGAGGGTTTGCGTTCAATCCTTGGCTCCTTTCGGCGCCGCGGTGGCCTTCTTGGCCGCGGGCGGCTGCTTGCTGAGCACGCTCCGGCACCGTTGGGCCTCGGCGTCCGCAATCTGGAACTCGGATTCGTGCGTCGCGGCCAGGTCTTTCATGTATTGCTCAAGAAAATCCCGGTTGGCGGCGTTTTCGTTCACCATCCCCAGCAACAGGTCGGCGATGGCCGGGTTCTGATAGCGCCGCACCCCCGCCGCCAGCGACCCGAGCAGTTGCTCCATCGCCTGCAGCCGGAAGTAGGTATCCATGGCCAGCGTCATGCGGTTCGGATCCCTGGCAAGCCGTTCGGCCGAGGTCTGCAGATAGCCGAGCGCTTTGCGCGTGTTCTGCCACTGTTGCACGTACGCCTCCGGCGCCCCGTTCTGCTTCCAGGCCTCGGGATTCAATTCGCCCAGCACCGGCTGCAACCGGTTGGCGGTGGCCACCAACGCCGCCAGTTGTTTGCGGGTCTCCCATTCCGGCGGCAAACCGGCCGACGGAGTCTGCGCACACGCCAAGCAAGCCCAAATTGTCCCGGCCAGCACCGAGCGGAAAACAGTACAGTTCCTCACGCTTCCAGTTTACAGCGGGGGTGGCGGTGGAGGGGGCGGCGGGGTTGCTTCCGTGTCGGCCGGGCGGCCTCCCCCGGTGGGCACGCCGCCCGTGGGAGAGCCTCCGCCACGGGGCATCCGCAGCATTACGTTATAGTAGGCGTCAGTCGCCGCCTGCAGGGTTCGGCGCAGCGCGCCCCCCTTGTCAAAGCTTTTCTGCGCCAGCGGCTGGTTCTTATAAACGCGGACATACTCGCCGGCGTTCAATAGTTTCGGCTCGCTCGGCGGCAGTAGGGTGTGGCGCACGGCCACCTGTCCTTCGTCCACCGTCACCAGCGTGGTCGCGTCCTCGTCTTCAATTTGGACGTCAAAGATCGTACCCCGCACCGAGATCACCGCCGTCGGCGTGGTCACGCGGTTCGGATTCGGCTGGCCGCCGAATTTCTGGATGTGCACCTTCACCCGTCCAAGATAGAGATCGAGCAGGTCCTTCCATCCGCCGGCGTTGTTCCGGAAAACGACGCGGGAGTTCGGGTACACCTCGAAGGTACTGCCGTCGCTGACCTGAAAAACGGCAAAGCCATCGGCGCCGGTAACGATCACCTGCCGGAGATTCACCCAGTCACCCGGCTGCAGCGCCCAGGGCGAATTGTCTTTGAGTACCGAAACCTGCCCGCTGCTCTGCATAACCTTCGCCGAGCGTTCCCGCTCGGGAGAGAACAACGACGGAGCCTGCGCAAAGGACATCGCCAAATACAAACCGGCGAGAACGGCGAGACGGATCGTCATGGGGGAAATCAAATGGACCATACCGGAAGGGGGTATCCCGTTGCCGAAATCCCTGCCTTTATAGTGTAGCATCAGCCCGGAACCCGACAGGCGAACCCGGTTTCAGAATGCCACTTCACGTGCAATGCAACTGGAGGTCCGCGGCGCTCGCTCGGCAAAATGCTTTTTACATCAATAACTTTGGCCAAGTCTGGCCGATAGATGTGAGTAGAATGGAACCAAGGCCTGAGTCAGGCGGGAACAATTTATTTTTAGGATTCATGCGCCACCTAGCTTTTATCCTGGTCGCTTTGCTCGTCCTCGCCGGGCCGTCCTGGGCTCAGTGGCGACGGTTGGGCAATGCCGCCGTGGATCGCCAACTGTCCGGCCTCACGACGGGCCCCATGGACCGGGTGCTGTTCCGCGGCGCCGATGGCCGCCTGTTTGCCCGCGCCACCGCCGGCCAGTGGTTTTCCACCGCCGATTTTGAAACCTGGACGCTTGAAGCCTCCGAACCGGCAGCCAGCGGCCTGCCGGCGCCGATTCCGGACCGCGTGCCGGAGCCGGCCGCTCTGCTCCGCGCCAGTTCGGCTCGCGGCGTTCTCTACGCGGCCGGTCGGGACGTGTGGCGCTCGGACGATGGCGGCCGCTCCTGGACCAACCTCACCCGCTGGCGCGGGCGCTCGCTGCTCGGCGCCCCGGCCGCCGACCTGGCCGTCGCGGCCAACGATCCGGCCTCGATTGCTGTCGCCACCGGCACCGGTGTCTGGCGTTCGGCCGACAGCGGCCTGACGTGGACGAGTTGCAACGCCGCCCTGCCGCATCTGCCCGTTCGCCGCATTCTGGCGCTGCCCCGGGGGGCGCAGGGGGCCCGCATCGGTTTTCTATCCACCGCTGCCGACGAGGTGGCGGCCTTTGAATGGCAGCCCGGCGAACGAACGGCGTGGCGGCCGGCGGCCGATGCCGCCCCCGACGCAGCCCGCCGTGAGGCCTCCCGCCGCCTCGGCGCCAGCGTGACCGTGGTGCAGGCGCAGGCCGAGTGGGCCTACGCCGGCTCGGCCGATGGCCGCCTGTGGACCTCCATGAATCGGGGCGCCGATTGGTCCGTGCCCGCCTTTCAACCCGGCGCCGCGGTCGAATCCATCGTCGTCGACGAGCGGGACCCCCGCCGGGCACTCGCCGTTTTCAGCCGCCGGACGGCCCGCCCCGAGTCCGCCCCGCCTCCCACCGTCGTGCTCCGGACGCTCAATGGCGGCTTGTACTGGGACGACATCACCGCCAACCTCCCCGAAACCGCTGCTTTCGGCGTTGCCGCCGACTTTGCCTCCCGCGCCGTCTACGTGGCCACCCTCGGCGGGATCTACCAAGCTGATCTGAACGCCCCCTCCTGGACCCGCCTGGCCGTCGGGGGCCTGCCGGCCTCGCCGGTGCTCGACGTCCGGCTCGATGCGGCCGGTAATCAACTGTTTGCCGCCGTCTATGGATTTGGCGTCTACACGGCGATCGCCCCGCACCGCGCCCGCGAACTACGCGTCGTCCATGCGGCCGATTACGCCGCCCGCCCAGCCGCTCCCGGCGCGCTGCTCAGCATCCTGGGCGCCCCGGTGACCGAAGTGACCGCCGGGGGCCGCCCCGCCACCGTGCTCGCCTCCCCGGCGGCCGAAACGCACATTCAGCTTCCCTATGACCTCTCCGGCAAGGGCGTGGCGCTCTCGTTTCTGGCCGCCAACCAGCGGGTCTCCCTCGGCCTCGTCCTGCAGCCGGCCGCCCCGGCGATCTTTGTCGACCCCGACGGCACACCGCTGGCGCTCGATGCCGAATCCGGGGTGCTGCTTGATGCGCAAAATCCGGCTCGGGCGGGCTCTGCCGTCCAGTTCTTGCTCAGCGGCCTCGGCCGCGTCTCCCCAGACTGGCCCTCCGGGCAGCCGGCGCCCCTGGACAACCTGCCGCGCGTGGCAGCCGGCGTCAGGGCGTATCTCGACGGCGTTCCTCTCGAGGTGCTCCGGGCGACCCTCGCCCCCGGTTATATTGGCTTCTATCTGGTCGAGGTCCGACTGCCCGGCCTCATCAATCGCGGTCCGGCGGAGTTCCATGTCGAGGTCGGCGATGTGGGGAGTAACCGTGTGCGTCTCCATCTGGAGCCATAAGCTCAACTATATAAGGAAATCTTCTGTGCGCTATCTTGCCTTTCTGCTCCCCCTGCTCCTGGCCGGACAGGCCCCACCCGAGAAAAAAACGCCCAAGCTAGCCCCGTACTACCCAACGCCGGAAGTCATCGTTGAAAAGATGCTCCAACTCGGCGGCGTCAAGAAGGGCGAAAAAGTCTTCGACCTCGGCAGCGGCGACGGCCGCATCGTCATTATCGCGGCCGAAAAGTTCGGAGCCAACGCCGTGGGTGTCGAGTTTGACAAAGACCTCTATCAACAAAGCTCGGACCGGATCAAAAAGCTCGGACTGTCTGCGCGCGCCCGCATCATCCACGGCGATCTGCTCGAACAGGACTATACCACCGCCGATGTGATCACTGTCTATCTGCTCCCGGTTTCGAACGAAAAGGTCCGTCCGCTGCTCGAAAAGCAGTTGAAGAAAGGGGCCCGCATCGTCGCCCACGACTTCACCGTCGCCGGCTGGACCCCCGAAAAAGAGGTCTCCATCGATGACGACGGCGAGGGCCGGAGTCATACCCTCTACCTATACCGTCGTCCCTCATAAGCCCCTTATCGTCTCGTGGTAACCTCCCCTATTGAACAGCCCTTCGCGGCAGAACTGGTTTCGGAAACCTTCAACTGGACGAAGGCCTTCGCCATCGCCCGGCTGATCCTGGCGGTCTTCGGCTTTGCTCTGGCGCTTGCCGGGCCGGGCCAGTTAACCGTCCTCTGGAGCTGTTTCACTCTCTACGCCGCCGGCCTCTTGCGTTGGCGGCGGATGGACCGTCACCTGCCGACCTTCCGGCTGCTGGTGGATACCGTCTTCCTGCTGCTGTGCGCCGCTCTGCCGGCGCCCTATGCCGCCATCGCCACCGCTCTCTTTTATCTGTTCGTGCTGCTGGCCGCGGCGTTGTTGCACACCATGCGGGAGGTCCTCCTTGTCGTCACGCTGTCGATCGTGTTCTTCTACCTCGCTCGTCCCACCGAAATCGTCGCCTTTCCCCCCGCCCTCCTGCTGGCCGGCATCGCGGTGGCCGTTATGGCCCTCCAAAAGAAGGCGCTGCAGGAGCGGCTGGCCGCCGCCACCCGCCAAGCGGTCATGTCCCGCTCCGAGGTCGAGCACGCCCGGGAGGACGAACGGCAGCGCATGGCCGCCGATTTCCACGACGGTCCGCTGCAGAGCTTCGTCGGTTTGCAGATGCGGCTCGAAGTCGTCCGCAAGCTCCTTGATCGCGATCCCAACCTGGCCCGGGAAGAGATCCTGCAACTGCAGGAGTTGCTCAAAGCGCAGTCCGCCGAACTCCGTACCTTCGTCCGCAGCATGCGGCCGGTGGAGGTCGACGGCGCGGGCCTGGTGCCTTCCCTGCGCAAACTCGTCGAAGGCTTCGGCAAAGAGAGCGGTATGTCGGCCAGTTTCGTCGGCGGAAACACGCGCGTCAGCCCGGATTCGCAAACCTCGCTCGAGCTGCTCCAAATCGTTCGCGAGGCCCTCCACAATGTCCAAAAGCACTCCAAGGCCTCCCGCGTCACGGTCGGCGTCGGCCGGGACGGCAACGCGCTCGAGTTATCTGTTGAGGACGATGGTACGGGCTTCCCCTTCAGCGGGGCCTACACCCTCGAAGAGCTCGAACTGCTCCGGCTCGGACCGGTCTCCATCCGCCGTCGCGTTCGTAACCTCGGCGGGGAGATGCTGCTCGACTCCCAACCCGGAAAGGGCGCCTCGCTCAAAATCCGCGTCCCTTTATGAGACGCCGCTACCTCGCGCTCGGTCTGCTTCTGCTCGCCGCCTGTGGGCGCTACGAGGATTTTTCGTTGCCCGCTCCGGCGGGGGAGGTGCGGCCGGTCCAGTGGGTCTGGGAGGACTCCGGTGCTCCCGTTCTGACCCGCGGCCCGGCCGGGAGCTTCGATAGCGTCGACGCCCTGAACCCCTCCATTGTCGCCGTCCGACACCAGCTCTGGAACTTCTACTCCGGCTGGGACGGCCGTCAATGGCGCACGGGTCTGGCCACCAGCGCCGACGGCGGCCGCTCCTGGACCCGCCACCCCAACCCGCTCCTGGCCCCCGATCCCGCCGCCGGCGAAGGCGACTACATCAGCGCCAACGGCGCCACCCTCCACCACCAGGGCGCGTTCCTCCACTGGTACCAGACCGGCAACCCACCCCAGATCGCCCTCACCACCAGCCCGGACGGCCTCCGCTGGACCCGCCAAGGCGTCGTCCTCCCCCGCGGCCCCCGCGGCGCCTGGGACGAACGTGGCGTCGCCGATCCCTACGTGGTCGCCGCCGGTGGCCGCTTCTACCTCTTCCACCTCGGCCAGGACCGCGCCCGCCGCCAACGCCTCGGCCTGGCCGTCTCGGCCGACGCCGGCCGCACCTGGACCAAGCTCCGCGCCAACCCCATCCTCGAAATCGGCGCCCCCGGCCGCTTTGACTCCCTCGGCCTCGGCGAACCGGCCGTCTGGAACTCCCACGGCCGCTGGTGGATGCTCTACACCGGACGCGACCGCGCCGAACGCCGCAAGATCGGCCTGGCCGTCTCTCCCGATGGCATCCATTGGCAGCGCTCGAGCGAAAACGCCCTCATCGCCGGCCAGGCCCCCTGGAACTCCCAGGTCGTCTGCGACCCGGAGATTCTGCCCCTGCCCGATGGCAGCCTCCAGGTCTGGTACGGCGGCGGCAACGCCCCCCAGCCGGCCGAGAACCTCCACGGCCAGATCGGCCTCGGCCGGCTCGTCCCCCGCTAAGCCGCCAGCCGGCCCGGCACCACATCCAGCCGCTCTCCCGTCGCATCCGGCTCAAACCGCACCAACGAATGCGGCGCCACCCGCCCTTCGGCCACCAGCGCCGCCAGCGGCTGCATAACAAACCGGTGAATCGTCCGCTTCAACTCCCTGGCCCCGTACTCGACGCTCGTACCGTGCCGCAGCAGAAACTGACGCGTCCGCTTCGGCACCTCCACCTGGAAGCTCCGCTCGCCCAGCCGCCGGTCCAGATGCTCCTGCAAGCCGCGCACCTGCAGATCGAGAATCTTCTCGAGCGCCGCCGCATCCAGCGACTGGTAGGTCAACATCAAATCGATCCGGTTGATGAACTCGGGCGAAAACTTCCGCTTCACTGCCCCCACCGCCACCGTCTCCAGCCGCTTGGCCCCGCTTCTCCCCCCGGCAATTGAACTCACCGCCGAATTCGCCCCCGGACGCACCGTCGCCACCTCCAGGCCAAACTCCGGACGCAATTCCCGCGCCATCTCCCGCGCCCCCAGGTTGCTCGTCAGAAAGATCAACGACCGTTCAAAGTTCACCGTCGAGTTGTCCCCCAGCCGCAGCGTCGCCTTGTCGAGCACGCCCAGCAGCAGCCGCTGCAGCGACCCCGCCGCCTTCTCAATCTCGTCAAACAGCACAATCGACAGGTTGTTCTGCTCGCTCATCACCGCGTTCAGCTTCACCTGCGTCAACAACGGCTGCGTCTCGCGATGGCCCAGGTATCCCGGCGGCGCCCCGATCAGCTTGGCCACCTCGTGCTCCATCTGATACTCCCCACAGTCCACCCGCAAGACATTCTTCGCGCTCCCGTGCAATACCTCAGCCAGCGCCTCCACCGTCCGCGTCTTGCCCGTTCCCGTCGGTCCCAACAACAGAAACACCCCAATCGGCCGACCCTCCGGCGACAAGCCAGCCTGGTACATCTGAATGTAAGGGATGATCGCGTCTAGACTCTCCGGCTGACCGATAACACGTTCAGCGAGTTCAGCCGCCATCCTGGCGCCGCGCGGATTCAACGCGGTCTTTTTCTTGCGGGCAGGCAGTAGGTTCTTCACGCTTCAGACTATACACGCACGCCACCAAACAAACGGGTTGCGAAAGCACCCGAAAACCCTACTTTGCAGAACAAAGTGAAGTATTTATCTGCCGAAGAATGAAGCAGTTGCGTCGGCTATTCGCTCGCTGGCGCGCCCATCGCCGTATGGGTTGTGAACCAGCGCCATCGCCTCGCGCATTTTCGGGTTGTCGAGCAGCCGGTTGGCCTCCGCCACGATCCGCTCCCGGTCGGTTCCCACCAGCTTCACCGTCCCGGCCGCCACCGCCTCCGGACGCTCAGTCTTCTCGCGCAAAACCAGAATCGGCTTGCCGAGCGACGGTCCCTCCTCCTGCACCCCCCCCGAATCGGTGATCAACAAATAGGCGCGCCGCATCAGGTCGATAAACGGCACGTAGTCCAGCGGGGCAATCCGGTGGATGTTCGGCCGGTGGGCCAGCAACCGGTTCACCGGGTCCTGCACGTTCGGGTTCGGGTGCACCGGGTAGACGATGGTGACGTCCGGCCGCCCGGCCAGTTCCGCCAGCGCCTCGCAGATCTGCGTAAAGCCAGCGCCAAAACTCTCCCGCCGGTGCGCCGTCACCACAATCAGCTTCCTGGTCGGATCCAGCCAACTCCAGTCCGCCCCGGCGGCCATCGTTCCCCCTTCGAGGCCCCGCTTGACGTGGAGCACCGCGTCGATGCCCGTGTTCCCCGTCACCCAAATGCGGTCCTCGGCCACCCGCTCCCCCCGCAGATTGTCCGCCGCCCACGACGTTGCGGCAAAGTGCAGCTCCGCCATCCGCCCCGTCAACACCCGGTTCATCTCCTCGGGAAACGGCTGCGCCAGGTCGCCCGTGCGCAAACCGGCCTCAATGTGGCCCACCGGAACCCGCGCGTAAAACGCCGCCAGCGCCCCGCAGAGGGTCGTCGTCGTATCGCCCTGCACAAAAGCCATCTCGGGCTTCCACCCGTCGGCACCCGTCAGCACCGGCTCCAGCGCCGCCATCATCCGCGCCGTCGATTGGAACAACGTCTGGCCGGGCTGCATCAGGTTCAGGTCGTAGTCCGGCTTCACCCGGAAGGCGCCCAGCACCTGGTCCAGCATGCCCCGGTGCTGCGCCGTCACGCAAACCCTCACGTCAAAACGCTCGGGCTGGCTCTGGAAATGCAATACCACCGGACACACCTTAATCGCTTCCGGCCGGGTGCCAAACAGGAAGAGAACGCGGACAGGCTGCAAAAGAAACCGCCTACTTGTGACGGTACGTGATGCGGCCCTTGGTCAGATCGTACGGTGACATTTCTAGCGTCACCCGGTCGCCCGCCAGCACCCGGATCCGGTTGCGGCGCAACTTGCCCGCCAAATGGGCCAGCACGATCTTCTCCTGGTCCAATTGCACGCTGAACAAACCACTGGGAAATTTCTCAACAACGGTGCCGGTTACTTCGATGCTATCTTCTTTACTCATTCGCCTCTCAAGTTTCCAGTATAGTCTCAAAAAATTTGCCAGGGTGAACGATCCCGCTGCCGCCCGGTCCGCCCGCCGCCATCCCGTATAATGAGAAGCAGAAGCACCCCTTGCAAGGCAAACGTATTCTCATCACAGGAGCAGGCCGCGGCATCGGCAAGCGGCTCGCCATCGGCCTCGCCGCCAAAGGCGCCATCGTCGGACTGCTCGCCCGCACCAAAGCCGAAATCGACCTCGCCCACCTCGAAATTCAACACGCCGGCGGCGTCGCCCTCCGGCTCCCCGGTGATGTCCGCGAACTCGACCGCATGATCATGGCGGCCGAACGCATGCGCGCCAGCTTCGGCGGAACCGATATCCTCATCTGCGCCGCCGGCGTCCAGGGGCCCATCGGCCTCATGCACGATGCCGATACCCGCGCCTGGCGCGAAACCTTCGAAACCAACATGTTCGGCGTCATGCACGCCTGCCGGGCCGTCCTGCCCGAGATGGTCGCCCGCCGCGCCGGCAAAATCATCGTCGTCTCCGGCGGCGGCTCCCTCACCCCGCGTCCCCACTTCTCGGCCTACGCCGCCTCGAAAGCCGCCGTCGTCCGGTTTGTCGAAACCATCGCCGCCGAATACGCCGAACATAACGTGCAGGCTAACTGCCTCGCCCCCGGCGGCACTTACACGAACATGACGGACGAAATCCTCACCGCCGGCGAACAACGCGCCGGCTGGAAGGAGATCGAAGACGCCCGCCAGGTTCGCATGACGGGCGGCGTTCCGCTCGAAAAACAGCTGCAATTGGCCGTTTTTCTCGCTAGTGAAGAGTCCAATCACGTCTCCGGCAAGTTACTCCGCTACGACGATGACTGGAAGAAACTGGCCCGTGGCTCTGTAAGTCCCGAGTTATACACCTTACGGCGCATCACCAAGAGCTGAGCGTCATGGCAGCGGCGCCGCGCTCTGCTCCGGCGTCGTCACGCCCGGCGGCAGCTCAAGAATCCGGATATTCCGGAAGTGAATCTTCGCCCCCTCGCTCTCAAGGCACAAATAGCCTTTCTTTTGCGACGATTTCGCAATCCCGTTCACAAACTTGCCATTGATCGCCAGCTTAATCACCCCGTCAACGGCCACTACGTCATAAGTATTCCACTGCCCCCGCGGCAGGCAACGCATCTCCACCGACCGGCTCCGCGCTGCCCGCGGATTGTCCGCCACCGTCGTCACCCCGCCCACCCCAAACAACTCTCCGCTTACGTACGAATCGGTCGGCATCACTCCATCGCGCATATTCAGCTTCGGCCAATCGAGCTCGAGCATCTGCACCTCCACCCCGTCCGGCAGCCGGTTCTTCTCGCCCGGCCGAGCCCCGCTCCACACAAATACCCCGCTGTTGCCGCCCGGTTCGGTATGCATCCATTCAATGTGCAGAATGAAGTTCTCATACATCCGGTCGCTCCGCATCACCCCAATCGGCTTCCCCTTACAGATCAGCTCCCCATGCTCCACCGACCACGTATCCGGGTCCGTATTCACATTCACCCAGCCCGTCAGATCCTTCCCGTTGAAGAGGTCCCGGAATGCCAATGGAGGATCCGCGGCCCTGCCCAGAGCCGCAAAAAGAAGTACCGTGAGAAATTTCATTTTTACCTACGATAATAGGTCATGCGGCGTTTGGCTACCCTCCTGTCCGTTCTCTTCCTGCTCTGTCTTCCGGCCCGCACCCTCAACCGCGCCGAATTCGCCTCTCTCATCGCCCAACTCTCCGAGCCCGAAGGCTACTTCGACACCGACAACCTCATCTCGAACGAGTCCACCTTCCTCACTGTCGCCGGCCACCTCCGCACCCTCCCCCGCGGCGGCGTCTACCTCGGCGTCGGCCCCGATCAAAACTATTCCTACATCGCCCACCTCCGCCCCCAGCTCGCCTTCCTCGTCGATATCCGCCGCGGCAACCTCCTTGAACATCTCCTGTTCCGCGACCTCTTCGCCCGCTCCCGCAACCGCCTCGAATACCTCTGCCTCCTCCTCGGCCGCGCCCTTCCCCCCGACCTCGCTGCCTGGGACTCCCAACCCATCGCCGCCCTCGTCCGCTACCTCAACCAGGCCCCCCGCCAAATCCGCTCCACCACCCTCGCCGACTCCGGCCTCCCCCTCTCCCTCGCCGACCGCCAAACCATCGCCTCCTTCCACCAGCGCTTCCAGGCCGACGGTCTCGACCTCCGCTTCAACTCCCACGGCCGCGAACCGCGGCCCTACTACCCCCGCCTCCGCGACCTCGTCCTCGCCACCGACTCCTCCGGCCAGCCCGCCAGCTACCTCGCCCGCGAAGACGACTTCCGCTACCTCCAGCAGATGCACCGCGAAAACCGCATCCTCCCCGTCACCGGCAACCTCGCCGGCGAAAAGACCCTCCGCGCCATCGCCGCCTACCTCCGCTGCGAAAAACTCTCCGTCTCCGCCATCTACACCTCCAACGTCGAACAGTACCTCTCCCGGGGCGGGGAACTCCCCCGCTTCGCCGCCAACCTCGAAGCCTTCCCCCGCGCCCCCGGCGCGCTCCTCATCCGCAGCGGCATGGGCCCCTACGCCCGCGGTAACAACTACAGCGACCAGCTCGTCCAGCCCCTCGACGCCCTTCTTGCCGGCTTCGCCAATGGCCGTCTCCGCACCTTCGCCGACCTCATCAACGAAAGCCGGCCCTAGCCGTCCAGGAAAGCCGGCCCTAGCCGTCCAGGAAAGCCGGCCCTAGCCGTCCAGGAAAGCCGGCCCTAGCCGTCCAGCGTCAACCCGCCCCGCATCTCCCCCCGCTCGTAAACCAGATTCGCCCGGCCCACCAGCAGCGTGTCCAGCCGCCCAATCGCCCGGACGTCTTTGTTGTGGTACGGCAACTGATGCAGCACATACCGCATGGCATGAATGCGCGCCCGCTTCTTGCAGTCGGACTTAATCACCGTCCACGGCGCCTCTTCCGTGTCCGTGTAGAAGAACATCGCTTCTTTGGCCTTGGTGTACTCCTCCCACTTGCCGAGCGACGCCAGATCAATCGGCGACAGCTTCCACTGCTTCAACGGATGCGTCTCGCGCTCCTTGAAGCGCCGCCGCTGCTCCTCCTGGCTCACCGAAAACCAGAGCTTGAACAAATGGATCCCGCTCCGCACCAGGTTGCGCTCAAACTCCGGCGCCTGCCGCATGAACTCATTGTACTCCTGGTCTGTACAAAAGCCCATCACCCGCTCCACCCCCGCCCGGTTGTACCAAGACCGGTCAAACAGTACAATCTCGCCCGCCGTCGGCAGCTGTGCTATATAGCGCTGCAGATACCACTGTCCCTGCTCAATCTCGCTCGGCTTCGACAACGCCACCACCCGCGCGCCGCGCGGATTCAAGTGCTCCATGAACCGCCGGATCGTGCCCCCCTTGCCGGCCGCATCGCGCCCTTCAAACAGAATCACCACCCGCTGCCCGGTCGCCTTCACCCACGCCTGCAACTTCAGCAACTCCACCTGCACGTGATACTTGTACCGCTCGTAGTTCCGCCGCGACATCCGGTTCTTGTACGGATACGCCCCGTCGAGCCAATCCTCGGCCAACTCATCGTCCGGGTCCGTTTCGGCCGCCGTTTCGGTCTCGGTTCGCCGCCGCAGCGCCCGCCGCAGGTTCTCCACCTCATCGGGCGAAGCGCCCGCGAGAATCGCGTCAATCTGGTCCTGCCGCGCCGTCGCGGCAATGTCTTCCATGACGGCGCTCTGGGCCTCTTCAACCGAGGCGATCGCTTCATGAATCGTTTCCGCCGCCGCGCTCGGGCGTTTCCGGGGAGTTCTGGTGGCCATGGGGTTACAGGACCCGCGCGCCCGTCCGGGTGTCAAAAATCAGCGAGGACTTGGGCGGGATCGTAACATCTATCTTACTCCCATTCCGCAGATGCACCCGCGCCGCCCCGCCGTCCTTGTCATGGATCAGTAACAGTCCGCCGCCCACGTGCACCGGGCGGTCGCCGTCGACGTAGATATGCGCCCCGGCCGCCCGCAGCGCCTCCCGCCACGCCCCCGAGCCCTCAATCTGCCGGGTCTCCGCCGTCAGTTCGGCCGTAAATGCCGAACTCAGCCGCTCGCCGTCGCAATAACCCGGCTTACCCTGGAAAATCACCTTCCGGCCCTTATCGAGTAACTCGCTACGGATCCACCGCCGCTGCCCGGCCGTCAGCAGCCACGTGTTGGCGAACACGATCACGGCATACCGCCCCAGGTCCATCTTCGGCAGGTCGGCCAGGTGGACCGTCTCAATCCCCGCCCCGCTGCGCCACGCCTCGCCCATCGTCCGGTTCACCGCAATCGGATCCGTGTACGGGTCCGTCTGCGCCGAATGCCCGGTGTAGTAGTACACCTCGGTATCATAGACAAAGAGTACATCCCCAGCCGGCTCGTACGGCCGTTCGTGGTAATTCTCCAGCAGAGCCTTCAACTGTTTGATCTCCGCCATCAGCCGCGTATCCATCCACCAGCCCGTCTGGTTCGCCGGACCAAAATCGTAGAACCACAGTCCCATGCCCCGCGTGAAGCTTTCGAGCACATTCCGCCGGATCACGGCAATATCGGCCGGCACATCGGTCAGGTTAAACGCCGTGTCCACGTTGTTCAGCCACTTCCACGATGGCGTCTGGTCCATCTCATCGAGAAACAACTTCCCATGAAAGCGAATCGACTCAATCAGCGCCCGCGTAATCCCCGATCCGCCTAAGTCCCGGTAGTTAGCCCCGTAAGCCTGCGGCGCGCTCAGATAGTCTACCTCTTCCGCCGCCAGTACTTTCTGCAAGCTCAGGTGTCCGCCCGTGGCCTGCCGCGCGAACATTGAAAAGAAGTAGCCATAGAAAGTGCCCGTGAGTATCGGTCGCGGCCAGTTTTTCTTCACCACCCCGCAGAAGTGAACAATCAGATCAGCTACTAAGTCCTGCTGGCACCGGTAGTAAGCCATCACGCGCTGCCGCTTGGCCGGATCCCGGAAGTAGCCGTCGTCTACCGCCGCCCGCTCGGCCATGGTTGGCGCCGGCCCGCCGAACTGCTTCCGCATCGGTGCGCTGTCGTCGGGTTCGTTTCGCATAAAGCCCCACTGGTGCCACTCCCCGTACACCCCGCAGCAGACATGCACTCCCGCCAGCGCCGCCCCCTCGGGCGTCTTCGCCAGGCCCAGCAGCAGTTCCGTGGTCTTGGCCGTCGCCATCGCCTTCCAATGCTCGCTCGCCAGGCTCACCCGCGGCGTCCGCCGCAGGTCGTCCATCAGAATCCGCACCGGTGTCGTCCGCTCGATCTTCTCAAGATCGCCGTTCACGTATCGCACCAGCTCCTCGGGATGCTGCTCGGCCCACCATCCCGGCGCGTTCAAATGCCACCGGAGCACAATCGCCGCCTCCGGGCAGGCATCGAGCACCCCGCGCAGATGCCGCCGCACCAGCGCCAGATCGAGCGCTCCCTCCTTCGGCCACACCAGCTCTAAAAACAGATCAATCTGATACAGCCGGAAGCCCGCCGCCGCGAACGCCCGCAGGTTCCGCTGCGGCTCCTCCTCCCACGTCCACCGCCCCCCGGGGCAGTCCGTCAACGCGTAGAAACACGCGTAAGTCGGCTTGCCGTTCACAAACAACGTCGGCTTGTTGTTCCATGGCCCCACCCGGGCCTCCACCGGTCTCCCCTCCGCCGCCGTCAGCACCGACAACGAACAGGCCTGCAAAAACGCGCGCCGATCAAGCATACGCCGTACCCTCGCCTCCCAACGCCAACCCATGCGCAATCGAAGTAAATTCACTGCCGGACTCAATTCGCTCGGCGCCAAACCGCTCAGCGAAAATCCGCCGCACCGCCGGCACAAACGATGTCCCGCCTGTCAAGAACACCCGGTCTACCCGCCTCGCGCCCAACCGGTCCACGCACGCCGCAATCGCCGCCAAATCCCCGGCAATCCACTCTTCAAAATCTGCTCGCCGCACCGTTGTGCCAATGTCGACGCTCCCTTCAGAAAACCGGAACGCGGCCGTCTCGGCCCCGGAAAGTTCCCGTTTGGTCCGCTGCACCGCCTGATGCAGCCGGTAGCCCAAATCCTCGTTCACCAGGTCATACAACGCCTGCAGCTTCTCCGGCGCGTCACTCTGCGCGGGCAGCGTCTTCAGCAGATGCAGGGTCTCTTTGGTCCGCAAAAACGACAGATAATGCCAGCGTTCCAGGTGCGAGTACAGCCATACCGGCACTGGCAACCGCTTCCCCACCGGGTCGAGCGAACTCCCCAACCCCAGCTCCGGCGAAACCAGGTGCCGGATCAGCCGCGCGTCGAACGTATCGCCGGCCAGCCCCACCCCGTCGTTGCCCAACAGTTCCCGGCCCCCGGGCCCCACCCGTAGCAGCGAAAAGTCGCTCGTGCCGCCGCCGAAGTCCCCCACCAGCAGCACCTCGTCCTGCCGCAACCGCGCCGCGTAAAACGCCGCCGCCGCCACCGGCTCCATCTCGAACTCCACGTGCGAAAACCCGGCCAGCGTAAACGCCTGCCGCAGCCGCTCAACGGCATAAGCATCGTCGGCCTCCGTCTCCGCGCCCACGAACCGCACCGGCCGCCCCACCCGCGCCTCCCGCACCTCGCAGCCGAACTGCCGCTCGGCCTCCGTCCGCAGGTCCCGCAGCAGAATCGCAATCAGCTCTTCAATTGTGTAGTGCCGCCCCAGCACCTCGGTCGACCGCAGGCTCCGGCTCGCCAGAAACGACTTCAGCGATTGAATCAGCCGCCCCTTGGCATCCGCGTCCAGATACTGCGTAATCGCCGCCGGCCCCGTCCACCACTGCGCCCGCGCCGCCTTCGGCGCCTCGGCGTACAGGATGGACCGGTAAGACTCCGATCCATCCGCAAACCGCACCATCTTTACCTCGCCCTCTACCGCCACCGCGATCGAGCTGTTCGTCGTGCCGAAATCGAGGCCCACCATTAGCGGGTTAACTTCACACCCTGCGACAGCTTCTCAATGCCGTCCGGATTCCACGCAAAGCCATACCCGGGGCCGTCCGGCACCTGAATGTATCCCTCGCTATCAAGCACCGGCCGCGTCAAAAACACCTCGTCCAAATAAGGCTCCGGCGTCAGATACTCCACCCACCGCGCATTGCCCGCCGCCGCCGTCAGGTGCAGATCCGCCGCCAGCCCCACGCCCGTGTTCCACCCGTGCGGCACCACCAGAATGTTATGGTCGTCGGCGTACTGGCCAATCCGGTGCTGCTCGGTCAACCCGCCTACTTTCGTCACGTCCGGCTGCAGATAATCCACCGCCCGGCGCTCAATCCACGGCAGAAACGCCTGCCGCCGCGTCAATACCTCACCCCCCGCAATCGGCACCCGGCCGTGCCGCGTCAGCTCTATGTAGCCCTCAATATCGTCCGGCCGCAGCGGCTCTTCAAACCACGCTACGTCGTAATCGGCCAGCATCTCCGCCGTCCGTAGCGCCCACTTGTAGCCATGCGGCCACAACGCATCCGACCCGCCCGCGTCCACCATCAATTCGCAGTCCTCGCCAATCGCCGCCCGCGACTCCCTGACAATCGCCTCGTCCACCCGCGGGTTCCGCCGGCCAAACGGTCCCCAGCCGATCTTGAACGCCCGGAAGCCCCGCGCGTAGGCTGCCTCGAGCTTGGCCCGCATCAACTCCGGCTCCTCCATCAGCATCGACGCATACGGCTTCACCAGGCTCCGCAGCTTCCCGCCCAGCAGCCGGTGAATCGGCTGCCCCGTCACCTGCCCCAGCAGGTCCCACAGCGCCATGTCGATGCCCGAAATGGCGTGCGTCACGCTCCCGCCCCGCCCCTGCCAGAAGGTGTTCTGGTGAAGGATCTCGGTGGTCGCCGCCGGGTCGATCGCCGAAGCGCCTTCGTACAGCGGCCGCAACAGATCGAGCGCTGCCTGCACCAGGCCAGCCGACGTATAAACGCTGCCCAGCGCCGTCAGGCCCGTGTCGGTCACCACCTCCACCAGCGTCCGCGTCTGCTCAAGGTCAGAAAAGCGCGACGGCCAGTCCACATAGGCCTTGCCGCAGAGCGGAATCGCCCGAATCTGTTGAATACGATGCATCAATCTGTCTCCTGAGACGTGAATCTGGCCGCGGATCGGAACCCGGAACGCGCTCTCTCTATCCTACCGGGATCGGGTGGGCGCCTTCACGATCACCAACTCCACGGAGTCAGCCTGCGTCTCGACGCGCCCCTCCGCGCCGGTCCACTGCACACTGCCGTGCACCTCCACCCCAGCCGCCATCGGGCTACCGCACGCCGACGGTGACGGTGCACTTCGGGGGCGTCGGCGCGAGGCGCAGAACGAGGCCCCGCTTCACCCGGTTCATTCCCAATTCCAATCGCAGCGTCGAGTAGGGTTCCTCGTCGCCCGCCGGTCTCGCCCGGCGGAAAGTTGTTCAGAGTGAAGTCGCCTTTATCGTTGGCGGTCATGCTGTCGTTGTGCATCCGCCGAACTGATTTGGCGTACCATCGGACCGCACCAGGTGCCCCGCGATCCTCTCAGCCGCAGACATCGCAACCGGGCCGTATCCGCAGCCGTGAGTTCTCACTGCGAACTCGGGTATCCCCCCGCTACTCCGGGAGCCAGGCGCCTGGGCATTCACCGAATACTCGCCCGGTTCGACGTCCTCTCTCGCATACTCACCGTTCCTATCCGTTTTCGCCACCCAACTCTTCGACCGCCCATGCTCGACCGCCCATGCATGTGAACCGTCGCTCCCGCCAGCGGGGGCCAATAATCGCGCACCCGCCAGTTTGCCGCACCAATCGATACCCTGCCATACATCCAGCGGCGCTGCGTACCCGCCCGGATGGCGCGCGCGTAGGCCCAGTCCTCCTCGGGTACCCGGAAATGCGCCCAACTGTACAAGCAACCCCACGTTCGCACTCGCAGGCCCGGCGGCCAATGCCGCTTGACCTGCCACCACCACCGCAAGCGGTCCCACGACCAGCCAAGCGGACCATAGTCCTTCCATGCCTCTGCGGTCAACAGATAGGACTCGCCCATCCGAAACCTGACCCAGGAGTCGTGATCGACAATCACCTCTGTCGTTACCGCCGGCAATCCCCGAAAGTTCTCCTTCACCGCGAACCGCGACCACCCTCCCAGCCCCTTTGACGGCTGCTCCACCGTCCCCGAAAACAGAATCAAGTCCTCATCTAGCCGCTGACGAAGCGGCGCAAGGACCTGCGGACCGCAACCCATCCCCCATCCCGGCCCCGCCGTCCCCAAATCCCGCGCCAATCCCGCGCCAATCCCGCGTCAATCCCGCGTCAATCCCGCGTCAATCTTTGACAGCCCCTCCCCCCCTCTGGGAAACTATTACCTAACCCAAAGGCAACTTGACTCCTCCCCCCGATCCCGCCCTTCGCGAAATGCGCGAAGAGATTCGCCGCCGCCGCACCTTCGCCATCATCTCCCACCCGGACGCCGGCAAAACCACCCTCACCGAAAAGCTCCTCCTCTACGCCGGCGAAGTCGAAACCGCCGGTTCCGTACGCCCCAAAAAGAACCGCGGCCACGCCACATCCGACTGGATGGCCATGGAACAGGCCCGCGGCATCTCCATCACCTCCACCGCCCTCCAGTTCGAACACGGCGGCTGCCTGTTCAACCTCCTCGACACCCCAGGCCACCAGGACTTCAGCGAGGACACCTACCGCACCCTTACCGCCGTCGACAGCGCCGTCATGGTCCTCGATGGCGCCAAAGGCATCGAACCCCAGACCCGCAAGCTCTTCGAGGTCTGCCGCATGCGCCGTATCCCCGTGCTGACCTTCATCAACAAGATGGACCAGCCCGGCCTCGATCCCATGGAACTCCTCGATGAGATCGAACGCGTCCTCGGCATGGCCCCCGTCCCCTGCAATTGGCCCGTCGGCTACGGCAACCGCTTCCAAGGCGTCGTCGACCTCCAAACCCGCCGCCTCCTCCGCTACCAGCGCACCCTCGGCGGCATGGTCCGCTCGGAAACCGAGGAGATGTCCATCGACGATCCCCGCTTCCCGGACTCCGTTGGCGCCGACAACGCCGCCCAACTCGCCGACTCCTCCGCCCTCCTCGCCGTCGCCATCCCCCCCTTCGACCGCGAACGCTTCCTCCTCGGCCTCCAAACCCCCGTCTTCTTCGGCAGCGCCCTCAACAACTTCGGCGTCGACTGCTTCCTCAACGCCCTCACCGAACTCGCCCCCTCCCCCATGCCCCGCCTCAGCAAGGACGGGCTCATCGAAGCCGACTCCCCCGACTTCTCCGCCTTCGTCTTCAAAATCCAAGGCAACATGGACCCCATGCACCGCGACAGCATGGCCTTCCTCCGCATCTGCTCCGGCCGCTTCGACCGCGACATGCTCGTCCACCACCCCCGCCTCAACAAGAAGCTCCGCATGACCCGCCCCCATCGCCTCTTCGCCCGCGACCGCCAGGGCCTCGACATGGCCTTCGCCGGCGACGTCGTCGGCGTCGTCAACCCGGGCATGTTCATCATCGGCGACACCCTCAGCACCAACCCCGCCATCGAGTTCGAACGCATCCCCAGCTTCCAGCCCGAGTTCTTCGGCGTCCTGCGCAACACGGACATGAGCCGCACCAAGCAGTTCCGCAAAGGCATCACCCAAATGGCCGAAGAGGGCGTCGTCCAGGTCTACTACGACCCGGAAGGCGTCCGCCGCGAACCCGTCCTCGGCGCCGTCGGCCGCCTGCAGTTCGATGTGGTCGAATCGCGCCTCGCCCAGGAGTACGGCGTCCACGCTACCTTCGAAAACCTGCCCTACATCTGCGCCCGCTGGCCTCGCGGCACCCCGGAAGCCCTCGCCAAAGTCCGCTGGCCCAGCTCCGGCGTCGTCCGCTTCCGCGACCAGTTCGACCAGCTCGTCTGCCTGTTCACCACAAAGTGGGAACTCCAGTCCATCTCCCGCGACTACCCCGATGTCCGCTTCCACGAAACCAACGAAGTGCCCCTAACGCGGACGAGCTAACATCGCCCGGATCCGTTCCCGAAACGCCGGGTCCCGGTAGCGCTCCCGCACCGGGCCCCACCACGCCCCGAACGCCGCCTCTTCGACCGCCAGCGCCGCGTCAAGCCCCGGACCCACCGCGCCCACCGCCTCGCGCAGCACCACCCGGTCCTGCAAGCCCCCGAGTGCGTCCTGAATCGTTTTCAGCTCCGCAATCCAGTCCGCCATATCTTTGCCGTACAAGCCGGCGAAAAACTCCGCCTGGTAGCGAACCGCCTTCACCCGCTTGCGTAAATCGTGCAGGATCTCGCCCGTCGCCGCGTCCCAGCCCGCGTGCAGAAACAGCCGGCAACCGAGCGGCAGCAGCAGGTCCGGCAGCGCCGGCCGCAGCGGCAACGCCCCCACCGTCCGGTAAACCGGATGCTGGGTCCACTGCCCCAAGCCCTCGCACAGGGCGCGATAGCGCTTGCCCCGCAGCGTCCGCCGCAAACCGGCAAACGCCTCGCTGCGCCGCTCCCGCAGCGCTGGCAGCACCCCCTCGTCCAGCCCCTCCATCTCGCTCAGCTTGGCCAGCAGAACGTCCAAATCCCGCACCCGCCCCAACCGGCCGCTGATCCGGCTAATCGCCCGATCCCCGGCCCCCTCCGGCCAGCGGACCACGAAACCAAAGGTTTCGGCCGCGGCGCGCAGGCGCCGCATCCCCACCCGCATTTGGTGGAGCGGCTCCGGGTCCACGTCCCGGAGCACGGCCTTCTCTTCCTGCGAGAAGTGCCGGAAGCTCCGGCGGACGACCCGGCGGGCAAACTCCCCCAATCGTTCCTTGGGTTCGTTTCGTCGGGCCGTCACGCCGTTGCCTCGCATTAGAACGTCAGCCGCAGCGCAAACTGCATCTGACGCGGAGAGCCGACGATACCGGTGATGATGCCGGCGTTCGGGTTGCCCACGCTCGCGTTCGGGATATCGAACTGGGCGTGGTTAAACAGGTTGAACATCTCGGCCCGGAACTGCAGCTTGAACCGTTCGGTCAGCTGGAAGTTCTTGAACAGCGAGAAGTCCACGTTCTCCCGGCCCGGTCCGCGCAGAATGTTCCGCCCGCCATTGCCGTAAGTGAAGATGGCCGGGGTGCCCCAAGCCGCGCCGCTGGCCGCGGTGCCAAGCGAGGTGTCAAACCAGCGGGCAATCGTCGGGTTGTCGAGCTTGCCGTCCTTGAAACGGTCCGGACGGCTGCCGCCCGCATTGGCTACCGAAGCGGCCAGCGTCGGGGTGAACGGCAGACCGGACTGGAGCTGCACAATCAGGTTGGTGTCCCAACCGCCGAACAGGTTGTCCACCACGCCGTTGCCCGAGCTGAACTTCCGGCCCTTGCCAAACGGCAGCTCGTAGTTCGTGCTGTACACAAACCGGTGCTTGATGTCGAAGCCCGACGTGCCGCGGTCCACCCGGCGGAACCGGATATCCTGCGGAATCGGCCCGTTGTCGCCGCCGCCGAACTGGTTCGGCACGTTGTCAACGGAGTTCGCCCAGGTGTAGGCGGCCAGGAAGCCGAGGCCGTTGTTGAAGCGGCGCTCAAGCGTCGACTGCAGGCTGTGATAAGCCGACAGACCGTCCGAGACGTTGTAGTCGATGTTCACCACTCCCGGCGCCCGCGAGAACAGGCGGCGGCGCGGACCCGGCGCACCCGGCCCGGGGTCGGGCTGGTTGTAGTTGAACACCGTGTCGAGACGGCGGCCGAGGTTGCCCACGTAGCCGACCTTGAACACCAACTCCCACGGCAGCTGCTGCTGCACCTGCAGGTTGTACTGCTGCGCGTAGCCGGAACGCAGGTTCGGATCGACCGCCAGGAAGTTACCCACCGGGTTGGCCACCGCCGCGTCAAAGTTCAGGTTCGGAATCGGCGGCAGGCCATCGGAGACGCGCCGCGGATTGGCCACGAACTGGTTGATGTCGATGACATTGATCGGGCCGAACGGCAACTGCCGGTGACGGCGCATCACGACGCTCTCGCTCCCCACCGGGTTGAAGAAGATGCCGTAGCCGCCGCGGATCACCGTACCGTTCTTGACGCGGTAGGCAAAGCCGAAGCGCGGCGCAAAGTTGTTCCGGTCCGCCCGTACGCCCGTCCGTTCGTCGGTGTTGAAGCCGGCAATCAACAGCTTGGCGTTGTTGACGTCGAAGTTCGTCCAGCGGTTGGTTACCTCTGAGGTCGGGGTGTCGAACTCGTAGCGGACGCCGAAGTTCAGCGTCAGCCGGTCGGAGATCTTCCAGTCGTCCTGCACGAAGTAGTTGGACTCCCAGATGCGGATGCCGGGGGCGATCAGCGTGAAGTCCTGCTCAATCGTGTTGGCCGTGCCGAGGATCAGCGCCGCCATCGCGTCGCCCGTGGCGGCCGCGTTGTTCGGGTTGTCGGTGAAGGTGCGGCCGAAGTTGAAACGGCCGTTGCCGCGGTTGGTCTGGTACTGCGTCAACTGCCGGCGGCGGAAGTCGACGCCGTACTTCACGGTGTGGCGGCCGCGCAGGTTGGTGAAGTTCACGCCCGGGTGATAGGTGTTCTCAATGCGGATGATGGGCAGCGAACGGGTCTGGCCAATACCGGTGTAGCCGGCCGGGCTGAAGATCGGAATGCCGTTCGAGTTCGGACCCTGGTTGGCCCCGCGCACGCCGAGCTTCTCGCCCAACTGCGCACCCTCGGCGGCGCCTTCCTGCACAAAGTTCAGCGCAAAGCGGTTAAAGCCCATGCGTGCTTCCATGACGAAGGTCGGGGTGATGGTCCGCACCCAGCTCAGCACCGAGTGGTAGGCCTTCAACGCGGAGTCGCCGGCGAAAGTGTCTTCGTTGCCCAGGCTCACCGGGCTGCTGATGCCGGGCAGCGTGACCGGCGCAAACGTCGACGGGCGGGTCGTGGTCGTGTCCTGCCGCGAGAAGCGGCCGAAGACGGTGTTGCGGTCGTTCCAATTCCAGTCCACGCGCAGGTCGCCCTGGTCCCAGCGCTGCTTGTCGCCGGGGTTGGTAACGTGGTTGTTCACGAGGCCCGCGCGCTGCGGCAGCGGATAGGCGGCCACGAGCTTCGACATGACCGGATCGAAGCGGTTCAGCGGAATCTGCCGGTTCGGGAAGGGATCGCGCGTAAAGCCGGTCGCCGTGCCCGGCGCCGGGCGCAGCGTGTTCGGGTCGAAGATATCGCGCACGGCGGCGAAGTTGCCCACCCGGGTTTCCGCCGTCGGTACGGTGTTGACGAAGGTGCGCTGCAGGCTGCGGCGGAAACCTTCATAGTTGCCGAAGAAAAACAACTTGTTCTTGATGATCGGACCGCCGAGGCTGGCGCCGAACTGGTTCTGCCGCAGCGTGGGCTTGACGGCGCTAAAGAAGTTCCGCGCGTCGAACTTATCGTTGCGCAGGAAGTTGTAGGCGCTGCCGTGCAGTTCGTTGGCGCCGGACTTGGTGATCACGTTCACCGTCGCGCCCGAGTTCCGGCCCTGGTCGGCCGTAAACAGGCTGGTCTGGATCTTAAACTCGCGGACAGCTTCCACCGACGGCCGCAGCACGATCGACAGCGTCAGCCGCTCGTTGTTGTCAATGCCGTCCCAAAGGAAGTTGTTCGAACCCTCGCGGTTGCCGTTGGCGAAGATCTCGCTGCCCGGGCGCAGGTCGTCCGGACGGGTGCCGCTCATGATGGTCGACCGGCTGCCGAAGCCCACGCCGGTCACACCCGGTCCGAGCGTGGCCAGTTGCACGAAGTTGCGGCCGTTCAGCGGCAACTCGGCCACCTGCCGCTGCTCGACCACCTGGCCGATCGACGAGGAGTCGCTTTCAATGAGCGGGGTGGAGGCCTTCACCTCCACCGATTCGGTTACCGTACCGACTTCAAGCGCAATGTCGAAGCGGGCGGTCTGGTTGACTTCGAGGTTCACCTCCTGGAAGGCCTGGCGAAAGCCGGTCTTGGTGGCGGTGATCTTATAGCGGCCCGGCGGTAGCAGGGGAAGCGTAAAAACGCCGTTCGAGTCGGACTCCACCTCGCGCGTCGCGGAGGTGGCCAGATTCTGGGCGGCCACTTTGGCCCCGGCCACCGCGGCCGAGGACTTGTCGGTCACTGTACCGGTGACGGAGGAACTGGTTTGAGCCCAGGCCGCAGCCAGGAACCCTATGCATAGAATAACGAAACGTATCATACTTACTTAGATCTCCCTGATACTCCGTAACGCAATCTTAACGGAGCGCAACTGATGCTATGATATCGCCTGAGAGGGTCTAATGTGGAAGCCGGTACTCCTCGCCGCCGCGGCTGTGACGCTGATCGCCGCGTCGATTAATCCCAAAGATGACGCCTGGATCGGCGGCCGCCGATCGTATTGGGCGTTCCAACCGGTAGTCCGGCCCGCAGTTCCCAAGCTGAGCCCGAATCCGATCGACGCCTTCCTGCTCGAGCAACTGCAGGCTAAAGGCCTGACCCCGTCCCCGCCGCTCGATAAAGCCCGCCTCGCCCGCCGCGTCACGCTCGATCTCACCGGCCTGCCCCCCACCGCCGAAGAGGTCCGCCGCTTCGTGGCCGACCGTTCCCCTCGGGCCTACGAAACTCTGGTCGACCGCTTGATCGCCTCGCCCGCCTACGGCGAACGCTGGGCCCTCCGCTGGCTCGACGTCGTCCGCTACGCTGACACCAACGGCTACGAACTCGACGCCGAACGCCCCCACGCCTGGCGGTACCGCGACTATGTTGTCGACAGCTTCAACGCCAACAAACCCTACGACCGTTTCTTAAAGGAACAGATCGCCGGCGACGAACTCTACCCCGGCGACCGCCAGGCGCTCATCGCCACCGGCTTCCACCGCGCCGGCCCGATTCATCTGGTGGGCGGCAATCAGGACGAGGAGATGAACCGTCAGGAGGTGCTCACCGAGATGACCCTCGGCGTCTCGAACGTCTTCCTCGGCATGACCGTCGGCTGCGCCCGCTGCCATAACCATAAGTTCGATCCCATTCTCCAAGCCGACTACTACCGCCTGCAGGCTGTCTTTGCCGCCACCGAACTCCAGGACACCGAGATCGTCTCGGCTGAAGAGAAGGCCGCCCACGAAGCCGCCATGAAGGCGTGGAACGCCCGGCTCAAACCGATCACCGACGAGATCGCGGCCATCGAAAAGCCCGTGCGCGAACGGATCAAGGCCGAGCGGCAGGCCAAGCTCGAAAAACGCTTCCGCGAAGCGCTCGACATCCCCAAAGAGAAGCGGACCCCCGAGCAGGAGATTGTGGCCAAAGAGGCCAACCGGCAGATCAACCCCACTTGGGACGAGGTTGTCGCCGCCATTGAACCCAAAGAGAAGGAGCGCCGCGCCGTGCTGCGCCGGCAGATGCATCAGCTCGAGTTTGAGAAACCCGAGCCGGCGCGCACCGCCTACGCCGTCGCCAATAGGGACAAGGCGCCGGTGACGCACATTCTCAAGATCGGCGATCACCGCCATAAGCTCGACCCCGTCGAGCCCGGCTTTCTCACCGTGCTCGGCGCGCTCGACGCGCCGGCCGGGCCGCAGGGCCGCCGCGCGGCGCTCGCTAACTGGCTCGCCCGCCCCGAGCATCCGCTCACGGCCCGCGTCATGGTCAACCGTATCTGGCAGCTCCGCATGGGCTCAGGCCTGGTGCCCACGCCGAACGACTTTGGCATTCTGGGCGGCCGCGCCTCCAACCGCAAACTGCTCGACTGGCTGGCCGCCGAGTTCGTCTCCTCCGGCTGGGACATCAAGCACATGGACCGGCTGATCGTCACCACCGCCGCCTACCGGCAGTCGGCCGACATCGACGCGAAGAAGGCCGCCATTGACGGCGAAAACAAGTTCTACTGGCGGATGAATCGCCGGCGCCTCGAAGGCGAAGCCATCCGCGACTCCCTCCTGGTGGCCACCGGCCAGCTGAACGCGCGCCGCGGCGGCGTCCCCGTCAAGGTGCCCATCGAGCAGGAGATCTACGACATCATCTTCACTGAAGCCGAGCCGGACAACCTCTGGCCCGTGCTGCCGGACAAGCGCGAACACAACCGCCGCAGCCTCTACCTGCTCAACAAACGCACCGTCCGTCTCCCGCTGCTGAACAACTTCGACCAGCCCGACGCCGTCAGCTCCTGCCCGGTCCGCGCCAACTCGACGCACGCCCTGCAGGCGCTGACGCTGCTCAACTCTGACTTCGCCTACGAGCAGGCGCAAGCCTTTGCCGAGCGGCTGAAGCCCGGCTGCGCAGCGCTGCCCTGCCAGGTCCGCCGCGCCTATGAACTCGCCCTGCAGCGCGAACCCCAGCCCGCCGAAATGCGGCTGGCCCTTGATTTCCTCGGCCGCCAGAAAATGCCTCTGGTTGACTTCTCCCGTGCTCTGCTGAACCGCCATGAATTCGTCTATATCCCGTAGAAACGTTCTTCGCCAGGGCCTGGGCGCCGTGGCCGCCGAGTGGCTGCTGCAGCGCGATCTGCGGGCCGCCACGGTCCGCGCCAATCCGCTGGCCGCCAAAACGCCGCACTTCGAGCCGAAGGCCAAAGCGGTCATTTTCCTCTTTATGGTGGGCGCGCCGAGCTCGATCGACATGTTCGACCCCAAGCCGGCGCTCGAAAAATACGCCGGGCAGAAGCTGCCCGAAAGCTACGGCAAAATCACGAGCCAGTTCACGGTCGGCGATACCCCGCTGCTGCCTTCGCCGTGGAAGTTCCACCGGCACGGCCGGAGCGGGCTGCCGGTTTCGACCCTCTATTCGAACGTGGCCCGCCACGTCGACGATATCTGTTTCGTTCGCAGCTTCTACACCGAGAGCGTCGTGCACGCCCCGGCCATGTACCAGGTGCACACCGGCCGCGTTCTGACCGGCTACCCGTCGATGGGCTCCTGGGTTACCTACGGCCTCGGCAGTCCGGCCGATAACCTGCCGGCCTACGTCGCCATGCCGCAGCCGGAGGGCACTCCCGAAGGCGGCACGCCCTGCTGGGGGTCCGGCTTCCTGCCCGCTGTCTACCAGGGGACGCTCTTGCGCAGCGGCCCTTCGCCGATCCTCCACTTGAAGAACCCGGGCAGCGTCACCGCGCAGCGGCAGCGGTCGACGCTCGACCTGCTGCAGAAGATGAATGACCTCGACACGCAGCCCGAGGACTCCGAAATGGCCGCCCGCATCGCCAGCTACGAGCTCGCCTTCAAGATGCAGAGTGCGGCGCCGGAGGCGGTCGACATCATGAAGGAGTCCGAGGCGACCAGGAAACTCTACGGCATCGATAAGCCGCAGACCCGGGACTTCGGCACCCGTCTGCTGCTGGCCCGGCGGCTGGTCGAACGGGGCGTCCGCTTCGTGCAGGTATACTCAGGCGGCGGCCCGGTGAGCATTCAGTGGGACGCGCACTCGAACCTCGTCGCCAACCACGAGAAGATGGCCGGCTTGACCGATCAGCCGATCGCGGCGCTATTACAGGACTTGAAGGCCCGCGGCCTGCTCGACGACACGCTCGTCATCTGGGGCTCGGAGTTCGGCCGGCTGCCCATGTCCGAAAGCGGCAACGGCCGCGACCACAACCCCCACGGCTACACGATGTGGTTTGCCGGCGGCGGAGCCAAGGGCGGAACGGTGGTGGGCGAGACCGATGAACTCGGCCTGCGCGGCGTGGGCGAACGTTACCATATGCGGGATTTCCACGCCACCATGCTGCACATGATGGGGCTCGACCAGCACAAGCTGTTCTACCTTCATAACGGGCGCAACGAGAAGCTCACCGACTTTGGCGGCAACCTGATTACGAAGCTCTACTCCTGAGCGCGTGTCCGGCGCCGGAACCAGTGACCGAATGCCACCAGCGCAATCCCCGCGCCCAGCAGGCTCATCGTATCCGGTTCCGGCACCGCGGTAACGGAACTCGCCTCAAACCCGGACAGCGGCGGTACGCTCGCAATCGGGTTGAGCAGCACGGCCATTTGCTGGCCGCCGTAGATCCCGGTGCCCACAATCTGCCCGCTATCGTTGATGCCGTGGGCAGCCAGCAGGTGCCAGCCGGAGTTAGGCGCCACCAACTCGTTCAGGTTTTGCATCTGCCCGTTTGAGTAAAGGAAGGCGGCCACTTCGTTGTCCCCGGCTACCCAGGAGTAGCCCACTACCTGCCCGGTCCGGTTGATGCCGTAAGCATAGCTGGCGACGCCGCCGAGCGTACCGAGGCCGGAGAGCATGCCGTTCTGGTAGAGGAATGCTTCGAGAAAGCCAGTGCTGCGCGCGGCATGGCCCACCACCTGCCCGGCGTCGTTCAGCGCCATGGCGTAGCTCGAACCCCCGCCCAGCGTACCGATCGACTGCAACTGGCCATTTTGCGAAACGAAGCCAATCATGTCGCCGTAGGCCGTATCCCCGTAGCCGGCCACCTCGCCGGCGGTGTTAATCCCATACGCCGAAGCCCAGTTGCCGCCCATCAGCGTACCCAGCAGCTGCACCTGGCCGCCCACCGTCCGGAAGGCCTGGCCGTTGCTCATTCCCGCCACTTGCCCGGAACTGTTAACCGCCGTGGCGCCGCTCTCGCCCGTGCCGATGGCGCTGGGCGTCCCGTTCTGCCACTGCACCGCCGCGCCGTCGGCTGACCCCACGATGGTGCCCGCGTTGTTAATGCCGTTGGCATACTGCTGGAAGCTGCCGGGCAGTCCGCCCAACTCAATCAACGCCCCGCCGTTCCAAACGAACCCACGGGAGTCCCCCACGGCGTTGAAGCTCGATCCGACCACAACTCCATTGTTATTAATGGCATAGGCCGTAGCCGCGCCACCCAGATTGCCCAGGCCGAAGATTTGATAAGAAGGCACCGCCCAGAGACTCGAGCAGGCTGATACTGTGACTAGCAGGTTTAAGGCGCGCATGGTAAGGTTTCTTCTTTAGTCTGTCATCCAAAGATCCGGCAAAGTCCTCAGGGAAATCCTAGGAGAGAAGCATTTTCATATTCCTTAGCCGTACGGTATACAATGGCGGATCAGGTGAACTCCAAGCTTCTGCGCTCCCTCTCCCTGCTGGCGATCTACCTGGGAATCACGTATTTGTGGCCGGCGCCGGGCGGCATACGGCCCGGCGACTGGCGGTTGTTCGCCGTCTTCATGGCGACGGTGAGCGGATTGATCCTGCAGCCACTGCCGGGTGGGGCGGTGGTGCTGATCGGATTGACGGCGGCGGCGGTGGTGGGCGGGTTGAGCATGAAGGGGGCGCTCGAGAGCTACGCCGATACGACGGTGTGGCTGGTCATGGCCGCGTTTTTTATCTCTCGCTCGCTGCTGAACACGGGGCTGGCGAGGAGGATTGCGCTGGTTTTTGTGCGGGCGTTCGGGTCAACTTCGCTCGGGGTGACCTATGCGTTGGCGCTGAGTGATGTTACGTTGGCGACGATTATTCCCTCGAACGGCGCGCGGTCGGGCGGGGTGACGCTGCCGGTGGTGCGGTCGATTGCTGAGTTGTACGGTTCGCGCCCTGGGGAGACGGCGGGGCAGTTGGGCACCTACCTGATGCTGGCGGTCTACCAGTCGATTTGCGTAAGCGCGGCGATGTTTTTGACCGGCCAGGCGTCCAACCCGCTGGTGGCGCAAATGGCGGCCCAACAGGGTTTTGAGATTACCTGGATGAGTTGGCTGGTGGCCGGCGCGGTGCCGGGGGCGCTGTCGCTGGCCGTGCTGCCGCGGGTGGTGATGTGGATGTCGCCGCCGGTGATCCAGCGGACGCCGGAGGCGCGGGTGTTTGCCAGTGCGGAGTTGGCGCGGATGGGGCCGATGTCGGGGGCCGAGCGGATTCTGGCGGTGATCTTTGCCGGGGTGTGCGGGCTGTGGGCGACCAGCGGTTGGCACAAGATGGACATTACGCTCACGGCGCTCATCGGCTGCGCGGCGCTGCTGCTGACCGGCGTGCTGCGCTGGGAGGATGTCAAGACGGAGACGGCCGCCTGGGACATCTTCATCTGGTACGGCGGGCTGCTGCGGCTGGGCAAGGCGCTGAATGAAGGCGGGGTGACGACGGCGTTTGCCAAGAGCGTGGGGGCCCAGTTTGGCGATGCCGGCTGGGTGTGGCTGTTTGCTGTCGCGCTGCTCGTCTACTTCTACGCGCACTATCTGCTTGCGAGCATCACGGCGCACCTGCTGGCCATGTACCCCCCGTTTCTGGCCCTGCTGGTGCTGCAGGGCGCGCCGCTTGGTCTGGTGGTGTTCGCCTTTGCGTGCTTCACCAATTTTTCAGCCGGGCTGACCAACTACGGCACCACGCCCAGTCCCATGTTTTTTGCGCACGGTTATGTGGGGCTGCCGCTGTGGTGGCGGGTCGGGTTCGTCTGCTCGCTCGTCAACATCGCGATCTGGTCGACATTCGGCTTTGGCTGGTGGAAGCTGCTGGGAATCTGGTAGTTACCGGGCTGCTTCGAGCTGCAACTGGCGGGCGCGCGCGAACGCCTGCCGATTCTGATACTCAAACCAGAACTTGCTGCCGGCGGCCCAGAAGTAGCCGCCCGCAAAGAGCGACAGGAACGGGATGGCCAGGAAGTTATACGTTTCCACCGAGTAGACCATCATCCATACGAAGTAGCAGCCGGCCATGGTTTCCACGTAAGGGAGCGTGCCGATCCTGCTTTTGTACTTGGCCTTGGCGGGAATTTTGCCCACGCCGTACTTGGGGGTGCGGGCAAAGGCGGTCTGGTAGCCGATTAGGGCTTCCATGACGGCCTTGGCATTGGAGAGCGTGAGTGCGACGCCGGCCATCATCAGCCACGGCAGATGCTGGATGGACCGTGTCCAGGCTTTGCCGTGCAGTTGGCGCTGGGCGACGAGGTAGAAGGCCGAGATGGACCAGAAGCTGGCGATCATCAGCGGCAGATCGACGAACACCATCTGCATCCAGCCCATGTAGAAGCGGCAGATCATGACTGGCAGCATGAGGAGGCTCATGACGACCATGAGCGGGTAGGCGATGTTGGGGGTGAGGTGGCAGATGGCTTCGAGCTTGATGCGCCAGGGCTGGTTGCTGTGGAGAATCATCGGCAGCAGCTTTTTGGCGCACTGAGTCAGGCCTTTGGACCAGCGGGTCTGCTGGACCTGGAAGCCGTGCATGTCGGTGGGCAGTTCGCTCGGGCACTCGACTTCGGGCAGGTAGACGAACTGCCAGCCTTTCAGTTGGGCGCGGTAGGACAGGTCGGAGTCTTCGGTGAGCGTGTCGTGCTGCCAGCCGCCGGCGTCTTCGATCATCTCTTTGCGGAGGAGGCCGGCCGTGCCGTTGAAGTTGAAGAAGAGGCCGCCGCCGGCGCGGGCAACGTGTTCGAGCACGAAGTGGCCGTCGAGCAGCATGGTCTGCACTTCGGTGAGCTTGTTGACGCTCTGGTTGAGATAGGTCCAGCGGGTCTGGACGACGCCGACCTTGGGGTCGGCAAAGTAGTGAATGGTGCGCCGCAGGAAGTCGGTGGGGACGACGAAGTCGGCGTCGAAGACCGCGACCACGATGCCGGTGGCCGTTTTGAGGCCTTCCTGCAGGGCGCCGGCCTTGAAGCCGTGGCGGTTGGTGCGGTGGTGGTATTCGATGGGGTGGCCGAGGGCGCGGTATTCGGCGACGAGGCGTTCGGTGAACGGGTGGGTTTCGTCAGTGGAGTCATCGAGGACCTGAATCTGCAGCTTGTCCTTCGGGTAGTCGATCTTGACGATGGTTTCAATGAGGCGTTCGACGACGAAGCGCTCATTATAAAGAGGCAGCTGGATAGTCACGGGAGGGAGTTCGTCGAAGCGTTGGGGCGGGGTGGCGGGCAGGTTGCGGCGGTGTTTGAAGTAGCCACGGATCATTTCGTAGCGGTGCATGCCGTAAAAGCTCAGGACGAGCAGGATGGCGAAATAGGGGACGATGAGCAGGTAGTCGAACAGGGCCAGGGAGTGGACCCCGGCGAAGGTATCGTCCAACATATCGCGCTTGATCTGTTCGAAAGCAGACTGGTTGGCTACGAAAAACGCTATGGTAGTGTGCATGCGCGGGCTGCGGTGGGGCGGAACAGGATTAGGCGCCGGATACCTGGCGCTTGTATGGGCGGCGCACAACCGCGACAACCCAACACCCGCCTTGATCCTCTACCTTGTGATTTCTCTAGTATATCTGATCCTGGTGAGCCGTCTGGGCGGTGCGGAGCGTCCGGGTTCGCTCCGGTTCGTTTTGGGTTTGGCGCTGCTGTTCCGGCTGGAGGCGTTCTGGATGGCGCCGGTCTTTACCGACGACTTGTATCGCTACCGTTGGGAGGGGCGCCTGCAACTGGCGGGTGGCAACCCCTACCAGGAGCGCCCGGGCGATCCGCGGTGGAGCGGTCTGCGGGACGAGACCTATCGGTTGGTCGACGGCAAGGACTTCAAGGCGGTCTATGGACCGCTGGTCGAGCATTTGGAGCGGGAGATGGCGCGGCTGTCGGAGGCACTGTGGATCCATAAGCTGCCGGCCGTGCTGGCCGATGGGGTGCTGCTGCTGCTGCTGGCGCGGTGGCATGGGCCGCGGGCGGCGCTGCTGTATGGCTGGTGCCCGCTGGGGGTGGTGGAGTTTGCGGGCATGGGGCACAACGATGCGCTGCTGATTCTGGCGCTGGCGCTGGCGATGCGCTACCGTTCGGCGGTGGCGTTGGGGTTGGCGATTGCGGTGAAGTGGTGGCCGGCCCTGCTGCTGCCCGCGTTTGTGCGGACGGACCGGCGGACGGCGTGGGCGGTACTGGTGCCGGTCGTCTTATTTTTGCCCTACGCGAGCGATATTCGGGAGAACGCCGATTTTGCGAGCGGCTTTCTGGGTGGCTGGTCGAACAATCCGAGTCTGTTCTGGTTGATCGAGATTGTTTCGCCTAGCCGGGCGGCGGCCAAGTACCTGGTGCTGGGTTTGCTCGGGGTGGTGGCGCTGTGGCCGCAGCGGCTGGAGCGGTCGATTTTGACGACAACGCTGGCGATTCTGCTGCTATCGGCCAATGTGCATCCCTGGTACCTGACGTGGCTGCTGCCGCATTGGGCGGTGTTGGCGGCGCCGCCGGTGGCGGTCTGGATGGCGCTGACGCCCTTGCAGTATTGGGCGTTGGGGGAATGGCGGACGGAGGGGAGGTGGGTGGAGCGGGGGCCTTGGAACGTGGTGGTTTACGGTACGTCCGGGGTGGTTTTATGGCTTTGGTGGCAGCGGCGTCGTCGTTTACAATAAGGCACTGGAGCGGTAGCGAATTGCAGGAGCAGATCAGGGCGGTCGGGAAACTTTTTATTGGTTTCGGTGTGGTGGGGGCGGTGGGCTCGCTGGTTGTCCTGGTGGCATTTGGCGGTATGCCGGGTTTACTGGCGTTTGACGCCAATGCGCGGCACAACGATCTGACGACCATTCCGTTCGAACGGCTGGCGGCGGCGGTCTACGTCAGCTTCAGTCTGCTGCTGGCGATTCCGCTGGTGTTGGTGGGCCGGGGGATTCTGCGCTGGGAGCCGTGGGCGCACACGGGGGGGATTCTCGCGGGGGCGGCGTCTATTCTGTTGTTCCCGGTGGGGACGGCGATTGGGCTTTACGCTTTGGGGGTGATGCTGCTGCCGGAGACGGAGCCGTTGTTTCTGAACCCGCCGGCGCCTCTTAAGCGACCGGAGCCCAGAAGAAACGCGCCAACAAAACTGCCGTGAGTCTGTAGAGGAACGGGCTGACCTCCCGGGCGCGTCCGGCGGCGATGGTGAGCAGGGTGTGGGCGATGAGTCCGAAGGCGAGCCCGGTGGCGATGCTGAAGGTGAGGGGAATGGCGGCCAGGGTGAGGAAGGCGGGGATGGCGGTGGCGAGGTTATCCCAGTCGACTTCGGCGGCGTGGGTCATCAGCAGAGCGCCCACCAGGATGAGAGCCGGCGCCGTGGCGTACGGCGGGACCGTCCCGAGCCAGGGTGCGAGGAAAAAAGATGCGAGAAAGAGCAGTCCGGCGACGATGGCCGCCACGCCGCTGCGGCCCCCGGCGGCGACCCCGGAGGCGCTTTCAATGTAGCTGACGACGGTGGAGGTGCCGAGCAGGGCGCCGCCCATGGTGGCGAGCGAGTCGGTGAACAGGATGCGATCGACGCGGGGAATGCGGCCGGCGGGGTCGACCAGTCTGGCGCGCTTGGAGACGGCGAGCAGGGTGCCGAGGTTGTCAAACAGGTCGACGAACAGAAAGGCGAAGATGATTTCGAAGAGGCCGAGGCGGAGCGCGCCGGCGATATCGAGATGGCCGGCGGTGGCGGTGATGGCGGTGAAGGACGCCTCCGGCCCCGGGCGGCCGCTCCAACCGGCGAGCAGCGCGGTGGCGAGCAGGCCGACGAGCGTGGCGCCGGGGACGCGTCGGACGAGAAGGACCGCCGTCAGCAGCAGGCCGCCGAGGGCGGTTGCCGGTCCGGGGGCGGTGAGTTGGCCCAGGGCCAGCATCGTAGCCGGATGCGCGACGATGATGCCGGCGTTTTTGAGGCCGATGAAGGCCAGGAACAGCCCGATGCCGGCGGCGACGGCGGCGTAGAGCGAAGGGGGGACGGCTTCGACCAGGCGCCGGCGGAGGCCGGTGAGGGTGAGCAGCAGGAAGGCAGCGCCCGACAGGAAGACCGCGCCGAGGGCGGTGGGCCAAGGCACGCCCATGCCCTGGACCACGGCGTAGGTGAAGTAAGCATTCAAGCCCATGCCGGGCGCCATGGCGAGCGGATAGCGGGCGACGGCACCCATGAGAATACTGGCCAGGCCGGCGGCCAGGCAGGTGGCCGCCGTGACCGCGGCCGCGGGCATACCGGCGGCGGCCAGCACGGAAGGGTTGACGAAAATGATGTAGGCCATTGTCAGGAACGTGGTGCACCCGGCCAGGATCTCCGTGCGCCAGTTGGTTCCCAACCCGGCAAAGTCAAAATACTCCGCCAAACGCTTCCGCATAGGGGGCAGAGAGGCTAGAAGCCCAGCTCCTTTAATACCGAGCCGGCGCCGTAGACCTTGCCGAGCGCTTCGATGATGCCCTGGCTGGCGACATGGACCGAGCGTTCCCGCGTGTCGCGGTAGAGGTACTGATTGGGCAGGCCTTCGATGTTGCCGTCAAAGAGAATGCCGACAATCTCGCCTTTGGCGTTCACCGTGGGGCTGCCGGAGTTGCCGCCGTGGGTGTCGGCCGTCGAGACAAAGTTGTAGGGCGTCTTCAGCTTCAGGGCCGCCTTGGCCCGGAGCCAGGAGGGAGGCAGGGCAAAGGGTTCGACGCCGGAGGCGCGGTCGTAGAGTCCGGCGAAGTTGGTGGCCCACGGGACAGGGCGGCCGGCGGCGTTGGTATAGCCTTTTACGGCGGCGTAGGTGAGGCGGAGGGTGAAGGTGGCGTCCGGATACTCGTTTTCGCCGTAGATGGCAAAGCGGGCCAGGGCGATGCGCGAGGCGCTTGCAACCGTGACGGATTCGACGCGGTCTTCGTAGCGCTTGCGAAGTTCGCGGGCCTTGGGTTCGAGGGCTTGGGCGACCTGCATCATCGGATCGTCGAAGGCCGCCGGGGACTTGCGGACGGCGACGAGGGCGAGGCGGGAGCGGCTGACATAGTCCGCGGCCGCGGCGGCCGGGGAGCGGCCGGCGAGAATGCTGGCGACGAAGGGTTCGGCGGGGCCGAAGGTGGCGACGAGATTTTCAAAAAAGTTCGTGAGGGTGAGCGTTTCGAGCGCGGGGTAGATGGGGGCGGGGGAGTAGAGCGCCTGCTCCTGGGCCGGGAGATTGGCGTCGTTCCATTCGCGGAGGCGTTCGCCGTTGGGCTTGGCCTTTTCGGCCCGGTAGCGAAGGAGGGCCTTGGCGATGGCGAAGAGTTCGGAGCCGGAGCCGGGGGCGCGTTCAAGGAAGGTGTAGGGCCGGTAGAACTCCTTATACTCGGCGTAGGCGGCGGCGATCTCGTCCCAGGTTTTGCCGAAGCGGGCCTGTTTGGCCGGGTCGTCGGCGATGGCTTTGCGAAGGCGGCTCTCCTGCTCCTGTTTGAGGCGCATGAGGTCGTCCTGGCGCAGACCGGCGAGGAAGCCGGTGCGGGCTTTGACGCTGTTCTGCAGGGAGGCGAGCAGGTCGCGGGCGATGCGCTTGTTTTCCGCGTCGGTCTGGCCGAAGGCGAGGAGCTTTTGGATTAGGCGGCCGTTGGCATCGAGCGACAAGGGCATGACGACGTCGTGTTGGAACTGGAGTTCGGCCATGGTGGCGAGGCGTTCGGTGCGGCCGGGGTGGCCGGATACGAAGATGAGCTCTTTGTCCCGGGCGCCGGTTTTCGACCACGGCAGATAGTGCTTCACCTGGGCCGGTTTGCCGTTTTCGTAGGCCCGGAAGAGTGCGAAATCGAGGCAGTAGCGGGGGTAGGTGAAGTTGTCGGGGTCGCCGCCGAAGGCCGCGATGGACTCTTCGGGGGCGAAGACGAGGCGGACATCGGTGTACTTTTTGTAATGATAGAGGTCGTACTGGCCGCCGGAGTAGAGGGTGACGACGTCGCAGCGGTTGCCGGTGGCGGCGGCGCACTGTTTTTCGAGGGCGGCGGCGTTTGAGCGGCGGATGCGGGCGGCTTCGGCGGGGGCGGTGGCGTCGGTGGTGCCGGCCTTGATCTGGTCCGTGACGGTTTCGATCTTCTGCAGGACATTGACTTCGAGGCTGGGGCAGGTTTTTTCGTTGGGGAGGGGACCGGCGACGAAGCCGTTTTTCATGTAATCGTTTTCTTTCGAAGAGACCTGGTAGATGCAGTCGGCGCCGACGTGGTGGTTGGTGAACAGCAGGCCGTTCGGGGAGACGAACGAGCCGGAGCCGCCGCTATTGAAGCGAACCGAGGAGAGTTGGAGCGTAGAGAGAAACTGGTCGGTGACGGTGAAGCCGAACTTCTTTTTCACCTCCTCGCGGGGGAACTTGTTGAAGAGCCACATGCCTTCCTCGGCGAGGCCCGGTAGGGCGGCGAGGAGGAGGAATAAGGGGAGAAACAGGAGTCGGCGCATTGCCCTCATTCTCGCATACGCGGATTTCAAAAAATGTAAATGGCTCACCCAAAAGGACTTATTGTATAAATTGGCAGATTCCGAGTGTACAGGTAGGGTGTGAGTGTGGGATACTCAGAAATCGGCTTACGGCAATGAATCAAGTGGACGAGGCGATTGCCCGTTATCACAGCATCCTCGAGACAGAACCTTTCCGCGATTTGAACTGGGTGGAGCGCTTTCATGGGGCTCTGCGGACACGGAAACTGGAGCTGGGCAACCGCCCGATATCCCCATTTCTTCGGCCGCACCTGGTGACCCGGGAGCAGTATGACGGGTTAGTCAAGGGTGGGCAACTGCTGGCAGCGGCGGTAGAGCAACTGCGGAAAATGGCGATGGAAAATCCCGCACTGTTGACGCGGATGGACCTGTTGCCGGCCGAGCGGATGTTAGCTTCGGTGAACCCTGGTTACAAACATTTTGCGGTGACGGGCTTGTTGGATACGGCGTTGGCGAATGGCCACGTGCGCTTTTCCGACTATAGCGCCGAGACGCCGGTGGGAGTACTCTACTCTGAAGTGCTGGCTGATGAGTTGTACGAAACCGGGCCGCTGAAGGAGTTCCGCAAGGTAACGAAGATAGCGAAGCTGGGCGGGGTGAAGTACCTGCAGTCGGCGCTGTTGAAGGCGTACAAGGAATACGGCGGCAAGAACTCCCCGCAGGTGGCGATCCTGGATATGCGCCATCCTTTTGAGACGCTCCAATCGCGCGAGTATCATCTGCTGGCGGAGAACTTCAGCGCCCACGGCTTGCCGACGATTACCGCTTCGCCGGAACAGTTGGAGTATAAGAACGGGATTCTGCGGAAGGGCGAGTTCGTCATCGACATTGTTTACCGCCGCATGAAGACGCGCGACTTTGTGGTGCACTTTGACCCGAATCATCATCCGCTGGTGCGAGCGTACCGGGACGGCAAGGTTTGCGTGGTGAATAGCTTCCGCTCCGATATGGCGCAGAAGAAGGCCCTTTTCGACCTGTTGTCGGATGAGTCGGTGTTGGCGCATTTTCCGGCGGCGGACCGGGTGGCGATTCGGAAGCTGATTCCGACGACGCGCGTAGTGAGCGAGCGGATGGTGGCTTGGGACGGAACGGAAGAGGTGGATCTGCCGCAGTTTATCGCCGCGAACCGGGTCCGGTTGGCGCTGCGCCCGAACGACGATACCGAAGAGCGGCAGACGTTCATCGGCGAAGAGATGGACCAGGCGGGTTGGGAACGCGCGTTGCGGTCGGCGCTGCGGAGCCCTTACGTGGTGCAGGAAAACGTAAAGGCGCCGACGGCGAAATTCCCGGTGTATAGCTACGGGTCGATGGATTTGAAAGAGATGCGGGTGGAGGTGCACCCGCATGTGTATCTCGGCAAAGTGCAGAGCGCTTCGAGTTGGTTGACGCCGGCGGCGGGGACCTTCTCGACAGTGACCGGGATTACGCCGACTTACTTACTGGAAACGAAGTAAGCCGTTCGATCCGGGCTGCGTGGCGTTCGCCGTGGCGGAGGATCAGCAGGCCCGCGTCGCCGAAGTTGGGGCGGGGGAACCAGGCGTAGGGCGAGGTAAGCTTCAGCCGGCGCCAGCATGAGCCTTCGGCCTGGTGGAGAAGGCGGCGGAGTTTGGCGTGGGTGGCCAGGACGGCGGCTAGCGTATCGGGACGCGGTTGGGCGGCGAGGGGGAGCGATTGGAGTTGGGTCTGGGTGGTCATAAGGGGCGCGTCCAGCGGGTGGCGATCGCTTCACCAACCTCGTCGAGGGGGAGATCGGGCTGATAGAGGGCGAAGTGCTCGCAGAGGCCGTCGATTTGGGCGAAGAGGGCGTAGGCTTCGGGGGCGGACGGCGTAAAAGAGCCGCCAGAAGGGCAGATGTTGGCGGACGATGGCGGCGGCACCGCGGATCAACGCCGGGAGGCCCTGGGCGGGGTCGGCGGCGGCGAGGGCCAAGGAGGCCTGGACATCGGCGGGGCCGCGTTCGAACAGGGCGAGGAGGAGCGCGTCTTGGCTGGGGAAATGGGAGTACAGGAGGCCGGTGGCGAGGCTGGCTTCGACGGCGATGGCTTTGACGGAGGTTCCGGCGAAGCCGTCGCGGGCGAACAGGAGCAGGGCGGCGTCGAGGAGGCGGGAGCGGGTGGCGGAGCGGAGGAGTTGATTCTGGGCGGGGGTGCGGGGCACCTTCGAATGATAGACTGAACGATAATTCAACAGAAAATAGCGACAGCGCCCAGTTGGCTTCGGCCTCGTCGGGCGAGGGGTAGCTCTCCGGGGCGTGGCGGCGGTGGGCGGGTTCGATTTCGAGGCGGAAGATGCGGGTGAGTTCGGGTAGTTCCGAGGGCGGGGGGCAGAAGCGATTCCGATAGAGCTTGCCGGGGCGATCCCGGAGGGCGAAGCGGGGGCTGGCGGTCGGCTTCGGGCAGACGACGGAGATGGTGGGCGAGGCCGAGGGTGGCTTGGAACTGGTGAAGGGTGGCGGTGACCGGCAGCTTGCAGGGTTTGGGTGGGCGCCGGGTGATGGCGTCGATCAACCAGGCTTCGTCGAACCCGGCCCATTCGTCGGCGATGTTGAACAGGTTGGATTCGACGGCCGGGGCGACTTCGTTTTAGAAGATGGCTTCGAGCTCGTGGTCCGAGTGGGGGGATTCGGCGAGGGTGCGGGCGGTGTAGGGGAACGAGAGGCGGGTGTCGGTGTCGAGGAGGAGGTCGGAGAGGGCGATCCAGACGGGGTGATGGGGGTTCATGGGGAGGGCAGGCACACCGAGGAGCGGCGTGCCTGCCGAGGTTGGGCGCTTAGAAGAGGGTGGGCGGTTAGAAGATGATCTTCAGCGCTATCTGCATGTTGCGCGGTTCGCCGAAGCCAAGGCCAGGGGCGGAGCCGCCGTTGCGGGTATTGGTGATGATGCCGAAGCTGGCCGTGCTGGCCAGCGAGGTGCCAGGATTGGCCCAGTTGGTCCGGTTGGTGATATTGAAGATCTCAAACCGGAGCTGGGTGGTGATCTTCTCGGTAATGGGCGTGGCCTTGAAGACCGAGAAGTCGATGGCGCCGAAGCCGGGGCCGTAGATGGCATTCCGGCCAAGGTTGCCGAAGGTGCCGATGGCGGGCCGGGCGAAGGCAGCCGGGTTGAACCAGCGGAGCGTGCGGACGGCCGGGTTCTGCACGACGCCCGAGAACGGGTCGCCGACGAGATCGACGCGGTCGCGGCTGTCGCCGGTGCCGCTGACGTTGGTGCCGGCCAGGATGTTGAGCGGGCTGCCGGTGTGGAAGGTGTTCAGGGAGTTGACGGTCCAGCCTTTGGTGAGGAGCGGAAGCGCCTTGCCGAAGGTGGGGATGTCGTAGGAGATGAAGCTGGTGACGATGTGGCGGACGTCGAAGCTCGCCGAGCCGCGCTCGTTGCGCAGGTCATTCGAGTTGGTCGGCAGGTTGTTGCGAACGTCCGAGCCGTTGTCGATGGCGTGGCCGTAGGTGTAGTTGAAGGTCGCCGTCATGCCTTTCCACATCGTCTGGCGCAGCGAACTCTGGAAGGAGTGGTAGTTGCTGACGGCGATGGAGTTGAGTTCGTTGATGGCGGCGAGGTCGGGATACTGGGTGGCGAAGGGTCGGCGAAGCTGGGCGCCGGCGACAGGCCCGGGGGTGGGCGCGTTGATGTTACGCAGGAAGCTGAGCTTGCGGCCGCCGCTGGCGACGTAGCCGCCCTGGAGGAGGGTGGACTTGGTCAGCTGGTGCTGCAGGTTGAGGTTATAGTTCAGCACGTAGGGGGTGCGGAAATCCTGGCTGATCGAGTAGGCGCCGAAGGGCGGCCGGGGCTGGGCGGTGCCGAAGATGGGCTGGTTGAGCACCAGGTCGACGCTCGACAGGGCGATGGAGTAGACCGGGGCCGGGCCGCCGGGATTGGCGTGGACGCCGGCCGAGCCGCCGTTGGGGGCGCCGGTGTTGGCGACGATGAAGTTGAGCGGCGGCACGTCATAGAAGAGGCCGAAGCTGCCGCGGATGACGGTTTTGCCGCCCTTGATGGGCGTGTAGGCGAAGCCGAAGCGCGGGGCGAAGTTGTTGAGGTCGCGGGGGTAGAGCGTTTCGAGGCCGGCGTTGGGCCCGACAAAGCCGCGGCCGGGCACGAAGGTCGAAATCGTGTTCTTCACGTCGTGCAGCGGTCCGTGGTAGGTGAAGCGGACACCGAAGTTAAGATTGAGCTGCGAGTTGACCTGGAAGTTGTCATGCAGCCACCAGTCGAGCGAGTTCTGGTAGTAGTCACGCTGGAGTTGACCGCGGACGATTTGGGCGCCGTTGTTGCTCGAGGTGTAGCCGGCCAGAAAGTCGGCCAGGGCGCGCTGGTTGCCGTTGAGGGAGCTGTCGGTGGCCCAGGGGCCGCGGGCGCCGTCGAACAGGAAGCGGCCGCGTTTGTTGGTGTCGTAGAAGACATCGAGGCGGGCGCGACGGTACTCGCCGCCGATTTTGAACTGGTGGCGGCCGAAGGAGAGCGAGAGGTTGTCGACCAGGTGGCCGGTGGTGTCGATGCGGCCGAGCGGCTGGGTGGCGCCGACGAGGGCGAAGCCGTTGATGGTGGTGGTGGGGGTGCCGAGGAGGCTGGCTTCGGTGACGCCGGTGTTGAGCCCGAGGGCGACGGGGTTGGCCGAGATATCGGAGTCGTTGAAGACCTGTTTGAAGTAGTTCACGCCGGCCGTGATCTGGTTGACGATACGGGGCCCGAAGACGCTGCTCTGCACGATGGAGACGTTGTGCATGCGGCTGGGGGCGACCTGGAAGTACTCGCGATAGGGCGAGCCCGAGTCGGCGGCCTGCTTGCCGGTGCCGCCGAAGTAGCGGCCGGCGATGGTGTGGTTGTCGTTAAACCGGTGGTCGATCTTGATGATGCCGTTGTAGGAGTCGTAATCGTTCTGGTCGGTCGACAGGAAGTTGTTCAGGCCGAACGGGGCCGATTTACCGCGGGCGGGCCAGAAGGCGAGCGTGTTGAGGCCGACCTGGCTGACGGGCACGCCGTAGCGGCCGAGGATGTTGCGGGCGTCGGCGACCCAGGCGTCCGAGGGGACTGTGGCGGCCAGCGAGTTGGCGGCGATGGCTTTCTGGGCTTCGCCGGTGGCGAAGAAGAAGGTGCGGTTCTTAATGATGGGTCCGCCGACGGAGAAGCCGTACTGATTGGACCGGACCACGCGGGGTTTGGCGCCGGCGGCTTGCAGGGGGGAGGGTTCGGCGAGGGCTTCGTTCCGGTTGAAGTAGTAGAGCGACCCGTGCAGGTCGTTGGTGCCGGACTTGATGACCAGATTTACCGAAGCGCCGCCGTTGCGGCCAGCCTCGGCGCTGGCGTTGGTCTGGACCGAGAACTGGTCGATGGCTTCGACCGGCAGCAGGGTGCCGGCGATGCCGGAGACGCCGCCCTGGTTGACGGCCGAGGTGTTGTGGAAGGCGTCGTTGTTATCGGCGCCGTCGATCTGATAGTTGTTGCCGGAGGTCCGCATGCCATTGACGGAGCTCGTCGCCGGCGAGACGCCGGGGCTAAGCTTGAGCATCTGGCGGAAGTCGCGGCCGTTCATCGGGAGGT
Organism: Acidobacteriota bacterium; assembly: GCA_026393985.1. Classification (GTDB taxonomy): domain Bacteria; phylum Acidobacteriota; class Terriglobia; order Bryobacterales; family Bryobacteraceae. Next base: position 120,588 of record JAPKZB010000015.1, read on the forward strand.
CGGCGACGAGTTTGGGGCCGACGACGCCGACGAGGGCGGAAGAGGTGGTTTCGAGGGTCACGGCTTGAGCGGATACCTCGACGGTGGAAGCGTGCTGGGCGACGTCGAGGGCGACCACCACGTTGCTGGTTTTTGAGACGGCGACTTCGACGTTTTCATAGCGCTTGGTTTCAAAACCCGGCTGGGAAATGATGATGTTGAACTTGCCCACGGGCAGTTCCGCGAAAAGGAACTCGCCGGTCGAGGAGGCGACGGTGGAGCGGGTCAAGCCGGTCGCCGGGCTTTCGAGTTTGACAGAGGCGCTGGGAATGGAGGCGCCGGTAGAATCCTGCACCACGCCGGCGATATTACCGCGGAAGGTCTGCGCCAGAAGCGCGGAGACGGAGAAAAGAAAGAGCGCAAGAGCTCGCATCAACTACACCTCAAGAGGGGATTGGGGGGCAGCGAGACAAGGCCGCAGGTCTTTCCGATCAAGGACGGGCGAAACGGAAGACACAGACTCCATCGCATTATAGCACCGCCCTGCGAGTGGTGGTTTTGCTAGAGGGTTTCCGTGGTAACCCGCGCGCGGAGATTGGCCACCCCGGCCGTGTAGCGGGAGTCGGCTACGGAGAAGGCGAGGGCGTCTTCCATCCAGTCGTGCCAGACGCCGTCGGGGTCGTGCGAGGCGGCGGTGAGGGTGTACTCCTGCGGGCACAGCAGGCAGGGGAATTCGAAGGCGATACGCAGGGTCTGGCCCGCGACGACGGGGCCGAGCGTGAGTTTTTCGAGTTCGGTATTGGTGCCGTAGACCTCAAAGCCGATGCGGGTGCGGATCATAATGCCGATGACCGGTTGTTCCACCGGGGCGCGGAAGCGGACGGTGACGCGGACGGCGGCTACTTCGCCGGACTGCAGCACGATGGTGGGCTGGCCGCTGGCGCCGAGCGTTTCGAGAGCGATGATTTCGGCCCGGCCATCGCCGCGGCGCAGGGTGGGGGCGAGGCGCGAGGCAACAGACTCACCGGCGGCGCGGAGGCGGGTGGCGAGATGTTGCTGGTAGCGGGGAAGGATTTCGCGGTGGTCGCCGCGGGCATGGAGGCGGCCCTCGTGGAGCCACCAGACCTCGTCGGCGAGGGCGGCGATGAGCTCCGGTTCGTGGGAGGTGAACAGGACGGTCGTACCGTTGCGCCGCAGGCGTTCGAACTCGCTGGCGGCGCGGGCGCGGGTGAGCGGATCGCGGGGGGCCAGGGTGTGGTCGAGGGCGAGTGCGGCCACCGGGTTGAGGTCGAGGGCGTCGGCGGGGCCGAGGTAGCGCGCGGCGGTCGGGGTTTCCACCGTGCCGGCCGCGGGCTGGGCGAGGCCGGCGGCCAGCCGGAGCAGTTCGCGCTGTCCGCTGCCATCTTCGCCGATGACGGCAATGAGCGCGCCATCGGGGGCCGAGGCGGTAAGCTGGTCGAGAGGCGCGAGGGTGGCTTCGCGAAAATGAATGGCCATTGGGATTAGGATAGCGTTGCTGCTGGCGGCGGGTGTTGGCGCGCAGGGGGAGACGGTGCTGCACCGGCCTTTGCGTAACCCGGCCGTCGTGAGCGGAGTGTATGTGTTGGCCGACGATTTCGCGGGCGAGGCGGCGATTGTGCTCGACGGCGTGGTGAGCGTGACGCTGCGGGATTTCGTCGTGAAGGGCAACCGGGCGCGGTTGGCGCAGCGACAGGGGTTGCCGCCGTATGACCGGACGTTCGCCAGCTGGTTTGGGGCCGGCGGGGTGCTCGTGCGGGGCGGGGCGGGGGTGGTGATTGAACGGGCGCGCTTTGAACAGATGGCCGGGTTCGCCGTGCTGGCCTCGCGGGTGCGCGGGGTGACCGTGCGGGAGGTGACGGTGGTCGACAGCGGATCGCTCAAGGCGAACGGGAGGAATAATGCGACCGGTGGGGTGCTGATCGAGGACGGGTCGGTGGACTGGGAGGTGAGCCGGTCGGTGTTTGAGCGGGTGACCGGCAATGCCGTCTGGACCCACTCTCGCTACACGGCGCCGCGGAATGAGCGGGGTAGGGTGGCGGAAAACCGGTTTCGCGAGATTGGTCGGGACGCGGTGCAGGTGGGCCACGCCGTGGCGGTGACGGTGGAGGGCAACGAGGGCGAGCGGATCGGGTATCCGCGCGAGGTGGTGGATGTGGAGGGCGGGGGGACGCCGGTGGGGGTGGATACGGCGGGCAACGTGGAAGGTTCGCGCTATGTCCGAAACACGTTTCGCGATGTCAACGGCAAGTGCATCGATCTGGACGGCTTCCACCACGGGGTGATCGAAGGCAACCGCTGCTTGGAACTCGGGCATTTCGGCATCGTGATGAACAACACGAACCCGGACATGCAGAGCGTGGGCATCCGGATCACGGGCAACTGGATTGAGGGTGCGCCGTGGGGCGGCATCTTCGTGCTCGGCAGCGGGCACGTGATTACGGGCAACGTGCTGCGCGGGCTGCAGCGAAGCCATTGCAGTGACGCGGCCACGCCCGGGTGTGTCTTCCTGGCCGCCGAACCGGCCATGCTGCGGACAGGGATCTATCTCGGCGAACGGGCCGAACGGCCGGCGGTGACGCGGGGTAACCGGATCGTTGACAATGAAATCTCCGGCTGGCGGATGGACCGCGCCTGCGTGGGGTATGGTCCAAGTGTCTCGCGGCCGGACAATACAGTGCGCGGGAATCGCTGCCGGCACGAACCCGGAGCCTTATGACGGAAAACATTGTTGAACAGATGCGCGAGGACTGGAACGCGCGGGCGGCCGAGGACGCCAACTACTACGTCGCCTTTGGCCGGCGGGATCAGGATGAAGAGGGATTCGACGCCACCGGCGAGGAGATCGTGCACGGGCTGCGATGGGAGATGCGGCGATTGCCCGCAGGCAACCCGCGCGCGCGCCGGGCGCTGGAGATCGGCTGCGGCCCCGGACGGCTGCTCAAGCCCATGAGCCAGTATTTCGGCGAGATTCATGGCGTCGATATCTCGGACCAGATGGTGGATCGGGCGCGGGGGCGGCTGCGGACGATCCCGCACGCGCACGCGCACGTGGCGCTGCGTTCGAATCTCGAGATGTTCGCCGACGAGTCGTTCGACTTCGTTTACTCCTACGCGGTGTTTCAACATATTCCGAGCCGGGACGTGGTGCTGGGCTATCTGCGGGAGGCGCGCCGGGTGCTCAAAACGGGCGGCCTGCTCCGCTGCCAGATCAACGGCCTGCCCGAGACGGCGGCGCGGTACGACACATGGAGTGGCGTCCGGATCAGCGCCGCCGAACTGGAGGCGTTTTGCCGGGAGAACGATTTGCAGATGCTGGCGCTCGAAGGGGTATCGACGCAGTATATGTGGACCACGCTGCGCAAGCAGCCGGCCGGCTGGTATGCAACCGTCGACCGGCCCGCGGGGCCGATTCCCATCCGCCGGATTACCAACGCCGAAACCTCCGAGCCGCTGTCGCCCGCCCGGGGCCGGTACGCCGCCCTCGCTTTGTGGGTCGATAAGCTGCCGGCTGACTGCGATCTGCTGCACTTTGAAGTCACCGTGGGCGGCCAGCGGGGCAAGCTCACTTACATCGGGCCGCGTGAGCGCGACGGGTTGACGCAAGTCAACCTCCGGCTGCCCGCCGAGGTTGGCACCGGGTTGCAACTGGTGCAGTTGGGGTGGAACGGGGTGCCGTTGGGGGCTCCGGGCAAGGTTCGCATCATTCCGCCGCCGGCGCTGGTGCCGCGGCTGATTGCCTTTAGCGATGGGGTGAATCTGGTAGCCGGTGCGCGGATTGAGACGCGGAGCGTCAAGCTAACGATCGAAGAGGTGACACGGCCCGAGGAGTTGGCGGCCACCGTCGACGGGCTGCCGGTAGAGGATTTCGAGTTTTTTTGCACCGATCCGCTGCCGCCGCGGTTTGAAGTGAATTTCCGTCTGCCGGCGGAGATCGGGCTGGGCGGCCATGTGCTGCGATTGCAGTTAGGCTGCCGCCTGGTTGGCACCGTACCGATCGAAGTGGTGGCCTAGCGGTTAGGCGCGCCGGCCCGGGGACCTACGCAAAGTACCCCTTGGCCAGGTCGGGTTTGGCATCGATCGCCTGCCGCCAGTAGTTCTTGGCCTGTTCGGTGCGGCCCTGTGCCTTCAGCGCGTGTCCGAGGTTCAACAGAGCCTCGCCAAAGGCGGGTCTTTCGGCCAACGCCTCGTGGTACAAGCGGATGGCGTCGTCCAACTGGCCGGACTTCTGCAGCAGCAGACCCGTGTTGTAGAACAGTTCCGGGGAGCGTTCGCCGAGGTCGATCAGCCGGGCCTGGTAGGTGAGCGCCTGGGTAAAGTCCTGCCGCTCCACAGCGATGGCGGCCAATCCGCGCAGCGCGTCGACCGACTCCGGCATCATGGCGCGCAGACGCTCAAACGTCTGCGCGGCGGCTTCGAGGCGCCCGGCCTTCCATTGGGCCAGGCCCAGATTCACCAGGGCCTCCGACCAGTTTCCGTTCTTCCGCAGAGCGGCCTCGAAGGCTTCGACGCTACCCGGGTAGTCGGTCTGCTCCAGGCGCAGATAGCCGAGCCGGAACCAGGCTTCGTCCCAATCCTGGTGCCGGGCGAGCAACCGCTCGTACATCTTGCCGGCTTCTTCTTTGTGCCCGCTCAACTCCTGCACCGTCGCCAGATTAAACAGGACCTCCGGCACGTCCGGAGCCAGCATCAGCGCCTTTTCATAGGCATCCTGGGCTCCCTTCAGGTCGTTCATCTCCTGCTTGACGACGCCCAGATTTACGAATGCCTGCCGGGCGTCCGGCCGGATGCGGATCGCCTCGGAGTAGCCGCGAACCGCGCTCTCGTAGTCCTTCAACTTCTGGCAGGCCACGCCGAAATTGAACCACCGTTCGAAATGATCGGGGTTAAGTTCCACCAGTTTCATGCAAAGCTTGGCGGCGGCCTCAAAATCGCTCCGGTGGAAGGCTACGCTGGCCAGTCCCTCCATCGCGGTTTGCGAGTAGGGCCGGAAAGCCAGAAGTTGCTCGGCAAAGCGATGAACCGCCTCATGGTCCTTCCGCGTGAGCGCAAGGGCGAGCATGTTAGTGAGCGCCTCCTCGGATCTGGGGTTCCGCCGGAGGATGTCGTGATAGAGCACGGCCGCTTCGTCGCAGCGCCACAGCAGTTGCAGGGCAACGGCCTTGCCGAACAGCGCGGTCTCATCGGCCGGTTGATCTTGCAGATACTCCTCGAAGGCCGCCAGCGCCGATTCGGGCTTTTCCAGATGCAACTGGCAGATTCCCCACCCGAGCTTGACTTCGCTCCGTTCCGGCTCGAGCGTCAGCACCTCCGTGAATCGTTCGGCGGACTCCTCCCACCGGCCCAGTTTTTCGAGACACACCGCCAGGTTGTAGAGAGCGGCCGGGTTGGCGGCACCCCCCTCAAACAGCTTGTTGTAGGACTTGGCCGCATCGGCGTATTGACCCAGTTCGCATAGCACGTGCCCGCGGGCGGCGAGCAGTTCGGGATGTTCGGGCGACATGTGCAACGCGGCTTCGAGTTCGTCGAAAGCCTCGCGGGTCTGACCTTCCAGGTGGAGTTCGACCGCGCGGGCCAGTGATGCTTCGGGGCTGAGTCCCGGCCGGGCGTGGGCGCCGGCCGCCGGGGCAGGGGACTTGGAGAGACGGTGGGTATTCATGAACCGGGAGTTCCTGCTGTAGTGATCGGATGAGTTGCGAAAAAAGAACAGAGCTTGCCCAAAAAATCCTGCTGGTGGGTTACTTCGAGACGGTAGATCCGGGGTTGATCCTCGGGCGAGGCGAATAGCCCCACCCCGCCCGAGGCATGCGTGGTATCCATGAATACATCAACAACCCGGTCCTCCAGCAGCGTCTTGAACACAGTGCCCTGGACTTCCATCCGAACCCGCATGGCCTTCGCGGCGCTGTGCGGCGTTTCAATGCCGATGCTGCGGCGTTGCGTAACGCGGCCATCCTTAACCGTCCAGCGCTCCAGGCTCGATGGCTGGCTGGCGCCCGGGCTTGCCAGGTTCATCCGCACGGCGACATAGTTCCGTAGATTCCTGGCCCGGACCACCCAGGAGATCGAACGGTGCTCCACGGCCGCCAGCAGGGTCAGTTCATAGTCCTTCATCGGAACCGAAGGCTGGTAGATCGCTAACTGTCCCGGGCGCGCGACGCGGTCCTGACCGTGGCGCCAGGACCGCGACCAGGCCCGGCCCCCCTCCCAAAATCCGAAACCCGCGCTGAAGTCTTCTCTCAAAGCAATGCTGGAACGGTTGGCCACCCGTTGGCGAAGGCTGGTCAAACCGCCATTGGCATTGAACGCGACCGGAAGGCCGGCTTGGCCCGCGAACGGCTCTGCCGCAGTCTCGACAGCGTCGGCCGGAGACGGTGGGCCGCTCCGGGGCGACCACAGCCAAACCGTCACCAGCAGCGCCAGCGCCAGCGTGAACCAGATCAACTCGGAAGGACCGAGCGGCCCAAACTGCCTCGACCAGCTCGTCCGGTGCTTCTGTAGCGCCTGCCCGGTCGAATGCGGAGCCAGGGTAGGCGGGGCGACCGGATGTTCGAAGGAAAGCCGTCGCAGTGGCACCGCCGGTAGCGCGGGTGTGATCGGCCAGGGACAGGGATCGATGCGGGGAGGTTGGGTCATCTTGTCAATCCACGAGCCACAGAGATCGGTTATTGGGAGCAGGGGCTGCTCTCCGTCGAAAACGGAGTCGAGGACCGCTTGGGTGACCGGCAGCGCCAGAATCCGGCGTCTGGCCGGATCGCCGCGGTACTCCGCCATGATCGGGGCAGCGCCGGGATGCGGTGCCGGCTCGGCCAGCGGCAGCAGAACCGCCCGCTCGAGGGAGGGCTCCACCTCCGGGACTTCGCCGGGAACAGCGCGGCTCGGCGCGGCTCCGGCTACCGCCACCGCCAGCGCAGAAATCGAGATTCTCGGCGGTGCCGGAGCCGACACGGCCTCCACGGCAATCGCCCGCCCAGCCGGCGGCGCTGCGGGAGGAGATCCCGCCGGGCAAACCGGCGCCGGCCAACGCCAGCCGTCCCGGTCGACTTCGTCTCCGCCAATCCGTCCCGCCAGTCCAGCCAATGCAACGCCAAAACCGCCGGCGCGCGTCTCGTCGCGGCTGGCAACGCCTGGCGGCGCGGACACGCTGAACGGCCGGGGGGGCGAAGCCGGCTTTCCTTCCCGGACTGACAGGATACCAGCGAGAATTTCGGCGACTGCCGGCATCTCGGGTGGTTCGAAAAACTCGGCCTCGGCCGCCAGTGCCGGGGCGATCCCGCCTCGGCGGGTCTGCTCGGCCAACAGAAGGATTTCCCACTCCATTCTCTGTGCGTATCCCTGCCACTCCCGCTGCAGGGCATTGGCGTCCAAGGGTAGTGGCCCGGGCTGCAGCCAGAGTCGCGGCGCGGGGAACTGAGCCGGCTGCGCCGCGGCGGTTGCCCGGGCCAGATAGGCCGTAACAGGAAGCCATCGCGCAAACCCAACGGAAGGAGCCGCGGGTTGGCGCCCATAGCCCGCTTGCGGCTCTTCCCAAGGAACCGGAGGGGGGGCCGGATCGCCCAACCGGAGTGGAAGCAGACGCAGCATCGAGGGCAGACCGCCCACCGGTTCGCTGGCCGGGGGATCCGCCTCGCTCGCCATCCAACGCCGAGGACGCAGCGGCGAGGCGGGCACGGCGAAGAAGATCTGTGCGGGCGCAGTGGGTGACTGCCGACCGGCACAAGTCGCCGCATCCACCGGCCGTAGCGTCCCGAGGAACCGACCTCGAACCGGCGCCCGGTCCCATTTCGGCTCCGGAAGCTCGCCTAGTCTGGGCTTCATCACCGGGCTAACCGGCTGCGCCGCCACCCCGACATGCTGATCCTCCCACGACCGCCGCCACGACCGCCGCCACAAACGCGCCTCCGGACCCATCAAGGCGAACAGGGCCTGGCAAAACCCCACCGGGCTTTCCTCCCCGGCCGCATGGCCCTCGTCCATGCCTCCGCCCGTCAACAGCCGACTCAGAGCCCCCAGGCAGCCATCGGCCGGGGACAATCCGGTCTTATCCAGAGAGCGGGGCGGCGACATCGCGTTGGGGCGGAACGGGCGAGGCATACCGGAAGGGAGGGGAGTAGTCCCTCCCATGGTAGGCAACTTCTGCCCGGGACACCACGCGGTAAACGCCTGAGAGAAATCGGGTGGGCGAGCGTTTTTCGAGTGTTGATTAGGGCTCTTGCCCTAGTCAACCGTCTCGCGGCGGATCGCGTCCGGCCGGTCGAACAGCCCGGGGTTCAGGTCGATACCCAGCCCAGGGCCGGCCGGCAGATCAAAGTAACCATCCCGCGGACTCGGCAGCGGGCCCACCAACTCCCGGTATTCGTCGGCATAATGCCGCCGGACCGACTCCACAATCTGCAGATTCGTGAGGTTGGCCGCCAGGTGGAGCGAGGCGGCATGCAGGACGGGTCCGCCGCAATTGTGCGGGGCTGCCGGCACGTACCAGGTCTCGGCCATGTTGGCGATCTTGCGCGCCTCCGACAAGCCCCCGACCCATGAAATATCGGGCATCACCGTGCGGGCGGCCTGACTGGTCAGCAGTTCGCGATACTGCCAGCGGGTCATCAGCCGCTCAGAAATAGTCAGCGGCAGCCGCGTGGCCGAAGCCAACTCCCGGTAAGCGGCCAGATTATCCTGCGGCAGCATCTCCTCGAGCCACATCGGCGCGTACTCCTCGCACGCCTGCGCAATGCGGATGGCGCAGGGCAGGTTCCAATAGCCATGGAACTCCATGGCGACGTCCATGCGGTCGCCAAACTTTTCTTTAATCAACCGCAGCGGTTCAAGACCGCGTCGCAACTGCTCAGCCGAAAGCGAGTGGCCGCCCGTCTCCTTCGCCATCGGGTCGAGAGGCCAGATCTTCATCGCCGAGATGCCGTCAGCCAGCAGACTCGCTGCCAGCTCGACCGGTTCGGTGAGAAAGCTCAGATGATCGTAGCAGGTGTTGTAGGTGCGTATCCGGTCGCGCGAGGCGCCGCCGAGCAGTTGGTAGACCGGCTGGCCCACCACTTTGCCCGCCAGATCCCACAGCGCCATATCCACGGCCGAAATGGCGCGCATCTCCGCCCCGGCCCAGCCCGAGTACGAGATGGCGTCAAACATCGAAGCCCAAAGCCGGTCAATCCGGGAGGGATCCTGGCCTAGCAACCGCGGCGCGAGCGCGGAATGCACAACGGCCTCTTCGGCGGCGGGGTGAGGGTAGGTTTCCCCAAGGCCGAAAAGGCCGGTATCGGTATGAATGCGAACCCAAAGCCACTGTATGGGGCCTGCGTGGACGGTGACGCCCCGCTGCAAGCGCAGGGTTTCGATCTTCGTGATCTGCACGAGAAGAGGTTACATCGCTTCGGGCATCGGCAGGTTGGCCTTGGCCAGCGTTTTCGCCAACAACTCAATGGCGGACTTCTCGGGCATGTTGCGGGCAATCGAGATTTCGGTGATCAGCATGCGCCGCGCACAGTCGAGCATCTTCTTTTCGCGGAAGGAAAGCGGTTTGCCGGTTTGGAGCATCACCAGCTCTTTAAAGACCTCGGAGACGCCGGAAAGGCCGCCGACCCGCATCTTTTCAGAGTTTTCCTTGAAACGGTCCTTCCAATCCTGGGTCCGCTTGCTGTCAACGGTGGATAAAAAGGCCAGAACACGGTTAGCCTCAGTCGCTTTGGTCACCTTCCGCAAACCCACGTCCGAGACGTGGCTAAAGGGAACCATGACGGTGAGGCTGTTGTAGGTCAGCCGCAGCAGATAAAACCGTTCTGACTGCGCGCCGAACGAGCGGGTGCTAATGTTTTCAATCGTTCCTACACCGTGGTTCGGGTAAACCACTTTATCGCCGATGTGAAAAGTCGTGCAGGGACCCATTTTACACCTTCCGTGAGTTGTTAAGACCGCTCAACGAGAGCGTACTCCAATGGTAAGCCTGAGTGGGGGCACCGTCAAGAAAAAAATCCATAAAGTGAAGAAAAGAGGACTACATCAAAAAAGGTTGCAGGAAAGTTTGATGAATTTTCATTCCTGAGTTGCGCCAAATCCATTCTGATGCCACCCCGGCCGGGTGGATGCCTAGGGCGTTTGCCGGATAGCACCTGAGGCAAGTGTTAGCCGTCGGGCAGACGCGCCCGGGCCGCCATTACCCCCGTTCCTATAGAAAGGTTGGCCTGGTAAGACGAGGCGACGGTTCCCGCCGCCAAGGCCGGAGGCAACGCCAAACCGGCCGGCGGGAACGGCCCGCGGGGCCCGCTCGCCCCGCTGCATCCCCTGACGGATCCCGGCTAGCCTAACAAAGGAGGCCTCCCGGCTCTGCCGGGGAGGCATGCGCAGTTTGACCATTCCGGGAGTCCAGCGGGCAAACTTCGAAGCGTGAGCCGCCAAGCACACGAAAAGGAGAAAGCCCGATGGACGAGACGGAAGGTTTAAGCCATACCAAGTGGGACTGGAAATACCACGTAGTGTTCATCCCGAAATGCCGCCGGAAAGTTTTACATGGGCAGTTGAGGCGAAATTGGGGAGAAGCGTTCCGGCGATTAGCCGCGCAGCGAGAATGCCGATTCGAAGAAGGGCATTTGATGAGTGACCACGTGCACCTGATGATCGCGCTACCGCCGAAGTATTCGGTATCGCAGGTTGTGGGGTAGATCAAGGGGAAGAGCACGATCCATGTCGCGCGAGCCTACGGAGAGCGGAAGCGCAACTTTGTAGGGCAAAACGTCTGGGCGCGGTTACTTCGCGTCGACCGTAGGTCGGGACGAAGCGGTGATCCGTGAGTCCATTCGGAACCAGGCGAAGGAAGGTGAACGACGGGACGAGTTGAAACCACACTATTGAACTGCCACCGTAACGGTGGCGAACCTCAAACGGAGGTCGCGTTCGCCATCCCGCAAAGCCGCTTTGAGCGGCTCACGAAATAAGGCCCCCGGCTTGGCCGGGGGATACTTACTCGCTGCTCTTGTTCTGCGGACCCAGGTATTTGGCGTACCAGTCCAGGTACCGCTGCATCCGGTCCCGCTGAAAGCTCGGGCGGGAGATGCCATGGTTCTCGCCCGGATAGATAATCAGTTGCGACGGGGTGCCCACGTTGCGCAGCGCCTGGTACATTTGTTCACTCCCCAGCAGAGGGACGTTGAAGTCCTTGTCGCCGCCCAGAAACAGCGTCGGCGTCTTGATCCGGTCGGCGTGCAGAAACGGATAGGAGATCCGGATCCAGGGTTCGAGCCCCTTCTTCCACGGCGGGCCAATCTCGTTGTCATATTGATGGATGTACTGGTCGTGCCCGTAGAAGGCCAGGGGAAACGCCACCCCCGCCCCGCTCGTGGCCGCCTTGAAGCGGTTGTCCCGGGCAATCAGGTAATTGGTCAGAATGCCGCCGTAGCTCCAGCCGCCCACCCCGAGCCTCTCCGGATCGGCCAGGCCCATCTTCACCACGTGGTCCACCCCCGCGTGCAGATCGAGTACCTCCTTATTGCCCCAGTCCCCCGCGATCGAGACCGTATACTGCTGGCCGCGCCCACTGCTGCCCCGGTAGTTCACGTTCAGCACAGCGTAGCCGGCCGCGGCGAACATCTGCCGTTCGGTGTTCCAGGAGTGCTGATCCTGCGCGTTCGGGCCGCCATGAATCCGGACCAGCAGTGGCACCTTCGTGCCTGCCACATAATTTACCGGTTTGAACAGCAGCCCGTGCGCTTCGTTACCGTCTTTGGCCCGGAACGAGAGCTCTTCGGCCGGGGATAGCTTCAGCTGGGCCACCAGGTCGTCGTTGTGCCGGGTTAACTTCCGCAGGGCGCCGCCTTCGAGGAGGTGCACTTCGGCCGGCGTAACGCTGGTGGACACCAGCGCGGCCACGCACTGCCCCGCGCGGTCCAGGCCGGAAACGGCCAGTTTACCGCCCGTCATCCGCTCGACGGCGCCCCCGGTCACCGGCACCCGGGCCGGATAGACGCTCATGTCGTCCACGGCCAGAAACTCCAGCTGCTTGCCGTCCGGCGTGAACTGGTGGCTGGTTACCCCCCGGTCGAAGCTGCCCGTCACCAGCTTCGATTCGCCGCCCGCCGCCGGAACAATCGCCAGCCGGTTCATCGTGTACTCGCCCATATCGTGGTCGCTCGACTGCAAATAGGCGATCAACCGGCCATCCGGCGACCAGACCGGCTGCGCGTCGGCCCCCGCGAAACGGGTCAGGCGCCGGGGCGTGCTGTTGGCCTTGGCCTCCACCACCCAGATGTCGCTGTTGCGGTTCCGGTCCGGGTCCGGCGTCCGGTTGCTGACAAAGGCGATCGACTGGCCGTCGGGCGACCAAGCCGGGCTCGCTTCGTCAAAGTTCTCCGTGGTTACGGTCTCGGACTTCCCGGTAGCCAGATCATAAAGGACGAGCCGGTTCTTCCTGGCTCCGGACAGGTACCCGGCGCCGTCGCGCTTGTAGGCGTAGCGATCAATGACAATCGGCTTCGGCTTGTCGTCTTTCTTGTCAGCGTCTTTTTTATCGCCGTCCTTGGCGGCTGACTCGTCGTCTTCCTTTACGATCAGCGCGAGCCGCTTGCCGTCGGGTGACCACTCATAAGCCGAAAGCCGACCCTTCACCCCGGTCAGTTGCTGCGCCTCGCCGCCCCGCCGGTCGATGCCCCACACCTGCGAACCCTTGGCCTTGCCGGGACGGCTCGACAGGAACGACAGATATTTGCCGTCCGGGCTCCACTGTGGCGTCGATTCCGACTCCGTTGACGAGGTTGCGCGGATGTTCTCTTTGCCGTCCACGCTCACCATCCAGATGTCGGTATCGCGTTTATCGGCCGCCGTATCGGTGGTGCTTACCGTGTAGGCGATCCATTTACCCTCCGGCGCGCAGCGCGGCGCGCCCACGTCCTGGAACTTGGCCAGATCATCAAGAGTGAACAGGCGGGGCTGCGCCGCAGCCAAACCGTAACAAACCAAGAAGGAAAACCAGCTTCTCATTTCCGGAGTGTAACAGCTAGAATAACGGAGTATGCGCCCTGGCTACTGGTTCTGTTTGGCCATCGTCCTTTGTCTGGCCGGATGCGGTGGCGATCCTCCGCCCGAGCCGCCTCCGGCGGCGGAAGCGCCGGTCCAGTCGCCTGCTGCCGCCCCCGGTCCCGTCAGCAACAACCCCGAGGACGCTGTCGGCATCATCTCTGGCCAGGTGAGCTTTGAAGGGGACAAGCCCGTATTGAAGCCTATCTCCATGGACGCCGTACCGGCCTGCGCCAAGCAGCATCCCGTGCGGATTGAGTCCGAGGAGGTGTCTGTCAACGGAAACGGGACGCTGCGCAACGTTTTTGTCCATCTCAAATCGGGTGTGCCGGCCAAGGCATGGCCCGCGCCCGCAGCCCCGGTGGTGCTCGACCAGAAGGGTTGCCTGTTCAGCCCGCGGGTGGTGGTGGTGCGCACCGGCCAGACGCTGGAAATCGGCAACGCCGACCCGATGATGCACAACGTCCATCCGCTGACGCGTCGCAACGAGGAGTTTAATGTCGCCCAACCGCCGCAGGCCGAGCGGCTTCAAAAGCAGTTCCCCAATCCTGAGGTAATGATTCCCCTGGTCTGTAATATGCATCCATGGATGAAGGCGTTTGTTAACGTAGTCAACCATCCTTTTTATGCGGTAACGGGTTCAGAAGGCACCTTCAAGCTGGTCGGCGTGCCGCCGGGCCGGTATGAAATCGAGGCCGTGCATGAGCGGTTGGGTGCGAAAACTCTGCTGGTGACGGTTGGAGCCCGGGAGGAGCAGTCCGTTCAGTTTTCGTTCCGGTCCAACTAGATTCTCGTCAAAGGGGAGGGAAAACATGGGGAACGAATCCGGATTCCGGCTGGCCGTGCTGGCTGTTGCTGCATCAGTTGGAGTGATTGCCACGGGTCCGTCGGGCGGTAAGCCGCACCTGGTGGCGAGTGGGCTGCTGGCCGTCCTGCTGCTGGCCCTGGCGGGATGGATGCGTTACCGGGTGGCCTATGTTTGCATTCTGCTGTTTCTGGTGAGCGGCGGGACGGGTCGGCTGATGAAGACCAACGCGGCGGTGGCGGCGCTGCACGAGGTGGTGGGTCCGGTGCTGCTCTCGCTGCTCTGCTTTCTGGCCGTGCGGGCCTGGACTGGTTCAGACCGCGAGGTCGAAGACGCGGGCAGTCCTCCGCTGCGGAGCCTGGCCCGGTGGGCGCCGCCGGTGATTCTCCTGCAGGTTTTTCTCGGCGCCCTCTACCGGCATGGCTTTCTTGGCATTTCGCTGCACGTGCTGGGGGCGATGGTGGCCGGGGCGCTGATCATGTTCGCCGGCATTTCCGTCATGATTCTGCCCGGGGTGGGGCTGGTGCTGCGGCGCGTCTCCTGGGCGCTGCTGAGTGTGACTTGTTTGCAGTTTTTCTTCGGCATTTACGCCTACCTGAGCCGCATGGCCGCCGAGGAGGCGGGTCTGGCGGCGGGCGTCTCGCACGTGGCCGTTTCGCACATTGTCACCGGTGGGCTTACAATGGGGTTAAGCGTGGTCCTATCCCTCTTAGTGAATCGATACGTCCGTCCGTCTGAGGCGGTAGCGGCTTGAAGAACTACTACGAACTGACCAAGCCGCGAATCACCTGGCTGATTCTGGTCACCACCGGCGTTGGCTACTACTTCGGGCAGCAGGGCGTGCTCGACTGGTTCACGCTTTTCCATTGCATGGTGGGCACGGCGCTGATCGCCTCCGGCACCTCGGCACTGAACCAGTGGTACGAACACCAAAGCGATGGCCTGATGCGGCGAACCGAGAAGCGGCCGATCCCCGCCGGGGCGATCACCGCCCGCAACGCGCTCATTTTTGGCTTTGTTTTGTCGTGTGCCGGCTATCTGCAACTCTCGCTGGGCTGCAACTGGCTCACTGCGGCGCTGGGTCTGATCACCGAGTGCATCTATCTGTTTGTCTACACTCCACTGAAGCAGCGGACGCCAATCTCGACCACCATCGGCGCGGTGCCGGGCGCGATGCCGCCGTTGATTGGTTTTGCCGCGGCGAGCGGCCATTTGACGCTCGAGGCCTGGGCGCTTTTCGCCATCATGTTCCTCTGGCAGTTCCCGCACTTCTACGCCATCGCCTGGATGTACCGGGAGGACTATCAGCGCGGCGGCATCCGGATGCTTCCCGTCGTGGAGCCGGATGGCGAATCGACGGTGCGGCAGATGATGCTTTTTTCGCTGGCGCTGATTCCGGTGACGCTGTTGCCGCGCGTGCTTTCGATGACCGGAAACTGGTATGTGGCCGGGGCGCTGATTGGCGGTTTTGTGTTTTTCTGGTACTGCACGAGGATGGTGAAGGACCGCAGCCTGGTGCGCGCCCGCAGCGTGTTGCTGGCATCGGTGATCTATTTGCCGGTGCTGTTCGGCCTGCTGATTCTTGATCGGCCGAGTTAATGGTTGCCGTCGAATCGATCACGGTGAACTACGGGGAGCGGCGGGCGCTCGACGCCGTTTCGCTGCTGGCTGCTCCCGGCGAGTGGCACGGGGTGCTGGGGCCGAACGGCGGCGGCAAGTCGACGCTGTTCCGGGTGCTGGCCACTCTGCTGCGGCCCGATGCCGGGCGATTCACCATTGCGGGAGAGACCGATCCGGGGAAGATCCGGCCGCGGCTCGGCGTTGTCTTCCAGACGCAGAGCCTGGACCGGCGCCTGACCATCGTGCAGAACATGGAGGCGCAGGGGAATCTCTATGGCCTCTCGGGCCCCGTGCTGGCCGGACGCATCGGGCAGTTGCTGCGGCAGTTTCAGCTCAGCGGGCGGGAGCACGAACCGGTGCAGCAGCTCTCCGGCGGCTTGGCCCGGCGGGTGGAGATTGCCAAGGCGCTGCTGCACGAACCGGCCGTGCTGCTGCTCGATGAGCCGACCACGGGCCTCGATCCGGTGGCGCGGCGCGAGTGGCTCGACCTGTTGACTGCTCTGCGGCGGGAGCGGGAGCTGACCGTGCTGATGACCACCCATCTGCTCGATGAAGCCGAGCGGTGCGACCGCCTGACGCTGCTGCACCAGGGCCGGGTCGTCACGGGCGGCACGCCGGCGGAGTTGACGGCCGAGGTGGGGGGAGACGTGGTGGAGTTCGGCACAGCGGACCCGGCGCGGGTGGCTGCGCGGTATCCGGAGGGCAATCCGCGAACGGGCCCCGATTGGATTCGTTTCGAAACTCCCGCCGGGGCGCGCTTTGCCGCGCAGGTGACCGAAGCGCTGCCCGGGGTCATTCAAAGCATCACGGTGCAGAAGCCGACGCTCGAGGATGTCTTTTTCCGGCACACGGGGGCCCGGCTATGAACTTTGGCCTGGCGGTTTGGGCGCTGACGCGGCGGGAGTTCCAGCGCTTCTGGGGCGAGCGGTCGCGGGTGGCCGGCTTTGTCGCCTCGCCGCTGCTGTTCTGGGTGGTGGTGGGGTCGGGCTTTGGCGACCTGGAGTATTTTTTCCCGGGCGCGCTGACCATGACGGTGATGTTCTCGGCGATGTTTTCGATGATGTCGTTGATTGAAGACCGGCGCGAGGGTTTCCTGCTCTCGGTGCTGGTTTCGCCGGCGCCGCGGGCGGCGATTGTGCTGGGCAAAGTGGGCGGGGCAGCGTTGTTGGCGTGGCTGCAGGGGCTGATCGTCCTGGCGGGGGTCTTCTTCACCTCGCTGCGGCACGACGCGGCGGCGCTGGCCGGGGTGGCGGGGGCGCTGCTGCTCACCGCGCTGCTGCTGACGGTGGCGAGCTACGTGGTGGCCTGGCGGTTGAGTTCGACGCAGGGGTTTCACGCCGTGATCAACCTGCTGCTGGTGCCGGCCTGGATGCTTTCGGGAGCGATTTTCAATCCGGCGCTTTCGTTTGCCTGGGTGCGGGGGCTGATGCAGGTTAATCCGCTCTACTATTCCCAAAGCCTGGTGCGCGCGTTCCTGGTGGACGGCGGCGCGGCGGGTGCACCATCCGTTGGGGTTGCCGTTGCGGTGTTGGTGGGTTGTACGCTGCTGGCGGCGGGGGCGGCGGTCCGGGGGACGAAGTGACGCGGCGGGGTTGGTTGGTGGCGGCGGCGGGCCTGGTTGGATGTAAGCGTCCCGCGCCGTTGCCGGTGCTGGCCACCGTGCCGGAGTTCTCTCTGACGGACCAGGCGGAGCGGCCGTTTGCCGGCGCCCGCTTGACGGGGAAGATTTGGGTAGCGAACTTCATGTTTACCTCCTGCGCGGCCACTTGTCCGCGGCAGAGTAAGGTGCTGCAGCGGCTGCAGCGGGAGACGGCCGTGGATCTGGTGTCGTTCACGGTGGACGTCAAGCGTGACACGCCCGCTGTGCTGGGCGCCTACGCGCGGCGCTTTGGGGCGGATCCGGCGCGGTGGCACTTTCTGACGGGTCCGGAGCCGGAGCTGCACCGGCTGGCTTACTCTGTCTTTCAGGTGGGGAGCGTGGACGGGCAACTGGAGCATAGTTCGCGCCTGCTGCTGGTGGACGGCCAGCGCCGCTACCGGGGCAGTTACCCGAGCGCGGGCGAGGAAAGCATCAACCGGCTGCTGGCCGGCATCGATCAACTAGCGAAGGAACTTTAGCGAAATGGACGTCAGAGATCTTCCAGCACTCAACGCAACACTGAACGGGACCGCGGCGGTCCTGCTGGCTACCGGTTGGTGGCTGATTGTGAACGGGAAGCGGGAGGCGCACAAGAAGGTGATGCTGACGGCATTTACCGTCTCGGCGATCTTTCTGGTCTCTTACCTCGTCTACCACTACAACGTTGGGTCGGTGAAGTTCCAGAAGGAAGGGCCGATCCGCACCGTCTACTTCTCGATTCTGCTGAGCCACACGATTCTGGCCGTCTTCGTTGCGGTAGCGGCTCCGCTGACCCTGTTCCGGGGCCTGGCGAACCGCATTCCGCAGCATAAGAAGCTGGCGCGGTGGACGATGCCGATCTGGTTGTATGTCTCGGTAACCGGCGTCGTCGTCTACTACATGCTCTACCAGATGTAGGTCAGTCGACGGTGACCAGGATCTTGCCGGTGGCGGCGGGATTGGCGGCCCATTCGGCGAAGGCTTGGGGGGCGTCGGGCAGGGCGACGACGCGGGAGATGAGCGCGCTCAACGGGAAGGTTCGCTTCGACAGCATCGTGATGACGGCGGCGAAGTCTTCGACGAGCGCGTTGCGGGAGCCGAGGATGTCGAGTTCCTTCTGGACGAAGAGGCGGGTTTCGTAGGCTACCGGCTCCTTGGCGTAGCCGATGTAGACGACGCGTCCGGTGAAGGCGACCTCTTCGACGGCGGCGCGGAAGGTTTGGGGCAGGCCGATGGCTTCGATGATGACATCGGGGCCGAGGCCGGCGGTTAGGTCTTTGAGTTGGGCCGGGTCGAGGCCTGTCAGGGTGTGGGCGGCGCCGGCCTGGCGGGCGAGTTCGAGTTTGGCGGGGTCGAGGTCGATGGCGATGACGCGGGCGCCGCGTTCGGCGGCTCCGGCGACGGCGCCGAGGCCCACGGCGCCGCAGCCGAGGACGGCGACGATATCCGTGGGCGTGACCCGGCCGCGGGCGGCGGCGTGGAAGCCGACGGTGAGCGGTTCGACGAGGCAGAGTTCGCGCGGGGTGAGATCGGGGGCAAGGAGGAGCTTCTGCCAGGGGACGGCGAGGAGTTCGGTGAGGGCGCCGTCGCGCTGGACGCCGAGAGTTTCATTGAACTGGCAGGCGTTGGGCCGCTGGCGGAGGCAGGAGGCGCAGCGGGCGCAGGCGGTATAGGGCGAGAGGGTCACTGCGAGGCCGGGGGTGAACTGCGCGGGGACCGCGGGGCCCGCCTCGACGATTTCGGCCGAGATCTCGTGGCCTGGGATGCGGGGATAGGAGACGAGAGGGTTTTTCCCGCGATAGCTGTTCAGGTCGGTGCCGCAGAGGCCGACCATTTTGATGCGGAGGAGGACATCGCCGGGGGCGGGTTGGGGGACGTTGGTCTGGCCGAGGGTGAGGTGGCCGGGCTGTTCAAGAATGAGTGCTTTCATGCGGGAAAGCCCATTATTTCACTTTGCGGTCTATTCTCGCCGCCTTCTGCCGATACAATGAAAAGACGTATGAAGGCTTTTGTTTACGTCACGTTGAAGAAAACGGTTCTCGATGCACAGGGTAAGACGGTGACCCAGGCGCTGCGGGGCATGGGCCATGCGGCGATCGCCGATGTGCGTCAGGGCAAGTACTTTGAGCTGACGCTGGCGGAGGGGACAGATGCGGCGGCCGCGCGGGCGGAAGTGGAGCAGATTGCGGCTGAAGTGCTGTCGAACCCGGTGATTGAGGACTATCGCATCGAACTGGGAGAGTGATCGCCTATGTGCGGAATCGTTGGCTACATCGGCAAGAAGGGAACCGTTGCAGTGTTGCTCGACGGTTTGCGGCGGCTCGAGTATCGTGGCTACGATTCGGCGGGGATTGCGGTGGTGGACAGCGGTGGGCACCTGCTGATCCGCCGGGCGTCCGGCAAACTGCACAATCTGGAGGACGCGGTGCGCGCGGCGCCGGTGGAGGGCGACTACGGCATTGGCCACACGCGCTGGGCGACGCACGGCCGGCCGACCGAAGAGAATGCCCATCCGCACACGGGACCGAAGCGGGACGTGGTGCTGGTGCACAACGGCATCGTGGAGAACTATCTGGACCTGCGGCGGGAGTTGGAGGCGGCGGGGCATGTATTTCTGACCGAGACCGATACGGAGATTGTGGCGCATCTGGTGGAGCAGTACCTTGAGGGAAACCTTGAGGCGGCGGTGCGGCGGGCGGTAAAGCGGCTGCATGGGGTATTCGCGCTGGCGGTGATGGCGGTGAGCGAGCCGGGCAAGATTGTGGCCGCGCGGAGCGGTCCGCCGGTGGTGATCGGCCTCGGTGAGGGCGAGTATTTTGTCGCCTCCGACGTGCCGGCCATTCTGGGGCACACGCGGGACATGTTCTTCCTGGATGACGGCGACATTGCCGTGGTGACGCCGAACGGGGTGATGCTGACGGATTTTGACGGGGTGCCGGTAAAGCGGCAGGTGACCCATATTCTGTGGGACCCGATCATGGCGGAGAAGGGCGGCTACAAGCACTTCATGCTCAAGGAGATCTATGAGCAGCCGCGGGCGGTGCGCGATACGCTGCTGGGGCGGATCAGTCAGGAGTCCGGCAAGGTGTTTCTTGACGAGATCGCCATCTCGCCCGATGAGTTCCGGCGGTTCCGGCAGATCCGGATCGTGGCGTGCGGTACCAGTTGGCATGCCGGGCTGGCGGGCAAGTTTCTGATTGAGAAGTTGGCGCGGGTGCCGGTGGAGGTAGACTACGGCAGCGAGTTTCGCTACCGCGATCCGATTGTGGACAGCGAGACGCTGACGATCGTGATTTCGCAGTCGGGCGAGACGGCGGATACGATTGCGGCGCAGCGGGAGGCCCGGCACAAGGGGGCCAAGACGCTGGCCATCTGCAATGTGATCGGCTCGATGATCACGCGGGAGGCCGACGGGACGCTGCTGACGCACGCCGGGCCGGAGATCGGGGTGGCATCGACCAAGGCGTTTACCTCGCAGGTGACGGCGCTGTTGGTGCTGGCGATGTACTTGGGCCAGTTGCGGGGGACGCTGAGCGAGGGCCAGTCGGAGGCGCTGGTGCGGGAGTTGGTCCGGATTCCGGGCAAACTGGAGCAGATTCTTTCGGACCCGGCGCCGTATGAGGAGATGGCGAAGTCGCTGGCGCGGGCGACGGACTTTCTTTATCTGGGGCGCGGTATCCATTTTCCGATCGCGCTCGAGGGCGCCTTGAAGTTGAAGGAGATCAGCTACATCCACGCCGAAGGGTACCCGGCGGGGGAGATGAAGCATGGTCCGAACGCGTTGATTGATGAGAAGCTGCCGGTGGTAGTGCTGGCGGCGTATGACCCGCACGATGAGGCTTCGCGGCTGCGTTACGAGAAGACCTTGTCGAACATTCAAGAGGTAAAGGCGCGGGAAGGGATTGTGATTGCGATCCGGAACGAAGGGGACGAGGACGTCGAGAAGCTGGCGACTTATTCGATTGCTCTGCCGTGGAGTTACGATATGCTGCTGCCGCTGCTGGAGATTGTGCCGCTGCAGTTACTCGCCTATCACATCGCGGTGCGGCGGGGTTGTGACGTGGACCAGCCGCGGAACCTGGCCAAGTCGGTGACGGTGGAGTAGCGGTTTCTTTTGCGGTACTGGCGTGTGAACAGCGGGAGCGGCGGCTACGAAGTGGTGTTTGCCGCTCGAGTGGTGGTGGCTTCGTTTGCAGGAAGGGGATGTTCTTGCTGATCCGTTTGATTCTATTTGACTTATCTTGGTTTTCGGCCGTGAAAAAATGGCTTCGTTCGTCAGATTTTGCGAGAAATTGCCCCGGAAATGGGCTTGGTTCTGGCTAACTGCTTGATTCCATTAGTTGGCTGCTCGTTTGAGGGGTTGAACGCAGTGGCTTCGTTGGTAGGTTTCGGCTGGGCCAGGCGGACCGTGTGCCGACGTATGCGCTGAATTGCGCCAGGGCGGTCCGCTACCTTATCATGCGCGGGTGGCGGGGTGAGGGAGGGGCGGGTGTGGTGTATCGTTTTGATTTCAAACGGAAAAGATATCGCCAGGGCCTGGCAACGGGAAGCGGGGACGGCCTGCGCCAGGGGCGTCCGGTTCGTGGAGGCGGCCGACCGGTGTCTCGCGCAGCCCTGGCTGTTGCGGAGCCGACGCAGGGCGTGCGTGGATTCGGGGGTCGGACTGTCGTTCTCGGCAATCTCATCTTGCGGTATGATCGGGCGGGATCGAGTGCCTCTGGGATGTTTTGAGAGAGCGGCTTCCGAGATCACTCGCCCCACGTCGTCGCCTGACACGGCATCTTGCGGCGCTTCACGAGCGCGGCCCCGGCGGCCGTCCATGGGGCCGCGCAAGAATCCAGAGCAGTGGGAATGGAATTGCGTCGAAGATGCCTTTAAGCGGCGCGGCGCTCGTACCGATGATGCAGTCCGCCGACTTCCGGCATGGAAACAACCCGCCCCATGTCCGCCGATTGGACGAGGCGATGTTCTGGTGTGTCCTTCTCCAATCCCAGGTGCGTCCGGCTTCGATGATAATAGTGCACGAAACGCTGCAGGTGACGCTACAAGCTCCATTTGCCGAACACGATGACGTGGTCCAAGCACTTGCGGCGGATGGTGCCGATGGCGCGTTCGACATAAGCCCGCTGCCCGGGCAATGCGGCGCCGACAGCACCTGTGTGATCCCCATGAATTTGATCTGATCCACGACAGCTTTCCCGAAGATCCGGTCGCGACCGCGACACAAACAGCGGGGCGCGGTGCCCCGGGGAAAGGTTTCCCGGAGTTGTTTTGCGGTCCACTCCGCGGTGGGATGCCCGGTCACGGCGAAGTGAAGAATC
>JAPKZB010000016.1 GCA_026393985.1 Acidobacteriota bacterium
AAAAACTTGGCAACTACGCCAAGACTGATGTAGTCGGTGATTCGGCTACCAGTTGGCAAGGACGCAATCGTTCGCGCCATTCAAGGGGCCTCCGCTCCCTAGTACAGAATAGCATAGAAAT
Source organism: Acidobacteriota bacterium (assembly GCA_026393985.1). Classification (GTDB taxonomy): domain Bacteria; phylum Acidobacteriota; class Terriglobia; order Bryobacterales; family Bryobacteraceae. The sequence goes on from JAPKZB010000016.1 coordinate 122, forward strand.
GTTCTAAGTGAACAGTATTGAGGTTCGGGTCGGTCTTCTCCGGTAGTAATTATCGAGGCGCCACATCCCAGATGGAGCGTATCTACCCCTATCGGCAGCAGGTAGCGGCAGTGCATCATGTTTCGCTGGTCTCGGTGATTGGAGGGTCGATTTTTCTCGATTTCGTAGCGGCGGTCGACTTCACCAGGATCATCCTGTTCGACAAGAACGTGGCGGAGTTTTCAAAGGTTGGGTGTGCAGTACGGCCGTCGAAGGGACTGGGCCGCTGCTTGGCTATGCGCGTCAACTGACGCTCTTTTCACTCCCGTCCGAAGCCGATTGCGCTGATGCAGATGACGGCGGTCGGGGAACGGTCGAACTGCAAGCGCAGGGCGCGGAGTTGGGAGGGCGCGACGCCGAACGCGCGAAGCGGAATCCGCACGGTCTGGAAGACGGGTTCCCAGTCCTTCGGATCGTCATTCAGGTTGAGCTTGACGAGTTTCGCTTTGAGCGGGGGCGGGATCGATTGAAAGCGGCTGACTGGCACAGATGCAACTCCGGCGGGGGTGATCAGCTGCAGGGTGAAATCGGGGGATTCGCGCTCCTTTTTCGGTTCCGGTTGATCCTCGTTCTTTCCCGCGGGTTCCTTCGGGTCCTCATCCAAAGCCGCCACCGAAACCTCCACGGTGCTACGCTCGTCGAGCTTCCACTCAGAAACGGCCTTTTCCGAGAGAGTCAGTTGGTACGATGCGGCCTTGCCGCCTTGGGGATTCTTCCAACCCAGGAAGACACCATTGTAGTCGCGATTGCTCGAACGCCACGGGATGCGGCCTTCGCGCCAAGTGAGCAGGCCTTCGCCCTCGATCCGTAGGCCGGGCTGTGAACCCGTGGTGAGATCGGCGTCCTCCGGGTAGGCGGCCAGCGGGACGTAGTCCGGATCGCGATAGCGGCTGCTGTAGATCGTTTCGGGCAGCCAGTGGCGGCCCGTTCGCCAATCGGCAAAAAGCCCTTTGTATTCGGCGCGATCCCGCAGGGTGGCTTCGAGGAAGGCGCAGATGTAGGTTTTCGAGATCCGGCGCTGCTCTTCGGCCGCCAGCAGCGGGCGGGTGTTCAGCATCCACCCCTGGGGCGGCGAGCTGTCATAACGGCCCCAGGAGGTGTTGAATTGTCCGTGATTGGCCCGGTAAGTCCAGAGTTCGGCCTTGAACGAGGGGCCGGGTTTGGTAAATCGCAGGTGATCCCACTGGCGGCTGCCAAAGAAGGAGGACACATCGGCGTCATGGGCGCCGTGCAAGGTGAAATAGCTGATGTCTTCAATCCAGCGATGGGCGCCGGATGGTTTGTACTGGCCGTCAACCGGGGCGATAGCGACCAGGGCGCGAAGGGGAAAGCCATAGTGGAAACGGATGTTGGCATTGTCCGGGTAGTACCGAAGGCGGTTGAACAGCGCCGCGGTGGCCACGGCTTCTCCGCCGCGGGAGTGGCCCAGGAGCGCCACCCGCTCGACGTCGACCTTACCGGCGAACGCGTGAGCGCTGGCCGCGGTCCATTCGCGCCACAGCTTGAGATGTTCCAAGAGCAGCCACCCGCGAACCGGCTGTTGGTTCGGCGGTTCGCCGAACAATCCGCTGTTGAGGAAGTTTTCGTCGATGGAGACGAAGACGAAGCCGCGGCTGGCCAGCAACTCGCCCAAGTAGGCGTAGCCAGGATCGGAGAAGTCGGCCATGTTGTGGTTTCCGTGGACCATCAGCGCAAGCGGGAACGGGCCCGGACCATCGGGATACCAAACCCGGCCGTTCAGGGGTAGCTTGTCCAGATCAAAGCCCCAATAGAACCTGCGCAGATTGCGCTTCCAGCCGCTGTAGTCGCGAAAGAACTCGCTCGCGTCGACCGTGCGGGAACGGATGGCGACGTGGGGACCGAATTTAGGCCGGCGGATATCGGTGCCGGCGCCGTAGAAGGCCGTCCGCACCCCGAAGGGACCCTTTTCGGCGGGGTTGGGCAGGGACAGGACGGGTGGCAGGGAGGCGGCCGGCGGTTTCCAGCGGGAAAGTTCGTCTTCAGATCCGTCGTGCGCGATCATCCATACGTAGCCGCAGGTGCCGGCGAATCCAGCCAGGAGGAGGGCCGCCGTAAGGCGTCGTTTCTCTCCCGCCCGCCACATTCCGAGGGACGCGCCGAGCGCTGCCGCGGAGGCGCCAATCCAGGCGGCGAGCAGTGGTCCGGTGTACGGCATTTCCTAGACGAGCGCAATAAGGATGAGCGAGGCGATGACCAGCGCCATCTGTGTCGGCTGGCGGTTCCGGAGCAGGCCGATCCCGAGGGCCAGGATGAGCAGGATGGCGAGCCAGACGAGGGCGGCCACCGCGAAGACGAACCCAAAGTCGGCGGCGAGTCCAAAGCCGAGCTGCTGAAAAGCGGTGCCGAGCAAGAGGTGGGCGACGGCCGCAGCCAGCACTGCACGCCGCGCGGCGATGCCGGCTGCCGGGCCGGGTCTCCAGGCGAGCCAGCTTTTCTTGACCGATGGGCCAACGGCCTTGACCCACCGACCAAAGGCCCGGACTCGCTCGAGGCTTTTCATGGATCCCATTTTATACACGGGAGCTTCTTCGTTAGCGGGTTGTTGTCCTCGGGCGGGGTGGTTCGTGTCCGGCAACTCACTCGGCAGTAACGATGCGGCGGTTACCCATGCTAGTGTACTGCTTCGCTAATGGTAACCAGTATGCGCTTTCCGACGCCTCTACAATTGAGGTGCTGGACTTTCATGCGCGTTGCTCCGCCAATCGAACTCTCCGCTGAACAGCGAACCACCCTGGAGGCGTGGGCCAA
>JAPKZB010000080.1 GCA_026393985.1 Acidobacteriota bacterium
CCCTCGATGAATACGTCGACCACCACAACGCAGAGCCCACGCCCTTCATCTGGACGGCGAAAGCTCAGGATATCCTGGCCAAAGTCATGCGGGCGCAGAGTACGCTGAATAAACGACAGACTGTTTGAAGCAGACCACTAGTCTCCTGCGTCACGGAGGTTAGTGGCCAATCGGTGGACCGCACGATGGACAGGGGCGAGGGCGAACGGAGCGGGTGTCGAGGCAGGAATGAAGGCGATCCCGTTTCCGCCGTGGTGGCGGCGCCGGTGCGATGGGCCTTCGCGTCAATTCTTACGTTGGCCCAAGAAACGCTCGACGCAATTGGTGTGCCGGACCATTTCAGGAGCGTCGATGCGCCTTACGGCGCAAACCAAGAATTCGACGAGTTCGTAGAGAAGGGTGAGCGGATGAGCGCGGAGGATTCGGAGGAGGTGGCGGCGGAACGGGCAGGTGAAGGCGGCGGAGCCGAAGGCGGTTTACGGGAGCCGGTGGCGGGTACGGGAAGCGCACGGCAAGGGGCTGATGCGGCGGACCTAACGGACGAGGGCGGGATAACATCCGGCAGCGGATTCTGATTCACTCCAGTGCGTTTCCTTTGGGTCTGGTATTGTGCGGCGTGTTCGAGGTCGGAAGGCCTTGGCGGGTTCCGAGGGCGGAAGAGCCATGTTATCGACGATACCTGCCCCTGGATCGACCAGTTGATGGGACGTTTTACGCTGAGATGGCTTGGCTCTGGGCTGCGTGAGTTAGTTGACGCGGAACATTTCCGGGCCGCAGCCCTCCGTCCGCGAGCGGGAAAGTCCGCGCCGATGTCATTTTCCGGCTTCCTTTTTCGTAATAGAGTGTGGAGGCTGCTGTGACGCGACGAATGGTACTAGCCCCTGTGCTGGGAGCAGGATTCCTTTGTTCTGGACAGGTGACGGGTTTGCCCTCCGGGGCACGGGAGCTCTATTTCGGCGGTCTCCCGGATGTCGGAGGCGAATCGACCGCCGGGGCAGCGGCCCCGCCCCCGCGGATGGCGCCGGTAAATCGCCCCATTGGCCTCCGCTACTCGATCCTGAAGATGGAGGGTGAGCGAGGTACTGAGGTTCCCGTCACCACGCGCTTCCGATCGGGGGATCGGATTCAACTGGTGCTTGAAGCGAATCAGGCGGCTTACCTGTATGTGGTCACGCAGGGGTCGAGCGGAGCGTGGCGAATTTTGTATCCGGGACCTGGCGCCAAGGCGGGAAGTAACCGGCTGCGGGCCGGTCAGGCCCACGTGTCGCGCTTCCGCCTGGATGAGCGTCCCGGCGTCGAGAAGCTGTTCGTCGCTCTGTCGCGGGCTCCCGAGAAGGACCTGGACGGTCTGGTGTTTGAGCTGCGGAGTCAGAATCGCGAGGTGAGCGATCCGGTCGTAGCGCAGTTGCGCACCTCGGCTTCCCGGGATATGGTGCTTGAGGACGGTGCGAATAGTCCGGAAAGGACGGACCGATCGGTGTATGCGGTAAGCAAAGCACCGGGTGCCGGCGCTCGGGTCGTGGTGGATATCCGGCTCGCTCACGACTAAATCCAGGGCAAGGACGCCAATGCAGCGCAAGTCGACCATCGGACCCGAAGAGCAGCAGGAAGCCTGGGCGAAGATACTGACCGCCATCGCCCCCAGCCGTGGCAGCTTCGGTGGCGCGCGCTTCGCCAGCTCGTTGTTTCCCCTCCCGGAATTGCAGCAGCGTGCCGCTCGCTCTCGCCGGTCGGCCGCCGGGGGATTGACCTGCGGCGACCCGTGCAGCAGGACCGGCCTCCACGGGATCGTTCCCACCGAATCGCGCGGTGTTGAAAATCGAGCAGCCACGCGGCACGGCCGCCATCCCGGAAGGACCCCGGCCGTCCTGGCGATTGCGCCTCAACCGTGCCCCATCCCGGAACGACACACTCGCCCCCGAGCTACCGCGGTTGTTGAGATGGGCCAACCCGCCATCAGGATCGGCTGGGACGTCACGGGACACTTCGGCGGTCGGGAGAGAAGTCTGCCGGGGCGCACCCACGGCGGCGCATGGGGTCAACGGCGAGCGAAGCCTTCCGGGGACGTGGCACCCGCCTCTGGTTGGCCCGACAGTCTTTATCTACGCCACACAATCCCGATGTCTGTTTTTGCCAGGCTGGAAGTCGTCCTCCCCGCCGAGGACCGCGGTGGCTTCCCTGGGAACGTGGTCGCAGTCGATCTTAGAGGTTACTTAGGGGACGCAGTCCCGTCGAGCCGCAGGCTCTCTATTCACTCGGGCGTGGTCGATGCCCCGAGCGAGCGGCGGCACCCCGCCGACAGGGAGAGCGGGACCCTGCGACCTGCCAGGCTCAGCGGGGGGAGCCACCTGCCGCGGATTCCGGCAAACACTGATCGGGAGGATGCAGATCCGGGAGTGGTTTGGATGAGGAGCAAATAACGATGCGAGCTGCGATGCTATGGATTTGCGCTGCCAATGGCCTATGGGCGCAAGCCGCGCTGGTCATTCAAAAAAACGGGCAAAACAACGGGGACGGCTTCCAGTTTCTGCCGGCGGCAGAGATTGCCGTGAATGGGAAGGACCGGGCCTTGGCGCTCGGCGCGAAGCCCGAACTGCCGGCGGCGGCATCCGCGAAGCTTGGAAACGTGAAGCTAGGTGGCGACACGCTCATCGCGGATGGGGCGTCCGGAGTGGTGGCGCAGTACGGAAGCGAGACCCAGTATCTCTACCCGGGCGGCATCGCCCGGAAAGGGGCGCCGGCGGCGGATGTGGCGTGGAAAGCAGCGACGATCCAGGTGAAGAAGTCTCCCAAGGATAACGCCGAAACCAGCGTGCCTGTCTCTAGCTTCGTGGCCTATCTGCCGGGCGGCGTAAAGGATTTGGCCGGGTTGTGCCTGGACGAACGGGCTCTGCGCCTGGCCGGCGGCGGGTTTGCGGCCCGGATCGCCCTCACCCAGGCCGCCGTGGCTGCCTACGGCAATGATCCCGCTATGGCAGTTGTCGAGAGCCGGATAGCGAATGTGATGCGGCAGCGCCTGGAACTGTTCGATGCCGGAATCGAAGGCGAGAAGAATCTAACGGAGGGCCTGCTGTTCGCGCAGCTATCGGAGAAGGCCTATGGCGGTATCGCAGCGCACGCCGCGCTCCGGAAACGTTTGGCCGACAGTCGCGCCAGCCTCAACCGAACGATGGCCGTGTTGCGGGCGCTCGCCAGCGGCGGGATGTGGGATGCCTTCGTGCTCGCCTACCGGGATTTTGAGAAGCACCAGGACTCCTACCCAGAGATGTCCAAGCTGTATCGTAAGGCGCTTGAGTCGAGTCTGGAGGAGCACTGGAGCGCGGGCAAGGAGCGCGGCAAGCGTGGGGAATTCCGGCGGGCGTGGCGGGAGTTGCGTTTGGCGAGTGATCGGCAACCTTCCAACGCGCTTCTGCGGCAGGAGGTGAGCGTGGCATGGGCCCAGTATTCGCGCCAGGTGGCCGTGGACCGGCAGAGCAAGAGGAAAAACCTGAGCCTCGGCGAATTGGACGTCATTGAACAGACCCGCGCCATCGCCGAGAGGTATCGGCAGCAGAATAAGCTGGACGAAGCCATGGAGAAGCTTGGCGAGGCCGAGCGCATTGACGCCGAATCGTTACCGGTGCTGCTGACGAAAGCCGCCATCTTCGGCTCGCGGGCCGAGACCCGCAAGGCGCTCGAGATCCTTGACGGCTACGACCTGGTGGCCGTGGACCGCGAGCGGGAGGCCGGCAACAAGCTGCGGGGCGAACTGATGTTCCAGCTCAACGATACGCGCGATAGCGTCCGGAAGAGGGTCAGCGCGCTGTGGAACGCGGGGAAGTACCAGGAAGCGTCGGCCACCGCGGCCAAGGGGCTCCTTGCCGATGACGCCGATCGGGCCATCCTCTACTACGCCGGCTTATCCGCGCTGGCCACGCGGCGGACGGAGGCGGGCTTACAGTTTCTTCGCCGCTACATGGCCGTCTCGAACACGCTCGACGCTGATCCGGTGCAGCGGGAGCGGGTGTCGCGATGGTTGACCGAGAAGTGGCCTGGCTCGGCGACCGCCGCCGAGGGAGGCCGGCCGCACTGGTTTTCAGGGCGTAAGCTACCGGCGGGTGTCTTGTACTGCCCCAGCAGCCTCGTGTTCGCCGCCCGGATGGAGCGCGTGGAGGGATCAAACAAGTTTGGCCTTCAGACCTCGTGGGATGGAGACCGGCTCCAGCGCATCAAGCCCGTCTTCGACAAAGGACAGGTGGCAACAGGGGAAAAGGAGTTTGTGTTCAGCTACGCCGAAGGTCTTCCACATGCTTTCTCCGTCGATGCCGGGGAAAAACCGCGCACCGCGCCGGCCGACCCGGATGCACTGCTCGCCGAAGCCAAGGTCGTGTTGCCGGAAAATCCATTGGTCGATACGGTGGCTCTGGCGCGGCTGGGTGGGAAGCTAATTACGCGGGGAGTCTCCGGCAACCGCTTTTTCCACCCGTTTGTGTGGGAACGGCCCTATTACTTCGAGTTTCGATTCGACGCCAGTGGACGGCTCGAAAGTGCGCGGCAACTCGGCGACACCCAGCCGGTTGTGGCTGAGTTTTCCTGGGATGGCCTGCGGCTGACGGCGGTGCGGGTCTACGCCGCCGGGGACGGCGAGCGCAAGGGCGGGTTGCTGCATCAGCGCACCTTGCACTACAAAGGCGAGCAGCTGGTAAGCGAAGATTACAGCGGCGGCAAGATCAGGTACAACTGGAGCAATACGGGAATCCTGCTATCGGCCGAGTGCGACAAAGACAATGGATTGGATAACCGGTCGCGGACGGTATTTTTCGCCGCCGAGAAGGGACGCCGATGAAGGGACGGATGAAAGGATTGATCAAGCCAGTTATCGGGGCAGTTATCGGGGGACAGCTCTTGGCGGGCGCTCTGTTCGGCCAGACGGCGACGACCCTCGAAGAAGGCAAGCGCCTTGCGCTCGTCATCGGCAACGATAGCTATCCCAACCGCCCCCTGCAGAATGCGGTCAACGATGCCCGCGTCATGCAAAAGGCCCTCTCGGAGGCTGGTTTCCGCGTCCTCGTGCGGGAAAATGCGGGAGTCGCCGCCATGCAGGAGTCGATGAGTGAGTTCCTGTCGCAAATCGGCCCCGGGGATACCGTACTGCTCTATTACGCCGGGCACGCGGTGCAGATCGAAGGGGAAAACGTGCTGATCCCATCCGATTTCGCCAGTGCGCGGACAATCATCGAGGCCAAGTACAAGTCGCTGTCCCTGACCCCCGTGTTTGATGTCTTGAAACGGTCGCGCGCCAAACGGGTGATTGTGATCCTCGACGCCTGCCGGACCAATCCCGTGGCCGAAACTTATGCTCTCAAAGCCGGTCTGGCGAATCCCTCCGACGCGGGCAAGAATACCTATCTTGCGTTCTCGACGAGTCCGGGCATGGTGGCTGGGGACAACCCGAACGGCCGGAACAGTTGGTTTACCGAGGCGCTGGCGCAGGCCATCTCGCAGCCGGGTCTGTCACTCGACGAGGTGTTTACCCGCGTCCGGCTGCAGGTCGAGGTGGCAACCGGAGGGAAGCAGACGCCGTGGTCGATTACCAGCCTCACCTCGAAGTTCTACTTCTATCCGCCCAAAGACGGCGTGACAGAAACCGATGGAACCCTGCTGAGCAAGTGGCTCGAAGACGCCCGGCGCCAGGAGCAGCACGGCAACTGGCAGGAGTCGGTGGAAACGTACCAACGGATTGTAAAGGAAAAGAGCGGAGGGAGCGAAGAGGCGGCGGCCACGGCGCGACTGCCGTACGTTCAGGCCCGAATGGAAGCCGAGGCGAAGTTCGCCGCTGGCGATCTCGGTCAGGCCATCGATCTGGCCGAGCGCGCGCTCAGCCTGGACGGCTTCGCCATGGACGCCGCCTTTGAAATCGCCAATAGCGCGCTGCTCGGCGGAGATTTGCCGCGCGCCATCGGTGCGCTAGGGCGCATCCGGCAGCGGGGCACGTCCGCGCAAGTGGCCCGTGCGGCCAGAATGCTCGAGGAGTTGGCTCGGGTCGAGAGGGGAGCCTCCGAGGTTTTGGGGAAGAGTGTGGCGCAGGCCCCGCCCCTCGGCGAGTTGTTTCCAGACATGCAGTTCGGGATTCCGAACTGGGAGGCCGTGCGGCGCTGGTCGCGGCAGGAGTTGGTCGCCGTAGACTACGCAGCGATGGCTAAACAGTGGCAAAAGCCTGCTCCAGCGGCCGTGCGCAGCGAGGAAAAGCCTCCCCAGGCCCCGGCTGATACCGTTCTGTCCAACCTCCATCTGGTGGTCAAGCCCGTGATCACAGGACGGGACCTCATCAGCGAAGAGTCGGGAGAACTCAAGATCCAGTCGCTCCGCCGCGAGATGGCTCTCGTTGTGGACGGGCGGCAGGTCAGCAAGCAGTTGCCGGCGACCGTATCTCTTCCCGCCGGAGAGTATGACTTACAAACCATGGACGGGGGCAGAAAGGTGAGCGAGCGGCGGATTCGTGTGAAGGGAAACTCCGTCACGGAGGTGGAGCTACGATGAGACGGTGTTTGGTGGTGCTGCTGCTGTGCATTGGCGAGGCCTGGAGTCAGGACTGGGCGGATCGGGCGGAGTATGACCTGGCGCTGACTGTTCGTTCGGAGTCCTCACCCCTGGCCCGATTGGTGCTGCTCGATGAATGGAAGCAGCGTTATCCCAGGTCGCAGGCGCAGCGACTCGCCCGGGAACTGGCTCTGGATGCCGCGCAGCAACTGGGGGACCGGGCCCGGATTTTGGCCGCGGCGCGGGAGTTGGTCGCGCAGGATCCCGGGCATTATGCCGCGGCTTACTGGATCACCATCCTGAGTCCGGGTGCGCCCGCCGGGGGCGCCGCCTCGCTGCGGGAAGCCGGACAGGCTGCGCGGACGCTTCTTGCGGGGGTGGGCGGCTGGCCGCGCCAGAAGGCCGAAATTAGCGCGGCAGCGCGGCGGACGCTCGGGTGGCTGGCTTGGCAAAAGGGCGACACGGGCGAAGCGGCCACGGAGTTCGCCGCCTGTCTGACGGCCGTGCCGCGCCATGCGGAGGTTTCCGCCTGGTACGGAGCGGTCTTGACCGCGAGCAAAACGCCATCGAAGGTCGTCGAGGGCATCTGGCATCTGGCCCGGGCGTCTTATCTGGACGGGGAAGGAGCCTTGTCCGCCGCCCCGAGGCGGCAGGTGTTAGGACTGCTCGAAGCGGCCTACGGCGCCTACCACGGCGGGAATGACGGCCTGGATGCGATTGGAATCAGCGCGGCGGGGGCACAGGATGCCGCGGCCCCCCCCGCCGCCTTTCGAATTGAGACCGCGGCGGAGGCCGCCCAGCGGAAGGCTGACGAGGAGATGGCGGCCAACCAGCCGCACTTGTGGAGTTGGGTGAAAACGCGGCGGCAACTCGCCGGTCCCGACGGCATGGCCGTTTACGAGAAACTGGCGGGGGCCGATTCCCCGTTGCTGCCTGAATGGAAGGGCTGGGTGATCCGGTGCGACAAAGACCGGCGGGCTACGCAGGTGGTCCTAGGGTTGCAAGACACCGTGACCGAAGATGTCGTCGTCCAGCTTGAATCGCCCGCGGCTCGTTGTCCCGATCCAGGTTTGGCGCTCGAGTTTGCGGGCAAGCCGGTGGCATTTACCGCCGAGCCTTTCAGGTTGACCGTCACGGTGCCGTTGGGAGGATTGCGCGGATGGCCCGAGGCACGCCCTTAGTACTCCTGCGTTGCGATGTGTAATTCGCTTTGGATGCAGCCCCGCAACGTGCTTAGTCGCCGGGCACAGTGGAGCAGCGTCTTGCCGGGTCCCTTCAGGGTCTGGCGTCGTTACCCGATGATGCTGGTGGCGTAGCCGGCGCCGGCGAGCGGTGAGGGCCTGCTTTTCTCTAAGGTAGGGAGCCCGGCGACGTCGTCCTGGAGGCGAACAGGGCCAAGCGATTCCGTTGTGCGCCTTTTGTAGAAGTGATGGGTGACGCAGCCGTTAGCGAGGCGGATGCCGGAGGCGGGCCAGGTGGGTGGGGTTTTCCGGCGGGGCTGCTCCGGAAGCCGAGGGTATCGGCGACGATGAGCAGGATGTTGGGCGTTGCGGGGGGAAAGTGGCACGGACCGCGACTGATCACGCGGGAGAACGGGGGTTAATGCCAGGGGAGGGGGGCGGGTTCGGCGAAGACGGTTTCTTTGAGGCGGGTGAGGGCGTTTTTGCGGACGAGGGCGGCGTAGAACCAGATGACGACGCCGCGGAGGTTTTGGGCGCGGGCGTGTTCGATCTGGGCGATGAGGGTTTCCGGGGTGGGGTTGGTGGAGTCGAGGCCGGCGACGAGGCGGCGGGGGTCCGGGGCGACGGCGCGGAGCTGGGTGGCGAGGTCGCGTTCGAAAGACGCCAGGTCGGGGCGGTAGACCTGGGGGACGACGAAGTCGAGCGACCCTTCGCGCATCCAGGCGGGCCAGTCCTGGGCGAAGTTGGAGAGAGAGTTGGGGTAGACAATGGGAGCGTTCGAGACCAGGGTGCGCCAGTCGGCGTGCTTGAGCCGGCGGTAGAGGGCGTTCATGAACTGATTGAGGCGGGCGGCGCGCCAGGCGAGCCAGGCGGGGTTGGAGGGGTTTTCGGGCGGGGGTTGGCCGTTGTGTTCGCGGCGGTAGAGTTCGACCGTGTATTCGTCGTAGCCGCAGTCGGGCTGGGGGTAACGGGCGCGATCGAACTGGAGGCCGGGGACGTGGTACTTTTCGACGACCTCGGCCATGAGTTCAAGGAGGAAGTTCTGGACCTCGGGGTGGGTGTGGATGAGGAAGTAGAAGTACTGCCCGGGGGCGCCAGCGATGGGGAAGCGGTCGTCGCCGGAGCGGGGGCGGGCGAGCCAGTCGGGATGGGCGTCAAAGATGGGGCCGCGGCCACCGGGGCCGGGGAGGTAGTGGCTGTAGCCGCCGACGAAGCCGTATTCGGCCCAGGGGAAGACGGCGATGCCGGCTTCGCGGCCCTCTTCGAGGAGTTCGGCGAGGGGGTCGCGCCCGGCGAAGTTGGGATCGATGCGGAGGCCGGTTTCGCGTTCGAAGACGTCGCTGGGCCAGAGGGGGTAGCCGCGGGACCAGACGTTGACGAAGGCGGCGTTGCAGTTAGCGGCGGCGAGGGACTGCATCATGTCGCGGATGGATTGGCGGGATTCGAGGGAAGAGCGATCGACCCAGACGGCGCGGAGCTCGGGGGTGGGGGCGGCGAGGGCGGGAAGCGAAGCGAGGAGGAGGAGCGCGAGGCGAGCCACGAGACCAGTCTATCGACTGCAGGGGGGAGCGCGGGTGAGGGGGCGGGGGCGGACTGCGGTGGATGCCGTATTCTCAGGCCAAGGAGAACGTACGCCGGTACGGCCGGCCCAGCGAAAAATGGATCTTTTGATGGGTATGGCGTTGCGAAGTTATCGGCGAGAATCAGATCGTTGGTACTTACTCCACGCGGTATTTCGCCGCGCATCTCTCTCAGGCTGGAGTGGACCGAGTTATTCCTCCTATCCTCCGGAGTGACCAGGATAGTTAGCCTTCCAGTGAGATTGATTGCAATGTTTGCTACCTTTTCGATTTGTTGTGTAACGAAAAGCAGGCGGCTGGCCGCTGCGATGTTTTTGATGGCGTCGGTGCCGGCGCTGTTTGGCCAGGAGGATAAGCTGGCGCCGGATTTGGCGGGGGTGGGGGCCGAGGAGACGGTGGATGTGATCATCCAACTGGAGGAGGAGCCGGCGGGGCGCGGGACGCGGCGGGGCTTGGCATGGGCTGGGCTGGCGGGTGGTTTGAACCTGAGTGCGCACCGGCCGGTGAAGGAGTTGGGGTTGATTGGGGGCGTCTCGGCGCGGGTGAACGGGGCGGGGCTCCAGGCGCTGGCGCGGGACCGGCGGGTGAAGTATGTTTCGCCGGACCGGGAGGTGGGGGGCGACACTGCAGCATGCGATTCCGGCGGTGAATGCCAACGTGGCGCAGGCGGCGGGGTTTGACGGCCGGGGGATTGGGATTGCGGTGATTGACAGCGGGGTGAACGACCATTTTGACCTGACCGAAGGTACGTGCGGGAAGAGCCGGGTGGTGTACCGGCAGAATTTCGCCACGGGAGATCCGGCGGCTGAGGTGACGCGGATGAGGAGCTGGCCAGTTCATCCGGATCTTTATGGTCACGGGACGCACGTGGCGGGGATCCTGGCGGGTAGCGGGAGGTGCGCGGGAGAGAACCGGGGGCTGGCGTATCTGAACGGGATTGCGGCTCCGCAGGCTCGTTTTACCGGGGTGGCTCCGGCGGCCCACATTGTGGATTTGCGGGCGCTCAACAGCAACGGCGCGGGAACGGATTCGACGGTGATTCAGGCGATTGACCGGGCCATTCAACTGAGGAAACAGTACAACATCCGGGTGATCAATTTATCGCTGGGCCGGCCGGTGCGGGAGTCGTATCTGCGCGATCCGTTGTGCCAGGCGGTGGAGCGGGCGTGGCAGGCAGGGATTGTTGTGGTGGTGGCGGCGGGGAACCGGGGTCGGCTGTCCGAGGTGACGGACCGGAACGGGAAGCGATATGAGATCAACGGGTACGGGACGGTGGGCTCTCCGGGAAATGATCCGTTTGTGATCACCGTGGGGGCGATGCGGGATATGGGGACACCGGGCCGGGCCGACAATCTGATTGCTTCGTACAGTTCGAAGGGGCCGACGGGTATTGACCGGATTGTGAAGCCGGATCTGGTGGCGCCGGGGAACCGTCTGTTTTCGGCGACGACGTGGCTGCCCGGGGTGGCGCTGACGGTAAATTGCGCCTTTCCGAGCAGGGACTCCGGGGCCCAGCCGGGCGGCTGTACCGGGGGCACCGTATTGCATGCGCATTTCCCGCAGAACCGGTCACAGTTGGGGGTAGCCGGGTCGTTTCTGGAGATGAGCGGGACGAGCATGGCGACGCCGATGGTAGCGGGAGCAGCGGCGCTGCTGGCGCAGAAGTTCGGGGCGGCGATAACGCCGGATGCCATTAAGGCGAAGCTGATGAAGTCGGCGAGTAAGTCGTTCCCGACCCGGAGCACGTTCGGGGGGCAGACGATTCAGTATGACCTGTTCACGGTGGGGGCGGGATATCTGGATGTGATGGGGGCGTTGAACAATACCGAAGCGGTGCCGGCCGGGAAACCGGCGCTTTCGCCGAGCGTGGTTTATTACGTGTGGCGCGGAGGGCGGCACGGGCTGTGTGCAGGTTTCGCACGCGGCGAACTCTCTGTTTTCGAGTTCGGCGAGCCTGACGAGTTTATGGGGGGACCGGTCGGTGTGGGGTGGTTCGGTGTTGTGGGGAGACAGCTTGTTGTGGGGCGACAGCGTGGTTTGGGGGGATTCGCGGAGCACGGGGTTCAGCCTGCTGTGGGGGGATAGTTTGCTGTGGGGCGATAGCTTGCTGTGGGGGGATCTGACGCTGGTGAACTCGCTCAACATCATGGGCCAGGGGGACCGGTAGCGCAGGCAGGCGCCGGGGTGGCAAGACGAGGCGGCGGGATGGTGAGCCTCCCGCTCCGGCGCCTCCTTGTTTGGTTTGTTCTGGGCGGACGGTGACCTTCGGCTGAGGGGGCCAAGGACTGCTCCGGAGAATAGTAAGAATGCCGCGATGCGGCATCGCACGTGGGCGGCGTGGATTCCGGGTTGGTCTCTAACTTCGGAGAGGGCAGGGGAAGAGCATCGGGGTGTAGACGCAGGATGCCCGCTTCGTGCTCGAGCGGGTGAGGGGGAGGGTTGGACTGCGGTAGATGCCCTATTCTCGGGCCGAGGGGAACGTAAACCCGGACGGCGGGACCAGCGAAAAATGGTTCTTTTGATGGGTATGGCGGCGCGATTTTATCGGGGAGAATTAGATCGTTGGCACCTGTTACGCGGGCTCGTTTGCCGCGCTGTCCGCCTCGACGGAAGTGGACCGACTTAGTTATCCCGCGGAATGCCAGGATAACACGTCTTACTCTGGAGATAGATTATGTTTCTTACGTCTCACCCTATCCGTTGTATCCATAAAAGTCAACGGCTGGCTGCTTTGTTCTTGCTCGCGTCGGCGACGCTGTGCGGGCAGGAGGATAAGCTGGCGCCGGATTTGGCAGGCGTGGGGATGGACGAGACGGTGGATGTGATCCTCCAACTGGAGGAGGAGCCGGCGGGGCGCGGGGCGCGGCGGCAGGGTTTGGCGCTGGCGGGATTGGCGGGGGGATTGAATCTGAGCGCACACCGGCCGGTGAAGGAGTTGGGGCTGATTGGGGGCGTTTCGGCGCGGGTGAGCGGGGCGGGTTTGGCGGCGCTGGCGCGGGACCGGCGGGTGAAGTATATTTCGCCGGACCGGGCGGTGGAGGCGACGCTGCAGCACGCGATTCCTGCGGTGGGGGCGAATGCGGCGCACGCGACGGGCTTCGACGGCCGGGGAATCGGGATTGCGGTGATTGACAGTGGGGTGAGTGCGCACCCCGATCTGACGGACGACGGGTGCGCGCAGAGCAGGGTGATGTACCGGGAGAACTTTGTGCCCCGGGCGGCGGATGTGGTGATGATTTCCATGCTCTACGCCAAGGGCTACCCCGATGTTTACGGCCACGGCACCCACATTGCGGGCATTCTGGCGGGAAACGGGAGGTGTGCGGGAGAGAACAAGGGACAGGCAATCATCGCGAACACCCCGGCGCTGCAGGTTCAGTTTGTAGGGGTAGCGCCGAAGGCGCATCTGGTTGACCTGCGGGTGCTCGGCTGGAACGGCAAGGGCACCGATTCCTCGGTTATTCAAGCGATCGAGCGTGCCATTCAACTGAAGTCGCAGTACAACATCCGGGTGATCAATCTTTCGCTTGGCCGGCAGGTGAAGGAGTCCTCGGCGCGGGACCCGCTTTGTCAGGCGGTGGAACGGGCATGGCAGGCGGGAATCGCGGTGGTGGTGGCGGCGGGTAATCGGGGCCGGCTCGAAACGGTGACGGACAGGGGTGGCAACACCTATCGGATCGATGGTTACGGCACGATCGGGTCTCCCGGGAATGATCCGTTCGTGATCACGGTGGGCGCGATGCGGGATATGGGCACGGCGACGAGAAGCGATGATCTGATGGCGTCGTTTAGCTCCAAGGGCCCGACGGGCATCGACCGGATCGTGAAGCCGGACCTGGTAGCGCCGGGCAACCGATTGTTCGCCGCAAACCCGCTGAATCCCGTGACATGGAACAATCAGCTGCGCGGGGCGTTTCCGTCCAACCGGACGGGCACCACTACTGGTCAAGAGGGTGCTTTTCTCGAACTGAGCGGGACGAGTATGGCGACGCCGATGGTGGCGGGAACGGCGGCGCTGCTGGCGCAGAAGTTTGGGGCGTCGATTACGCCGGATGCGATCAAGGCGAAGCTGATGAAGTCGGCCACCAAGTCTTTTCCCAGCCGCAGCACGTTTGGGGCGCAGACGATTCAGTACGACATCTGCACGGTGGGGGCAGGTTATCTGGATGTGATGGGCGCACTGCATCATGCCGAGGCGACGCCGGCGGGAAAGCCGGCTTTATCCCCCCGGGTGGTTTACACGTGCGGGGCGACTGGGGGAAGAGACTGTGTGAGACTGATGCACGGCGCCAACTCTCTGTTTGCCAGTTCGGCGAGCAGTACGGCGACCTGGGGCGACCGGTCGGTGTGGGGGGGATCGGTGCTGTGGGGGGATAGCGTGCTGTGGGGGGACAGTGTGCTGTGGGGGGACTCGCGGAGCAGCGGTTTCAGCCTGCTGTGGGGGGATAGCGTGCTGTGGGGCGACAGTGTGCTGTGGGGGGATGCTGAGATACTCAACTCGCTGACGGTTCTGGGCCAAGGGGACCGGTAGCGCACGAGGGCGCCGGAATTGCAATACGATACGGGGATGGTTTTCCTCCCTTTCCGGCGCCTGCTTCCTCTTGTACTCTGCGGTCTTGGCTTATGGGCGCAGCCACCCTACGACATTCTCCTCAAGGGCGGGCATTTGATTGATCCGAAGAACGGGATCAATGCCCCGCGCGATCTGACGATAAAAGACGGCAAAGTGGCGGCGGTGGCCGCGGCGATTCCGGCAACGCAGGCGCGGAAGACGATTCTGATTCCGGGGTTGTACCTGACGCCGGGGCTGATTGATCTGCACGCGCACGTGTTTGCCGGGACCGGCGGGCACATGCTGGCGGGCGGGGATTCGAGCATTCATCCGGACAGCTTCGCGCAGAGCGTGGGGGTGACGACGGTGGTGGATGCGGGGTCTTCGGGGCGGCATAACTTTGCCGAGTTCCGGCGGACGGTGGTGGACCGGGCGCGGACGCGGGTGCTGGTGCTGCTGAACGTGGGCGGCAAGGGGATGACCGGGGACAGCCACGAGCAGGACGTGGACGATATGGACGCCAAGGCGGCGGCGGCGGTGGCGATGGCGAACCGGGACGTGATTGTGGGCTTTAAGGTGGCGCACTACAATGGGCCGGACTGGACGCCGGTGGAGCGGGGCGTGGAGGCGGGGGAGATGGCGAAGCTGCCGGTGATGATCGATTTTGGCGCGTTTCACATTGCGCGGCCGTTTCAGGAGCTGGTGCTCAAGAAGCTGCGGCCGGGCGATATCTACACGCATGCCTTCTATGCGCCGGTGCCGTACTTTGACGCGAGCGGCAAGCTGCTGCCCTATCTGGGAGAGGCGCGGAAGCGGGGGGTGCTGTTCGACGTGGGGCACGGGGGGGCGGCGTTTGAGTTCAAGCAGGCGGCGCGGGCGGTGCGGCAGGGCTTTCCGCCGGATACGATTTCGACCGATGTGCACTCGGGGAGTTTGAATGCCGGGATGAAGAATCAGCTGAACGTGATGAGCAAGTTTTTAAACATGGGACTGCCGCTGGCGGATGTGGTGTTCCGGTCGACGTGGAACGCGGCGCGGGCGATCCACCGGGAGGAGCTGGGACATCTGTCGGTGGGGGCGGTGGCGGACATTGCGGTGTTGCGGCTGGAGCAGGGGGACTATGGGGGGGGGGGCTGCGGGGAACCAAGCGGCTGGCGAATGAGCTGACGCTGAAGGACGGGTATGTGATCTACGACACCAACGGACGGACGCGGGAGAGTTGGGACAAGCTGGGGGATTATCAGCCGCAGGGGGAGCCGTGGTGGGACCAGACGCGGTCGAGCGGGCCGCTGCGGCGGGGGCGGGCGAAGTAGGTTGGCGTAATCAGAAATTTCCTAAACGAAGCGCGGAGCGGAGCGATATGGAGAGAGTTCCTAAAACTTTTCTGAAGGGCTCTATCCACTCCGCCACGTCGCGGTGTGTGGGCATGAGGCACGAACTTTTTGCTTCCACGCGCACTGCGGCTATTGGTGATGGTGATTGGTTGGGCGGGCCGGGCGCTGGCAGCCGAAAGGCTGCCCGCGGCGGGCGAGGGCGGCATGGTGACGGACCGGCCGGGGTTTTCCGAGTCGGCGGCGGTGGTGGGGGCGGGGATGCTGCAGTGGGAGAGCGGCTTTCAGTTTGGGCGGCTGGGGCTGGACGGGGAGCGGACGACGTCGACCGTGGGGCCGTATCCGCTGTTGCGTTTGGGGGTGAGCCGGCGCGTGGAGTTGCGGTTTAGCGGGGACGGCTACCGAACGGAGCGGCGGGTGGGTGAGGCGGTGCGGGGGTTGACGGATTTTGTAGTGGGGGGGAAGGTGAAGGTGTGGGAGCAGGGGCGGTGGCGGCCGGACTTCGCGGTGGTGGGGAACGTGGGGGCGGTGCGGGGAAGCCGAAACTATGCGCGGGCGGGTTGGGAGCCGGAGGTGAAGTTGAGCGTGGAGAAGGATGTGCCGTGGGGGGTGGTGCTGGGGGGGAATTTCAACTTGGCTTCGCTGGTTGGGGAGGGGGGCCGGACGCTGGAACGGGCGCATTCGTTGACGGTGGGACATGCGCTGGGCGGGACGTGGAGCGGGTTTGTGGAGACGTATTCGCAGCGGATTGACCGGGCGCACGGGTACGCCACGGCGGTGGACGGGGGAGTAACGCATCCGGTGGGGCGGCATGCGCAGGTGGATGCGTACGTGGGGCGGACGGTGCGGGGGGCGCGGGCGGAGTGGTTTATGGGGGTGGGATTTTCGGTGCAGCAGTCGTTGCTGCCGTGGCTGCCGCACTAAGAGTAAGGGGGCGGAGGCGGCAGGAGGCGGGGAGTTTGGGGCGGAAGCGGGTGGGGCGGAGGGATGGACAGGCGGCGGGGGCGGGAGTGGGGGGGAGGCGGTAGAAGGCGGGGGTGAGGGTGGCTCCGAGGGTGAAGGCGAGGAGTACGCGGACGAGCATGGGACCATGCTACACGGTGGACGGTTGGAGGCCAATGCCGCAATGGTACCAGCAAGGTTTCGGTACGCAGCCGTACGGCGGAGCGGGGTAGTTTAGTCGATTTTACGTTGGGGGTGGACGAGGAGCCAGAGGAGGGCGATGGAGAGCATGAAGGCGGCGGCGAAGTCGAGGGCGGCGATCCAGCCGAAGCGGGCGGCGAGGTAGGGGGTGAGGACGGGGGAGAGGGCGCCGCCGAGGTTGGTGGCGGTGTTGAGGACGCCGGCGAGGGTGCCGGAGTGGCGTTCGGAGAGGTCGTTGGGGAGGGCCCAACTGGAGACGGCGGCGACGGAGTTGCAGCCGGCGGCGAGGGCGAGGAGGGCGATGGCGGCGTAGGGATCTTCCATGCGGGAGCCGGTGAGGAGGAGGAGGCAGGAGGCGGCGGCGCAGGCGATGACGGGGAGACGGCGTCCCCAGGGCTGGCCGAATTTGCGGACCATGGCGTCGGAGACGTAGCCGCCGAGGGGGCCACCGAGGAGGATGGCGAGGAAGGGGGTGGTGGACCAGTAGCTGCCGGCCATGACGGGGAGATGGCGGACGTTGACGAGATAGAGGAAGAACCAGGTGTAGAAGATGTAGGTGACGTAGCCGAGCAGGAAGTTGGCGACGGCGAGGGCGGGAACGTTCGAGGAGGCCCAGAGGCGGCGCCAGGGGAAGGGACCGGCTTCGGCGGGGGGCGAGCGGTGGGCCTGGATGAGGGCGAGTTCGGCGGCGTTGACACCGGGGTGGGCGGCGGGATCTTCGGTGGACTGCCAGTGCCAGATGGCGGCGACGGCGAGGCCGAGGAGGCCGCAGGCGACAAAGGAGGCGCGCCAACCCCAGACGGTCATGGCCCAGGCGATGGCGGGGGGCGTGAAGGCGCCGCCGAGGCCGACGGCGATGAGGAAGAGGCTGCTGCCGCGGGCGCGTTCGGGGACGGCCATCCAGCGGCCGATCATTTTGTTGGTGCAGGGTAGGGCGGGACCTTCGCCGACGCCGATGAGGAAGCGGACGATCCAGAAGGCGGCGGGGAGGGAGAGCCAGGCGCCGGGGCGGAGGGCGGGGGCGACGGCGGTGAGGGCGGTGAACAGAGACCACCAGAGGATGGCGCCGGTAAGGACGCGGCGGGCGCCGAAGCGGTCGCCGAGCCAGCCGCCGGGGGCCTGGAAGAGGGCGTAGCCGAGGACGAAGGCGGAGAGGAGAGAGCCGATTTCGAGATCGGAGAGCGAGTACTCCTGCTGGATGTACTTGGCGGCGACGTTCATGTTGAAGCGGTCGATGAACGTCAGGGTGACGACCATGAGGAGGAGGGCGAACAGGCGCCAGCGGATTTTGGTGGGCATGTTAGGGCCGGGCGGGGAGATGGAAGCCGGGGATGACGGTTTTGGTGCGGTAGACGCTGCCGCCGGCGGTGATGTAGAGGGTGGTTGCTTCCGGGCCGCGGCCGAAGCCGACGTTGGTGGGGCGTTCGGGGGTGGGCAGGTAGGCGAGTTCGTCGCCGGAGGGGGAGTAGACGGAGATGCCGAAGCGTTTTTCGTTGCGGACGGCGACGTAGAGGTTGCCGCGGGTGTCGCAGACGAGGCCATCGGGGCCATCTTCGGGGGCGTAGTTGACGAGGCGCTGGCGGAAGGTGGCGGTGCCGTCGGGGCGGAGGTCGTAGGCGGAGAGTTCCATGCGGCCTTTGCGGGCGGGGGTGCCTTTGGGGAGGCGGTCGAAACCGAGGAGGCCGTCGTCGTTGGTGACGACGTAGAGGGTTTTCTGGTCGGGGGAGACGGCGACGCCGTTGGGTTTGGAGGCGTCGGTGATGATGCGGTGGACGCGGCCATCGGGGTCGAGGCGGTAGACGGCCATGACGGGTTGTTCGAGGGGTTCGTGGCCGAGGTAACGGGGGTCGCTGAAGTAGATGCGGCCCTGGGCGTCGAGGGTGATGTCGTTGGGGGAGTTGAAGGGTTTGCCTTCGAACAGGCCGGCGAGGATGACGCTTTTGCCGGTGACGAGGTCGGTGCGGGTGATGCGGCGGCCGCCGTAGTCGGCGCCTTCGGCGGCGAGGAGGCGGCCCTGGGCGTCGAATTTGAGGCCGTTGGACATGCCGCTGGGGGAGCGGTAGACGGTGGTGCGGCGGGTGGCGGGGTCGAAGCGGAGGATGTGGCCGGCCTGCATGCCGGTTTCGGTGGTGAAGGTGATATCGCTGAAGAAGACGGAGCCGTCGGGAGCGACGGTGACGCCTTCGGTGAGGTGTCCGCCTTCGTAGATTTTTTCGAGTTTGGCGCCGGGAGCGAAGATCTGAGCGGCGAGGGGGGCGGCGCTTAGTGCGAGCAGGGGGGCGAGAAAAAGGGCGACTTGGGCTCTCATGACCCTGCGATGTTATCACGGGTGCGCGGGAGGGTATATAATGGCGGGACTTTTTGGAGGTGATTCCCCATGGTTTCCTTGAAGCGATGGTTGCTGTTGGCGCTTAGCGCGTTTTCCCTGGTTGGCCAGACCGGCCAGGGCATTATCACCGGCACGGTGACGGACTCTTCCGGCGCGGCGGTGCCCAACGTCAACATCCGTCTGAGCGGCAAGGAGACGGGGTTTAACTATACGACCGTGACGAACACGGAGGGACTGTACCGGGCGCCGTATTTGAATCCAGGCTTTTACACGGTGACGTACGAGGTGCAGGGATTTAAGAAACTGGTGCGGAACGAAATTCAGGTGCGGTCGTCGGAGACGGCACGGCTGGACGTGACGCTGGAGGTAGGTTCGGTAGCCGAGCAGGTGGAGGTGAGCGCGCGGGCGGTGATGCTGGAGGCGGAGACCTCGATGACGGGCCACCTGGTGACGGGGGTGGAATTGACCAAGCTGCCGACGCCGCAGATGAAGGTGGAGAGCATGTTGTGGTACGTGCCGGGGGTGACCTCGCAGGCGGGCGCGGGACATTCGGCGGGGGGGAGGTCGCGGGCGTTTGTGATTGCGAATGAGGGGGTGTCGGGGATGACGCCGGGGACGGGTTCGATCGGGACGGGGCGGAACATGTCGACGTCGCAGTATGCGATGGAAGAGATCAAGATTCTGACGACGGCGCTACCGGCCGAGTATGGGCACTCGGGGGGCGGCATGATGAACATCACTTACAAGAGCGGCGGCAACGACTTACATGGCGTAGCCGAGGAGCGCTACATGGCGCGTCACTTCATCCACCGGAACTGGCAGGATGCGCAGCTGCCGACGAATAACTTCGGGTTTCACCTGATGTCGGCGATGATCAGCGGGCCGGTGCGGATACCGAAGATCTATGATGGGCGGAACAAGACGTTTTTCATGTGGGCGTTTCAGCGGCACCACGAGAAGGCTTCCGAGAACGCAAACACGAACGTGCCGAGTCCGGCGATGCTGGCTGGGGATTTCAGCTTCAATGGGGTGGGGCAGCCGGTGTTCGACCCGGCATCGTTGACACTGGTGAACGGGGCTTATCAGCGGACGCAGTTTCCGGGCAACCGGATTCCGCTGAGCCGGTTGGATCCGGCGTATCAGAAGTTTATGAGTTTCAATCCCTTCACGCCGGAGAACAACCGCTTCAACCAGGCGTTTATGACCAACGTGGGGCCGCGGGATAACCTGAGCGCGGACACGGTGTTCCGAAGCTACCGGACGAGTTTTGACACGAAGATTGACCATTCGTTTTCGGATCGACACAAGATCTTCGGGCGGTGGTCGTACTTCCGGCACCGATCGTTCAACGGGCGGTGGCAGATTGGGGCGGCTAACCGGGAGTTTGACTTCAACACAGTGCCGCTGCCGATTGACCACAACCAGTTTGTGATCTCGGATACGTTTACGTTGAGCCCGACGATGATTCACGAGGTACGGCTGGGCTTCAACCGGCGATTCAACGAGAGGACGCCGGGGAGCGTGGGGCAGAACTGGGCGCAGCAGTTCGGCATTCCGAACGTGAGCGCGGCGACGATGCCGACCTTTGTTTGTGCCGCAGTGTTTACGGCGGAGTGTTCGTCGGGCGTGGCGGGGCGGCGGATGATTATCGATTTTCCGGGCGGGTCGTCGCTCGATGTGAACGAGAGCTTCAGCTTGCAGGACAACCTGACGAAGGTGAGCGGGCGGCACACGTTTAAGATGGGGTATGAGCTGATGCGGACGCGGCACAATGTGCGGATTGCGTCGAACCCGTCGGGGGTGTATCACTTTGGCGGGACGGATTTCCCGTTCCGGCCGAACACCGGGAATGCGTATGCGGCGTTCATGCTGGGGTCGGTGGTGAAGGCGGACTTCACGCAGGATCTGGCGTCGTGGCTGCCGCGGTGGTGGAGCCAGGCGGCTTACTTCCAGGACGACTTCCGGGTGAACCGGCGGCTGACGCTGAACCTGGGGGTGCGGTGGCAGTATGAGTCGCCGTTTTCGACCAAGTACGGGCAGCAGAGCCAGTTCAGCCCGACGGCGACGGACCCGTTGACGGGGCGGCCCGGGGCGATTCTGCATGGGCCGGGCCTGTTATCGAAGCGGGACCTGAATAACTTCCAGCCGCGGGTGGGCATGGCTTATACGCTGAGCGATAAGACGGTGTTCCGGGGCGGGTTTGCGTTGAATACGCTGGACCTGTGGACGGCGGGGTTGACGGAGAACTTCGAGGAGTATTTTGCGACGGCGACGGTGGAGCAGGCGCCGGGGAATCCGGATGTGGCGTTTTATTTAAGGAACGGGCCGCCGCGGACGCAGTTTAATATTCAAGCAGACGGGAGTGCGCCGTTCGTCGGAACGAATTACAGTTCGCGGAATGCTTCGTGGCGGGATCCGAACATGCGGCTGCCGTACATGATGAACTGGAACGGCGGCTTTCAGCATCAGTTGACGAGCCGGATTCTGGCCGAGATTACGTACCAGGGTTCGGCGGGTGTTGGCATGTTGAACCGGTGGGATATCAACCAGATTCCGCTGAACATTTCGACGGACCCGGCGCGGTTGGACCAGATCTTCCGGGCGGCGCAGAACTTTAAGCCCTATCCGCAGTTCGGGAGTGTGTTCCACTATGCCAATTACGGACACTCGAGCTACCATTCGGGGACGCTGAAGGTGGAGAAGCGGTTTTCGAAGGGTTACAGCGTTACCTCGTTCTATACCTTCGCGAAGTCCATTGACGAGGCTTCGGACGATGGGGCGGCCGGAGGAATCACGTTCTACAACCGGCGCCTTGAGAAGGCGCGGTCGAATTATGACGTGACGCATCGATGGGTGACGTACGCACTGTGGGAGCTACCGTTTGGCAAGGGCCGGAAGTGGATGAACTCGGCCAATCCGCTGGTGAACGGGGTGTTGGGCGGGTGGGAGTTGAATGCGATTCAGACGCTCGAAAGCGGGCTGCCGATGACGTTCGGCTTCACGGGATCGCCCTTCAATTATCTGCCGGGGGCAGGCCGGCCGGACCTGGCGCCGGGCCGGACCTATGACAGCATCCGGCTCGATTGGGACCGGAAGGGACCGTGCCGCTTTCAGACCTCGTGCCGGCCGCCGTGGGCGGACGTGAACGCATTTGCTTATCCGGCGGCATTTACGGCGGGTAACTCGGGCCGGAACGTTTTGACCGGTCCGGGTAATTTGTGGCACCAGGTGAGTATCTCGAAGTCGTTCAAGTTCAAGGAGCGGTTTACGGGATTGGTGCGGTACGATCTCAACAATCCGTTCAAGTATTACTTCTTCAACAATCCGACGACGACGGTGGATCTGCGGCCCGCCAACCGGGTGAACTTTGGCCAGATTACGGGCAACCAGGGTAGTTTCTCCGGTCTAGGCGGGCGGACTTACCAGCAGCTGGTGTTCAAGGTTCAGTTCTGAGTTCCCGATGCACATCGAACGCATTACTTTGACGCACGTGCGGATTCCGCTGCACGAGCCGTTTCGGATTTCAAACGGCGAGGTGGCGGAAAAGGAAGGCATCGTGGCGGCGGTAGAGGCGGAGGGAGTGACCGGGCTGGGCGAATCGTCGCCCATGCCCGGGAGCTTCTATTCGGCCGACACGCCGGCGTCGTGCTGGGAGCAGTTGACGACGGAGTTGGCGCCGGCGCTGGTGGGGCGGTCGTTTACTTCGCTGGACGAGGCGAGTGCGTGGATTGACGGGCAGCCGGGCAGTAACTTCGCGAAGGTGGGCCTGGAGACGGCGCTGTGGGACATGGAGGCGCAGCGGCGGGGGATGCCGCTGCACCGGCTGCTGGGCGGGACGCGGGAGGCGGTGGAGTCGGGGCTGGCGGTGGGTTTGTACGATTCGACGGACCGGCTGCTCGAGACGATTGGCAAGTATCTGGCGGATGGTTATAAGCGGGTGAAGATCAAGATCTGCCCGGGGCATGATGTGGAACTGGTGCGGGCGGTGCGGGCGCGGTTTGGCGAGATTCCGCTGATGACGGATGCGAATGCGTCCTATACGCTTGGGGATCTGGAGATTTACCGGGAGCTCGATCAGATGGGGCTGCGGATGTTTGAGCAGCCGCTGGGCGGGGGTGCGCTCGAGGATTCGGCGGTGCTGCAGCGGGCGCTGCGGACGCCGGTTTGTCTCGACGAGAGCCTGGAGACGTTTGCCGACCTGGAGCGGGCGGCGGCGTTGGGTTCGTTTCGGATTGCGAACATCAAGATTCAGCGGGTGGGGGGATTCCGGAACGCGCTGCGGCTGTATCACCGGTGCCGGGAGTTGGGGCTTTCGATCTGGATGGGGACGATGCCGGAGTTAGGGATTGGCCAGGCGCAGGCGGCGGCGATGGCGTCGCTCGCAGGCTGCGACTATCCGACGGATGTGGAGGCGAGTTTGCGGTGGTATCACGACGACATCATCGACCCGCGGCTGATGGTGCGGGACGGGATGATTGCGATGCCGCAGGGGCCGGGGCTGGGGTATGCCGTGCCGGCGGAGCAGTTGGAGCGGTATCAGGTGGCGCGGCAGGTGGTTTCGGCGTGAGGGGCCGGCTGGCGCGGGGGGAGTGTCTGCACGGCGCGTTTGTTTCAACGGGCTATGCGGTGAATACGGAGTTGATGGGGATGGCGGGGTTTGACTACCTCCTCATTGACCTGGAGCACGGGATGGGGTCGGAGGGGGACATTCTGGGGCAGTTGCATGCGCTGGGGCGGAGCGCGACGGCGCCGCTCGTGCGGGTGGAATCGCTTGAGAAGCAGCGGGTGCACCGGCTGCTCGATTTAGGGGTGCAGGGGATTATGTTTCCGCGGGTGGAGACGGCGGAGGAGGCGCGGGGGGGTGTGGCGGCGATGCGGTATGCGCCGGAGGGGGTGCGGGGGGTGGCGACGGTGGTGCGGGCGGCGGGTTACGGGCCGGGGTACGAGGCCTACCGGGAGGAGTCGCGGAGGGAGCTGCTGACGATTATCCAGATTGAGACGGCGGCGGCGGTGGAGAACGTGGAGGAGATTGCGGCGGTGGAGGGGGTGGATGTGCTCTACATCGGGCCGATGGATCTTTCGACGAGCCTGGGGGTGTTCCGGGATTACGGGCATCCGCGCTACCAGGCGGCTTTAGACAGGACGCTGGCGGCGGCGGCGCGATACGAGCGGGTGGCGGGGATTCTGATGGCATCGGGAGCGGAGGCCCGGCGGTATCGCGAGATGGGCTTCCGCTTCCTGACGGCGGGGACGGACGTTATGCTGCTACGGTTGGCGGCGCAGCAGCTGGCACAGCAGATGCGGGACGCCTGACCATGACGAGATAGGCGAAGACGCCGAGCAGCAGCCAGATGCCGACGGCTTTGATGGGGGCGTCGAAGCTGCCGGTTTGTTTGACCATCCAGCCGGTGAGCCAGGGGGCGACGATGCCGGCGAGGTTGGCGGCGGTGTTCTGGACGGCGACGGGGACGGCGCCGGGCATGAGGGTTTGGGTGAGGGCCCAGTAGTTGGCGGTGGCGAGGCCGAGGCCGCAGAGGGAGGCGACGGTGAGGCCGATCATGAGTTCTTTCGAGTCGGTGAAGACGCTAAGGGTCTGCATGGCGGCGAGGAGGAAGCCGGCGACGGTGAACAGGCGGCGGACGAAGATGGGTTCGGCGCCGCGGGCGATCATGCGGTCGGCGACCCAGCCGCCGATGGCGGCAACGGCGGCCATGCCGCCGAAGGAGACGCCGCCGAACCAGTTGGAGTCTTTGATGGACATGCCGTGGGTTTTCTGGAAGTATTGGGGCATCCAGGTCATGCAGTAATAGACAAAGTACATGTAGCAGTAAGTGCCGATGATGATGCCCCACATGACGCGGCTTTTGAGGGCTTCGCCGAGGGAGACGCTATCGGCGCCGCCGGCCGAGGCAGGGAGGGCGGGGAGAGCGGCGGGGTCGGAGGTTTTGACCCAGCCGAGCCAGGGGCCGAGCCAGAGAAGGCTGCCGATGCCCATCATAAGGAACATGGCCTGCCAGCCGTACTGGACGACGAGGAAGCCGGCGAGGGGGAGGCCGACGGCGGGTCCGATCTTGGTGCCGGTCATGTAGACCCCGACGGCGAAGCCGCGCTCCTTTTCGGCGAAGTGGGCGCGGATGTAGCGGAGGGAGGAGGAGGTGACGACGCTTTCGCCGAGGCCGACGATGAGGCGGGTGGCGATGAGGGCGCTGAGGCCGCCGACGGCGATAGTGGCCATGGAGGCGAGACTCCAGAGGACGATGCCGGCGGTGTAGAGGAGGCGGACGCCGTAGCGATCGACTAACATGCCGGCGGGGATCTGGCCGATGGTGTAAGTCCAGAAGAAGGCGGAGAGGGCCATGCCGCGCTGCTCTTCATCGAGGGCGAGCATTTTGCCGAGTTCGGGCATTGCCGAGGTGAGATTGACGCGGTCGATATAGGCGATGACCATGCCGAGGCTCAACCAGCAGACAACCCACCAACGTTTTTCAGTCATGCGATTTCCTTATGAATTGTACTGCTGATCTTTATTGAGAATCCCAGGGCTGGCGGAGGGTCGGCTCGTTTGAGTAGCGTTTGACGAGGAGTTCGAGGCGATCCCCTGCCCCGGGCGCGAGGCGGACTTTAACGGCGGGGCCGTTGACGTTGATGGTCTTGCCGCCGACGGAGGCCGTAAGGATCTGGTGTTCACCGTAGGCGCCGGCCTGGACGGTGACTTCGCGGGCGGCCACACTGCTGACGTTGACGAGGCGAACGGAGACGGTGTCGGTGGTGAAGCCTTCGACGAGGGCGGCGACGTCATCGGGGAGGCCGCTGCGGCGGCGGACGGGGTCGAAGTAGCGGACGCGGGCGTGGAGGGTCCAGACGTTGCCGGTGAGGTAGGAGCCGAGGGTGAGCTTGGAGAGGGCGTCGGTGGCGGCGGGGTTGAAGCCCATGAGGTAGTCGGCGAGACGGGTGTCGGCCGAGGTGTCGTCGGTTTCGATTTCGGCGACTTTGTGGCGGACGGATTCGAGTTCCTGGCGGAGGGCGCGTTCGGGGTAGGCGGCGTCTTTGCCTTCGAGGAAGGAGAGCCAGGGGTCGGCGGCGAAGGTCTGGCGGTCTTTGGGGTCCATGGACCAGAGGTAGATTTCCATGAGGCGGTTGGTGAATAAGTTGGGGGTGTAGTTATACCATTCTTCTTTACCGCCGGTGAACTTATGGCCGCGGGGGTCGCCGTAGCCGTTGGGGAGCATGGTTTTGCCGTTGATTACCTTCTTTTGGGCGTAGAGATTCTCCATTTGTTTGCGAAGGGTGGCGACGAAGCCGGGGTCGCCTTTGCTGAGGAGAAACGCATTGCCGAAGCCGGGCCAGGAGCCGGCGTCGAAGGTGTTGCGGTGGGCCATCTGATCGATTTCGCCATCGTAGACGGTGAAGTTCCAGCCGTAGGTGCCTTTGTACCACTTCCCGCCATATTCGCCGCCGGGCTGGCCGTTGAGGCCGATGTTAGTCGGGATGTTGCCGCCGTTCGAGTCGGTGCGCTGCTTCCAGGCGCCGACATATTCGAGGACCCAGTCTTTGTATTTCTTTTCGCCGGTGAGCATGTAGGCGTTGAGGGCGAGACCGGTGGAGGCGAGGTTGAGGGGGTGGTCGCCGACGCTATCGAGATACTCGTCGCAGTGGGCGAGCATTTTGTCGTAGACGCTCATGAGGTCGACCATGCCGCCGCGGCCTTGTTTGCCGTGGAGGAGGTGGAAGGTGCCGGGGACGGGATCGCCGACCCAGTCATAGGAGGTGGCCTTGTGGAGCATGGGGCCTTTGCTGCCGGTCCAAATGCTCTTGATGACTTTGTGGACGGGGTCGTAGTTGGGGGCTTCGGGATCCTCGTTCATGTAGAGGCCGGCGAAGCGTTTCATGCGGAGGCGGAGGACGGGGTCGGTGGGATCGGACAGGCCGAGGAACATGAAGGCGCGGATGCCTTCGCCGGTGTGGAACCAATCGGACTGGGTGATGAACTCTTTGTGATAGGCGCCATTGGCGGCCAGTTTGGTTTTGACGGTGCGCATCTCCTTGTACTGGAGATAGTGGCCTTCGAGGGCGCGTTTGTAGTTGGCAAGGACGGAGTCGGAGCCGCCGAGGGCGTGGAGGAGGGTCCAGTTGTAGAAGGTTTCGATGGCGTCATCGGGGCCGTCGAGGGTGCCCCAGCGGGGGGTGTGGAGGAGGTAGCCGCGGGCGTCGAGGTACTTGTTGGCGAAGCGGTCGCAGGCGAGGGAACTCTGTTTGAGCAGTTCGCGCTCGAGGAGGGCCCAGGCGGGGGGCGAGACGGTTTTGTTGATTTCGAGGGCCGGTTGGGCGAGGGCGACCGCGGCCGTGAGGACGAGGAAAGCGGGAATTTTCATTGGGGGAACCTCCAGATGCGTAGGGCGTTTTCGCCGAGAATGAGGCGGCGGTCCTCGTTCGAGTAGAAGGAGCAGTATTTGTCGACGAACTCGAGCTCTTTGTCCATGGGCAGTTCCCAGCGGGGGCGGGGATAGCCGGTGCCCCAGATGATCTGGCGGCCGCCGAACTCCTCGTAGATGGCCTTGTAGAAGGGCCAGGTATCTTCGTAGGGATACTTTTTCAGTTCGGTCATTTCGTAGGGTTCCGAGTTAGAGATCCAGACCTGGGGGAAGCGTTTGAGGCGGAACATTTTGCGGAATTCGGGCCAGGGGTCGGGGAGTTTGAGGTCGGGTTTGCCGGCGTGGTCGATGACGACTTTGACGCCGGGGAAGCGGGCGCACATGTCTTCGAGCATGGGCATCTGATGGGGGAGGATGTAGTAGTTGAAGACGGCTTGGAGTTTCTCGGCTTCGCGCCAGGGGGGGTAGTGTTCGGGGGAGTTGGGCCAGGTGGCTTTGGGGTGGTAGATGGGGCTGAAGCGCATGCCCTGGAAGCCTTGTTCTTTGATCCAGTAGCGGAGTTTTTGAGGGGCTTGGGGGTCGAGGGGGTTGAGGAGTCCGTGGGCGACGAAGAGGTTGGGGTGTTGGTGGAGGGCGTGGGCGATGTAGGAGTTGTCCCAGCCGAAGTAGCGGGGGTTGATGAGGACGGCGTAGCGGAGGTTGAAGTCCCTCATCTGCTGGACCTGATTTTCGATGGGGGCCTGGACGGGGACGCGTTTGAGGGCGGGGCGTTCGGGGTGGGCGAAGGGGAACTTGGGGTCGTCGGTCCAGACTTCGAGATGGGTATCGATGAGGAGGCGGGGGGTGGGGGCGGCGGAGGCGGCGAGGGTGGAGGCGAGGAGGGTCCGGCGCGAAAGCATGAGAGAAAGTATATGCTTCCGGACAGGAGAGTGGGGGAGGGCACCGGGGGGATCGGGTCAGGATAGGATGATGGGGAGGAAGGATAGAGATGCCACTACCGCTGATTCTCCGCTGGCCGATCCGCGAGGCGGCCCATGAGCCTTTGTTAGCCCGATTGGGTGCCGATCAGATCCTGGGGGAGGAGGCGGTGGAAGGAGCGCTGACTTCGGGCCTATGGCCGGGGATCCGCAGTCCGGGGGCGAAGGGCGGCAACCCGGATGTGGCGAGCGCGAGCCGGGAGCCGTGGGTGGATTCGAGCGGCTACCTGGCTGCGGTGCAACGCGCCCTGGGCCGCCCGAGCCTGCTGGCCCATCAGCACCGGAACCCGGAGCAGGGCGTACCGTTTGAATCGCTGGAGCTGGCGCTGGTGGAGGCGCGGGTGAACGGCGGGAACTTTGTGCTGTCGGTGGAGCCGCGCTACCGGAAGGCGCTGCTGGCCGGTGAGGACAAAGCGCTGGCGGCATGGAGTTCGCTCGCGCAGACGGCGGCGTGGCTGCGGAAGTACGAGGGTCTGTTTGGCCGCCCGACGCTGCCGACGCTGACGGCGTTGGTGGAGCCGGGCTATGCGACCACGGAGATCGCCAATCTGCTGTTCCGGCGGGGCGGGAGTCCGCGGCTGGCGGCGGCAGCGAACGTCCCGAAGCCGGATCCGGAGCGGACGGCGGTGCTGGTGGCGGCGGGGCTGAAGGAGGTGCCGGCGGCGGCGTGGGAGCACGCGGCGGCGGGGGCGACGGTGGTGATCGACAGCGCGCCGGCGGCGGGTTGGAATTACGGGTTGGGGAGGGGCCAGGTGGTGGCCTATCACAAGCGGGTGCAGGACCCGAGCGAGTTTGCGCTGGACTGCATTGATCTGGTGACGCATAAGCGACGCGCGGCGCGGCTATGGAACGCCCCGTCGGCGATCCCGCTGGCGACGGCCGGGGGGCTGCTGCACGTTATTCAATACGGTTCGCCGATTGAGGTGGAGATCCAGGCGCGGGTGCAGGGTTTGTACCGGTCGGCGACGCTGCTGCGTCCGGAGGGGCCGCCGCTCGCGTTGAAGCTCTACCGGCGCGGTACGATGTCGGAGGTTTTTCCGCCGAGCATTCAACGACTGGGTGTTGTACAGTTCGAATAAGGTGATTGCGCCATGAACCATACTCGTCGTCAATTTCTAGCTGCTGCCGCCGCCCTGACGCCCTACCGGCTCATTGGCGCCCCTTCGCGTCCGCCGAAGGCCCGTTTTGCCGTGCATCCGTTTGTGGAGGCCAACCCGAAGGCGGTGTTCCTCAAGCGCACGCGGGTGCCGCACAAGATGGACGAGGCGACGAAGCTCAAAGAGGGCATCGCGTTTGCGCGGGATGTGTTTGTTCCCACGGACGAGCCGACGGGCATTCCGATTTCGCACCGGGTGGTGCTGAAACCGAACTTCACCAGCGTGCGGAACCAGCGGCCGCACGAGGAGAACTGGGGGACAGGGACCGATCCGCAGTTTTACGAGGGGATCATTATTGGTCTCAAAGAGATCGGCCTGAAACAGTTTTACTTCCTCGAGGCGAATAACTTCCATACGTGGAATTATCGGGGCTTGGCGGATATCAACGATCGCCACGGCGTCGAGGTGAATGAGCCGGACCGGCGGGCACGCAACTTCCGGGACAGTTACGAGATGAACTGGACGAAGGTGCCGGACCCGGTGGTTTACACGAAGATCCCGCACTATGCGCCGGTGAACGAGCCGGATACGTGGCTGCTGAACATCGCCAAGTGGAAGTCGCACGGGATGTGCATGACGCTGGCTACCAAGAACGAACAGGGGTTGGTGGTGAAGCCCTACGTGCGGTTTTGTCCGGGCTGGCAGATGGTGACGGGCGTGCCGCAGTTCATGAAGGAGCATATTCATCCGGAGGTGGAGCGGCGGGTGAACTCATTCTTTGACCGGCACGTCCGGATGGGGTACGCGCGCTACCAGAGCAAAGCCGATTTGAGTCCGGTGCATCAGGAGATCTGGGCGCACAAGACGTGCGATAACGCGCAGACGCTGAAGACGGGCCTTGCGGTGATTGAGGGCATTTACGGGCGCGACGGGGACGGGTTCGGGGTGGGCAATGACCATCTGACCAATCTGGTGATGTTCGGTAAGGACAAACTGCGGTTGGACATGATTGGGATGTATCTGGGGGGCCACGAGCCGGGGAACGTGAATCTGTTCCGGATTGCCAAGGAGCGGGGACTGCTCGATACGTTCAATCCGCATGAGGTGGAGGTGTATGAGTGGGAGGACGGCAAAGCGGTGCGCCGCCGGTTGACCGACTTCCAGCGCACGCCGCTGCCGACTTACTACCTGCAGCGCGATGGGGAGCCGAAGTACCACCTGGTGAACGAAGCGTTCGATTACGACCGTGTGAAAACCTAGCCGCCGGAGGAGGCGAGGCAATGTGATACAATCTCCGTTGCTAAAAAAGGAGGTTGGTCGCAAATGAAAATTTGCCTTCGCTTGTTCTTCGCATTCTCCTGTTCGCTCGCTTTTGCGCAGCAGGACCGTGGGCTCATCACCGGGGTGATCAAAGACGGTTCCGGGGCCGTGATCACGGATGCCAATGTTACGGCAACCCGCACGGAAACCAATACGGTGATTAAGGTTTCGTCCGGCAGTTCGGGCGACTACACGCTGCCATCGCTCGAAATTGGCACCTATACGGTCCGCGTCGAGAAGACTGGCTTCAAGACTTCGGTGACCAACAACATTATTGTGTCGGCATCGGGCTCGGCGCGTATCGACGTGACGCTCGAGGTGGGTACGACGCAGCAGGCGATTGAAGTTTCGGCCGCGGCGTTGCAGGTGCAGACAGAAAATGCGCGGATTCAGACGGCGGTGGCCAACCGGCTGGTTGACCAGTTGCCGCTCGTGGTGGGCGGTCAGCTGCGCTCGCCGTTCGATCTGGCGCTGTTGACGCCGGAAGTCAAGGCGCCGAATGATGGCAACAACAACTTCGCCATTGGCGGCGGACAGGCGGCAACTTACGGAGTGACGCTCGACGGCGTTTCGTCCAACACGGGCCGGGCGCTGCAGACCCAGTGGGCGGCGATGAACACGCCTTCGCTCGATGCCATCAGCGAGTTCACCGTGGATTCGAACGGCTTCAAGGCCGAGTACGGCCGGGCGCAGGGCGGGCAGATGAGCTTTGTGTCGAAGTCGGGCACGAACGATTTCCACGGCAACCTGTTTGAGTTCCTGCGGAATGACGCGCTCGACGCCGGTTTCTTCAACAAGGGACTGCGCAAGCCGGTTTACAAGCAGCACGACTTTGGCGGCACGGCGGGCGGCCCGGTGATCATCCCGAAGCTGTACAACGGGCGGAACAAGTCGTTCTTCTTTGTCTCTTACGAAGCGTTCCGCAACCGCGAAGGCGCCAATCCGAGCTTCCTGTCGGTGCCGCCGCGCGAGTTCTACAATGGCGACTTCACCAACTGGGTGGACAACAACAACGCCCGGATCACAATTTTCGATCCGGCGACCGGCGCATCGGGCGTGCGGACGCCGTTCCCGAACAACCAGATTCCGGCCGCGCGCTTTGACCGCATCTTCCGCGCCATGGCGCCAATCGGCCAGACGGCGCTGCCGAACGTGGCCAACCTGGTGCCCGGCACCTCCGGCTACGTCCGCAACAACTACATCCAGACCGGTACGCAGTTGGCGCCGTGGGATAAGTTCAGCGTGCGCGGCGACCACAACCTGAGCGAGAAGCACCGGTTGAGCTTCTTCTACGCCGACAACAAGCGCTCGACGGCGCCGGGCGCCACGGGCCCCATTGGCCTGCCGGGGTTTCTGAACGGCGGTAACTTCAACAACACGACGAGCAAACAGTACCGGCTGAGCTGGGACTGGACGATCAGCCCGAACAAGATCAACCGCTTTTACGCGGGCGGCAACGACTGGCGCGAGATCAACCGGGCGCTGGCCGTGGGCGCGCAGAACTGGAAGGACGTGGTGTGTCTGCAGAACGTGCCGGACTGTAACAACAACCTGCTGAACGTCTCGCTAGCGGACTTTACGAGTTGGGGCGGTCCTTCGGACAACGGCTCCGATAACGGCGTCTACTCGTTTAACGACGACTTTACGTGGGTGCGCGGCCGCCACTCGTTCAAGATGGGCGGCATGTACGAGATGGTGAACTACAACGGGTTTGGCCAGCAGAACATCATGGGCCAGGCATCGTTCAACCGGCGCGTGACGGGGCAGATTGGCGACCTGGCGAATCTGACCGGTTCCGGTTTTGCGAGCTTTATGCTGGGCGGCGCGGTGAGCGGCAATATCCACACCCCGCGCTACATTGCGCAGCGGTTCCCCTACGTGGGGCTGTACTTCCAGGACGACTGGCGGGTGAGCAACAAGTTGACGGTCAACTACGGGATCCGGAACGACATCAACATTTCGCCGTTCGCGGCGCAGGATCAGTTCAGCGACTTTGATCCGACGCGTCCGAATCCGGGCGCCAACGGGCGGCCCGGCGCGTTGATCTTCTCGGGCACGGGCGAGGGGCGCGAAGGGCGCCGGCGGCTGGTGGATACGTGGTTCGGCGGCTGGGGTCCGCGTCTGTCGATGGCTTACAGCCTGAATGACAAGACCGTGATCCGGGCCGGAGCGGCGCGGACGTTCGGCGCGGTCCGGGCGGTGGGCGGTTCGACCCACTTCCAGGGTTTCGTGCAGATTTACGATACGCCGCAGCTCGATCCGCAAGGCTTCTCCCCGACCTTCTCCCTGCAGAACGGGTTCCCGGACTGGCCGCGGCCGCCGTTCCTGAAGCCGGATTTCAACAACTACAACTCGCAGCCGTGGTGGCAGGGCAACGAAGTGAGCCGGGCGCCGGAGAACCTGACCTACACGCTGAACGTGCAGCGACAGGTGAACAGCGACACGGTGTTCGAGATGGGCTACAACTTCGTGCGGGGCACGCATCTGCAGGCGGGTCTGTTGAACTATAACCAGCTCAATTTTGCGGCGCTCCCGGCCAATCTGAGCCCGTTTACGGCCGCCGGACGGACTTTGCTCAATTCGCCGGTGTCGTCGCCGGCGGCGATTGCGGCCGGCATTGGGAAGCCGTTCCCGGCGTTCCGCGACAACCTGAGCGTGGCCTGGTCACTGCGTCCGTTCCCGCAGTTCAGCTCGATTGACACGGCGGGCGGCAACGGCGACCGGAGTGGGCGTTCGGCCTACCATGCGCTGATTCTGAAGCTCGAGAAGCGGTATTCGAGCGGCCTGACGTTCCTGACGAGCTATGTGTTCTCGAAGATTCTGACGGACGCCGATTCGGCCTGGGTCGGCGGGGTGGCCATGGATCACTACAACCGGAAGCTGGAGTACTCGATCGGCCAGTTTGACCAGACGCACAATCTGAAGTTCAGCTACGTTTACGAACTGCCGTTCGGCAAGGGACGGAAGTGGATGAACCAGGGCGGCGCGGCGGACCTGCTGCTGGGTGGCTGGCGGTTTGGCGGAGTGCAGACGTATGCTTCCGGCACGCCGGTTGGCATTGGCACGACGGTGAGCTTCCCGTACTTTGGCGGGGCGAACAAAGCGACCATCTCCAGCTACGAGGGCTGGCGCACGCCGGTGCAGGGCGACCGGTTTGATCCGTTCAAGCAGACCTTTATCAACCGCGAGGCCTTCCCGGCGCAGCCGACCGACCGGTTGGGCAACATGACACGTTACAATCCCAACTTCCGGTTCCTGCCGTCGCTGACAGAAAACTTCTCGATTGCGAAGGATTTCGTGATCAAGGAGAGCATCCGCTTCAACCTGCGGGGCGAGGCGTTCAACGCCTTCAACCGGACGCTGTGGGGCGGGGTGGGTGGTGCGCAGACGCTGCAGGATCCGAACTTCGGCGTGTGGCGTAACCAGATCAACCAGCCGCGGCGGTTGCAGCTTGCTCTGAAGTTCTACTTCTAGAGCGAAACCTGTTCATCCGTTGTTTGTGATGGCCTCCCGCCGGACCGGCGGGAGGCTTTTTTTATGGCAGGGGCCGGGCGCGTTCTTCGATCCAGGCCGGGAGCGGGCGTTTTTCGCCGGGGGCGGCGCCGTGGTAGTTGAACTCTTCGGCGAAAGCGAAGCCGTAGCGAACGCCGACGGCGGCGCTCAACTCGTCGACCCAGGCGATGGCGAGATCGGCGGCGGCGGTATCGGTCAATGCGGCGAGGGGGCCGAGGGGTTTGCCGGCTGCGGCCAAGCGGGCGCGGGTCTGTTCGGCGTAGGCGCGGTTGGCGGTGCGTAGCGCGGCGACGGCGGCGCGTTTGCGGGCCATCAGCGGGGCGATGTCGAACTTTTCCATGCGGGCGCCGTTGTGGCCGCCTTCGCCGGGGCGGTAGGGGCGGCCGACGGCGTAGTAGTAGGTCTCGGGGACGCTGTAACCTTTCAGGCCGGCGCGGGCGAATTCATAGAGAAACGAGCCGCTGTTGGAGTAATTGGTCTCTTCGGCGGCGCGGCCGGTGAAGAACTGATCCCACTCGGGCGTGTAGTGGACGTAGGGATCGGGGAAGAAGAGTTTTTGGGGCTTCCAGGTGCGGATAAGGACGGTGAGCTGATTGCGCAGTTCGTTGCTTGAGACCTGGGCGAGTTCGCCGCTCTTGTGGTTGAGGGAGAAGAGTTCGGTGACGCCGAGGGCTCGGGCGGCGCGGGCGGCGTCGGCGTCACTGGCCAGGCGCGTCTCGGCGGGTCCGAGGCGGACGGAGTTTTTCTCGTCGTTGGCGATCTGAATGACGTAGACTTTGAAGCCGTCGGCGGCCAGCTTGGCGACTGTACCGCCGACGGCGCGGACGTAATCGCCGCCTCCGGCCGAGACGACAACAACCGAAGGCGCTTCGGCCGCGGCGACGAGGGCCGGCAGCAGGAGGCTAACGCAGATATTTCGCAGGGATCCCATATTCAACTCCGGCATAGCGGAACTCTTCGGCCAGGGCATAGTTTGAACCTTCGGCTCCCAGGGCGGCGAGGCCGCGGAGGTTTTCTTCGGCCAGGCGGGCGGCGGCGGCATCGTCGACGGTGGCGAGCAGGGGGAGACGTTGGCCCGCCGCCGCGAGCCGTTCGCGGAGGCGTTCGGCGCGGGCGCGGTTGACGGTTTTCAGTTCGCGGGCGGCGGCGAGTTTTTGGGCGAACCAGGGGCTGATATCGACCTGGACGGGTTGGGGGACGAACGCAGCGGCGGCTTCGGGCTCGCGACGGCGCGGGTCGACGGGTGGGGCGTAGTAGTAGACCTCGGGAGTGACGTAGGGTTCGAGGGCGAGGGCGGGGAGATAGTTGGCAAAGCGGGCGGCGTGCCAGGCGTCTTCGGCGGCGGCGCCGGCGTAGTAGCTGTCGAGGTTGCGGTCGTGTTCGGTGTGGGGGTTGGGGATGACGAGGACGGCGGGGCGGTGGCGGCGGATGAGGGTCAGCAGGCGGTCGCGGAGGGTGGTGTGGGGCACGTTGCGGAGTTCGCTGGCGGGGTAGCCGAACGACACGACTTCGGCAAGGCCCAGCACCTTGGCGGCGGCTTCGGCCTCGAGGCGGTTGCGCCAGGCGGCCTGTTCGGGGGGCATGTTCCAGCCTTCGAGACGATCATCACCGACGCGGACGAGGAGGCCGCGGAGGCCGGCGGCCAGTTGCCGCGCCACGAGGCCCGCGCAGCATTCGAGCCAGCGGGCATCGGCGGCGACGACCATGACGGTTTTGGGGGCGGCGGCGGCGGCGAGGAGAAACTGCCGGCGTCTCATCGGGCGTTCCTCTGGAGATAGTTTCGGAGGCCGGGCAAGTCGTCCCACCGGTCCAGGTGATAGTAATCCTCGGCGTACTTGACGCCGGCACGGCGGCCGATGTCGCGCGAGATCCAGTTCATCCACCAGTGGAGGATGAGGTCGGAGGCGGTATTGTCATCGACGGCGGCGAGTTCCGGGAGGGCCTTCCCTTCCCCGGCCAGCGCGGCCAGGTAGGCCTTTTTGGCGCCGGGGTTGTGATAGACGTTGCGGTGGGCGGCGATGGCGAGCTCCTTCTTGCGCTGCTGGGTTTCGTTCAAGGCGATGGCCACGTTGGACTGTTGGCCGAGCCCCCAGTCGAGCCGGCCTTTGCCGTAGAAGTGGCGGGCGGCGTGGGGAGTGACGCCGAGGGCGAAGTGCTCGGGGTGGACGTTGCGGTCCCCGGCCATCCAATAGGCTTCGACGAGCGCCCGGCCGACGTTGCGGTGGTCGGGGTTCTTCTGATAGTGCTCCCAGGGGTTGTGGCCGAGGACGACATCCGGCTTGTACTTCCGGATGAGGAAGATGAGCTGCTCACGCAGCTCGTTGAGCGGGATGGGGTTCATGAAGTCGTTACGCCAGTTGAGGCTGACGACCTCGTCGACGCCGAGATGGCGGAGGCCGGCGCGGGCTTCCCGGAGGTTGATGATGTCGTTTTGGGCATAGCCGTTGCGGCCGTCCTTTTCGTCGTTGGAGGCGCGGATGTAGACGCCACGGTAGCCGTTTTCGATGAGGCGGGCGATGAAGCCGCCCATGCCGTAGTCGGTGGTGTGGTCGTCGTGGTGCGGCTGGGCGATGAGTACGACCTTGCCGCGGGGCAGTTCGCCGAGCGGCAGAGGCTGTCCGGTGGCCGCCGCCGCCACCGCCATCCACAGGAGCCATTTGCACATAGAGGCCTTGGCAGTATACAAGAAACGGGATATGCGTTTGTGCACCTTTCTGTTGGCTGTGCCGCTGGCTGCCGCCACGCACTCGGTGGTCGCCGAGACCTACCACCATACTTTTTCGGCTTCCCACCCGGTGCTGCTACGGGTCCGGCCGGGCGATACGATTGTGACGAAGACGGTGGATTCGGCCGGCTTCGACTGGCAAAAGATCCGGCGCACGAAGACGCACGGGAACCCATTGACCGGACCGTTTTTTGTGGAGGGCGCCGAGCCGGGCGATGCGATTGCGGTGCGGATTGTGTCGCTTCAGACCAACCGGCTGCATGGTTATACGGGCCGCGCGGTGGGGGTGCGGGAGCTGCCGCCGGCGCTTGAGGCGCCGATGCCGGATCCGGACGCGGTGATCCGGGGCTACAACTACCTGGTGCCGTGGGTGATTGATCCGGGGTCGCGGACGGCGTATCCGAAGAACAATCCAGCCGGGCTGCGGTTTGCCTTGAGCCCGATGCTGGGCTGCATCGGGGTGGCGCCGAAGGGAGATTACTCGCCTCGTTCGGGACCGGCGGGCTACTGGGGCGGCAATCTGGACTACAACCGGGTGCGGCCGGGCGCGACGGTTCTGCTGCCGGTGCACCATCCGGGTGGGCTGCTGTTTTTCGGTGACGGGCATGCGCTGCAGGGGGACGGGGAGGCGATCGGTTCCGGCGTCGAAACGTCGCTGGACGTAACGGTGTCGGTGAGTCTGGTCAAGAGGGCCGGGCTGACGGCGCCGCGGATGGAGACGGCGGCGGAGATCATCGCCATTGGGGCCAAGCCGGACGGCAATCTGAACGAAACGCTTTCGCTGGCGCTGACCGATATGCTGGCTTGGCTGACGACGGCGCACGGGCTGGCGCCGGCCGATGCGCATCTGTTGATCGGGGCCGCGGCGCAGTTGGACATCCTCACGCTGGGGGGGTCGACGGCAGTCCGAATTCCCCGAGCGGCGCTGCCGAAGACACCCCGGAGAGGTCCTGCCGATTGACAACGGAGAAAAAATGCGTTTAGCTGAAACGGATACATAGGTGAAGATTCCCGATCGCCGCGCAGCGTCCGCTATCTTCCCCTCTCACGGCGATTCAATTCACAAAAGGGATCTTTCTCATGAAGCATCTTACAGCCCTTCGGCTGTCTCTGTTGCCATTCCTGTCGACCGGTCTGCTACTGGCGCAATCCACGACGCAGACGATTCAAGGTCTGATCACCGACTCTTCCGGTGCCATTGTCAGTGGCGCCAAGATTTCTATTAAGAATATCGGCACGGGTGTCGCCCTCAACACCACGAGCAATGCCACCGGGAACTACACGTTCCCCCTGGTGCAGGTCGGTAACTACGACGTCAAGGTGGAGATGCAGGGCTTCAAGTCCGGCGCGGCAAAGAACTTGCGTGTGGAAACCGCGGCGCAGGTCCGGCAGGACTTCCAACTCGATCTGGGCAGTGTTACCGAGACGATTGAGGTGCAGGCCTCGGCGGCGCTGCTGAATACGGAGAATGCGACCGTGGGCGCCGTGATTGAGAACCGGCGAATTGTTGAGTTGCCGCTGAACGGCCGCAACATGCAGAACCTGGCGGTGCTGGTGCCTGGCGTTCAATACGGCGAGCGCACCGGCCGCGGCGATGGTTCGGGCGGCTTCCCCATTCCGGGCCAGGGCTTCTCGGTCAGCGCCAACGGGCAGCGCGAAACCAATCAGGTGGCTTCGCTCGACGGCGTTGATGCCAAGGACCCGCGCATTCACATCATGAACTTCGTGCCCTCGATTGAGGCGATCGAAGAGTTCAAGATTCAGACCAACGCCTACACGGCCGAGTACGGCTTCGGCGGCGGGGCGCAGGTGACCGTCACGATGAAGAGCGGCACCAACAAGCTGAAGGGCACCCTGTTCAACTTTCTCCGCAACGACAAGTTCGACGCCGAGAACTACTTCCTGAACTTTGAGCGCGCCGCCAATCTTGACCGGCTCAAAAAGAACGCCCTGCGCCAGAATCAGTTCGGCTTCGTGCTGAGCGGTCCGGTAGTGATACCGAAGCTCTACGATGGCCGGAACAAGACCTTCTGGGCCGTGAATTATGAAGCCCGCCGGACACGGGAGCAGGTGGTGCAGACCGCCAACTTCCCGATTGATACCTTCCGCAACGGCGATTTCAGCCGCCTGCAGAACGGCTACACGGCCAACGGCCGCTTTGTGGCGCCGACGCTGATCTGGGACCCGGACACGGGCAATGTGTTCCCGAATAACACCATCCCGCGGTCGCGGTTGCATCCTGGGGCGTTGAACGTCCTGAACACCTACGTGCCGAAGGCGCAGTTTGTGCAGGAGGATCCGCTCGACTTCACGGCACGCGCCGCGGTAGCCCAGCCGATCAACGTGAACACGTACTTCGCCCGCGTCGATCACAACTTCTCTTCGACCGACCGCATGTTCGCCCGCGTGGCGTGGGACCGCTCCAACCTGACCCGGACCAACATCAATCCGAACCTGCCGGTGTTCGTCACCTCCGCCGTCAGTAACCTGGCCACGCAGTGGATCCATACGTTCAGCCCGACGATGATCAACGAACTGCGGTTTGGCTTTAACTTCTCGGACGACCTGACGTCGAACCCGCGCACGGATAACACGAGCTTCGATATGGACTCGCTGGGCGTCGGCCAGTTCCGCATCCCTTCGGACGGCAATCGCAAGCTCCGGCCCCGCGAGCACGGCATTCCGCAGTTCACCGGTCTGCCCTTCACCCTGCAGGAGCTGACCAACGGCAACGGCTATGACAACATGCAGACCTGGCAGGTTGGCAACCATCTGTCGTGGATTCGCGGCAAGCACAACCTGAAGATGGGCGGCGAATACTACGGGCTGAAGATCGAGCGTGGCGCGGCGAACCTCGAAGAGGGTCTGCTGGGCTTCAGCGGGGCGCAGGCGGGCTTCTCCCTCGCCTCTTTCCTACTGGGCCGCCCGAACACGACGCAGACGCCTGAGGGTCTACCTCGCACCTTCCCGCGGGCCAACCGCGGCGGCGCCTACATTAACGACGACTGGAAGGTGACCTCGCGGCTGTCGATTAACCTGGGTCTGCGGTTTGACTATAACGGCTGGCCGCGGGACATGCAGGGGCTGCAGCGGACGCTCGACATCCCCGGTTTGGGAACCAACATCGGCCGCGGTACCGGCTTCACCAAACCGGGCGGGCAGGTGATTCCGCAGGTGTTCCCCCGTCAGTTGGGCCCGGAAGGAGCAGTGAAGCTGGCCAACCAGCAGATCCGGTTCTTCATGCCGCGGGTTGGTATCGCGTGGCGTCCAACGGACAAGATGGTGGTCCGGACCGGCGCCGGCTGGTTCGATAACATCCAGCACCAGAACACGTTTACTATTCTGAACCTGATGCCGCCGAAGGCGGGCAGCCAGGTCTATCTCACCTCCATGCGCCTCGGGCCGCTCAACAACGTGCTCGGCGCCAACGGCCAGAACTTCGGCATTAACACGCAGACGTACGTGCCCGGTTCGAACATCCTGACTTTGGACGATCCGTTCCTGACGCGGGGTGGGGGATCTTCCACGGTTCGACCCATCGACGTGCTCTACATGCCGCCGGACTACAAAGACGGCCAGGTGTGGAAGTGGAGCTTCGACATCCAGCATGAGCTGCCCTACCGCATGGCGCTCACCGTGGGCTACGCCGGCAGCAAGGGCGCCAACGTAGGCAACAGCGTGATCAACTGGAACGATCCGCTGCGTCCGGCGACGACGTTCCTGCAGTCGAACCGGCCCTATCCGGAGTTCTACGACGCCGCCACGCCGAACCTGGGTGTACAGGCGATGGGCCGCATCCGGTACCTCGACTCGTACGGGGAGTCGTTTTACCACGGCCTGCAGGTGAACCTCGAAAAGCGCATGGCGCGCGGACTCACTTTCGGTGTCGCCTACACCTACAGCAAGGCCCACGGCGATGGCGAGAACGGCGGTCAGGAGGGTGCTTCTCTGCAGGACCCGCGCGACCGGCGCGGATCGCGCGGCCTGTTCCGCTTCGACCAAACCCACCGCACGGTGGCCAACTGGGTGTACGAGCTGCCGGGTCAGAACATGAAGAACGCTCTGAAGTGGGTGGTGGGCGGCTGGCAGGCCAACGGCATCCTGTCGATCGCCTCCGGTTTCCCGTTAACGATTGGCCAAGGCGCCGGCGACCTGGCGCTTCCGAACGGTTCGGTACGCCCGGATGTGATCGGCAACCCGGAACTCTCGAATCCCACGCGGAAACTCTGGTTCAACACGCAGGCCTTCCAGCGGGTGACCTGCCAGATCGCCTCGCGGCCGGATCTCTGCCACCTGGGCAGCACCGGCTACAATACGCTTCGGGGACCGGGCGAACGGCGGATGGATTTCTCGATGTACAAGAACTTCCAGATCA
Source organism: Acidobacteriota bacterium (assembly GCA_026393985.1). Taxonomy (GTDB): domain Bacteria; phylum Acidobacteriota; class Terriglobia; order Bryobacterales; family Bryobacteraceae. The sequence goes on from JAPKZB010000080.1 coordinate 41,015, forward strand.
CCGAGACGGTGCGGGTGCAGTTCCGGTGGGAAGCTTTTAACGCAACCAACACTCCGTGGTTTGGTGATCCGGCGGGCATCAGCTTCTCGAATGCCAACCAGCTCACCTCGAACGGGAGCCGCGACGGCGAGATCCGGAGCCTCCGGAATCCGATGCGGCGCATGCAGTTTGGCCTCAAGTTCTCTTTCTAGCCGAGAGAGAGCTGGTTCGTTTCGAGAAAAGCCTCCCGCCCTACCGGGCGGGGGGCTTTTCTGTTTGTGTTTACGGCTAGCGGATGGCGATGAGTTCGACGTCGAAGATTAGGGCCGAGTGGGGCGGGATGTCGGCGCCGGCGCCGCGGGCGCCATAGCCGAGTTCGGAGGGGATGTAGAGCCGGTACTTCGCCCCGGTCGGCATAAGTTGCAGACCTTCGGTCCAGCCGGCGATGACGCGGTTAAGCGGGAAGGAGATGGTCTGGTTGCGCTGGTAGCTCGAGTCGAAGACCTTGCCGTTGATCAGGCGGCCTTCGTAGTGGACCTCGACGGTGCTGGTGGGACCGGGCCGGGGGCCGGCGCCTTCGCGGAGCACTTCATACTGCAACCCGGAGGCGGTGACCGTGATGCCCTCCTTCGTTGCGTTTTCTTCAAGAAACTTCTTACTGGCTTCCATGTCTTCTCCTGATTCCCCACGAGAGGGAACAAACTTGCAGATACCAGTATGCGACAGGGGCCGCTAACGGGCGCCCCGGAAGTAGAGAAACGGGGCCCAGTAGTAGGGTTTGGCGTAGGGGCCGGACGAGTGGATCAGGGTGAGCTTGGCCTGGCGGAGGGCGGCGTCGGGCTTCTGGCCCTGCGCAATGCCGCGATAGAGTGCGCCCATCAAAGAGGCGGTGCTCCGGTCGTTGACGTCCCAGAGTCCGGCAATGACGTTCTGCGCGCCGGCTTCCAGAAAGGCCCAGGCGAGGCCGACGAGCCCTTCCCCGGGATAGTTGCGGGCTCCGGCGCTGCGGCAGGCCGAGAGGGTGACGAGTTCGGCGCGCCAGGGCATCTGGCGCAGTTCGGCGGCAGTGAGGGCGGCGCCGTCGTCGCGTTGGTTGAGCAGGAGCGAGGAGTGGAGGGGATCGAGCGGATTGGCCACGGCGTGCAGAGCAAAGTGGACATAGCGGTAGCGGTCCACCGGTTCAGCCAGCAGGCGGGAGCGGCTGCACTGGTCCCCCTCGAGGCGCCGGGCGGAGCCGGCGGGGAGGGCGGCGGCGATGGCGGCGAGTTCGGCGCGGGCGTGGGGGAGAGGCTGGTAGGGTTCCAGCACAACGGCGGGATCGCCGGCCAGCAGAGTCCCGGCGTTGGCCGGGGGCCGGGCGGCTTCGAGCAGGAGGCTGGGGGCCGGGACGACGTCGATGGTGGCATCCTCAATCCAGTAGCGGTCCGGATGGTGCGGGGAGGCGAGGGTTTCGAAGTTCAGGGCGTGGAGCGGGCCGTCGGGGACCAGGTAGACCTGGGCGCCGACGGGTAGGGCGGCGGCGGCGGGGTGGAGCAGGTGTTCGGTGAGGCGGCGACGGCCGGGGTCTTCGCTCTGGCGCGGGTCGCGCAGATCTTCGAGAAGTTGATTGTAGTTGGCCAGCAGCGGCCGAAGCGTATTGCCGCCGGGCAAGAGGCTGGCGTGGACGGCGGTGGGGGTGATGGTCCAGAGCCAGGAGCGGGTGGGGCCAATGGAGTAGAAGAGAATGACGTGGCCGGTGGCGGCGGCGAGTTGGCGTAGCGCGGCGGCGCGGATGGGTTTCCCGCCGAGGAGGCGGCCGCGGATGGCGGCGGCGGTTTCGAGGGCCGGGAGAGTCTGACCGCGTTCCATGAGGAAGTCGACGTACTCGGAGTAGAGGTCGGCGATACTGGCGCCGTAGGACAGGCGGGAGTCGTCGCGCTCGAGCCGGGAGTGGGTGGCTTCGCCGAGGGCGAGGAGCGTGCGGTAGGCGTCGCCGGCCTGGGTGGTGCGATGGGTGCGGGCGTAGAGCCGGGCGAGCCTGCCGAGCGCCTCCCGGCGGTCGTCGGGGGCCAGGGTGGTATCGGTGGCGACGGCCTGGTAGGCGACCTCGGCGCGGGGGAACTGGCCATGGATTTCGGCGATGCGGGCGGCGGCGACGGACAGGTCGGCGCGCAGGGAGCGATCGCTGGGCTCGGCGAGTTTGGCGGCTTGGGCGAGCAGGGGTTCGGCGGCGGAGACCTCGTTGCGGTCAAGGTAGGTACGCGCGAGGTTGTAGGCCCAGTTTGGGGTGAAGCCGGTGCCGCCGAGGGATTCCGACAGGGCGAGGGCGCGGCGGAAGCGGTCCGCCGCGGTGAAGAAGTCGCCGCGCTCGAAAAAGATGTTGCCCGACTGGCCGAGCCAGATCATGGCGTCGTGCTGCTGCCCGGCAGCGAGGGCGAGGGGTTCGGCGCGTTGAAAGAGGTCGAGAGCGCGGTCCGCGTCGCCAAGGCCGAGATAGCAGAGGGCGAGATTGCCCAGCGCCTTTTGCAGGCTGCCCGGAGATGGATCCCGCCTGCGGACCCGTTCGAACAGCGAGATGGCCTCTTCATAACGATGAGCGTTGAGGGCGATGTAGCCGAGGTTGCCGCTGGCCTGGATTTCGGCCCAAGGGAGGCGATTGGCTTGGGCGTAGGCGAGGGCGCGGCGGCCGGCGGCTTCGGCGGCGGCGAAGTCGTTGAGCTTGGTGAGGGCCAGGAGCAGGCGCAAGTCGACGGCCATGGCCAAAGCGCTGTTGGGGGCAGCGAGGGTGGCGGCCTGGCGCAGCAGTCCAAGGGCAGCCTCGTTCTCGCCGCGCAGGTTGGCGGCGCGTCCGAGGTGCATCAAGCGCCGAGCCTCGAGAGCCGCCTCCGAGTACGGCTGTCGAGGAAGGAGCGCCTCCGCTGCCTCGCGGTTGCCTTGGCCGAGGAGAGCTTCCGCGCGGAGCAGGAGAAAACGGGGCGTGGCGGGGGCGCGGTGGAGTGCCGCGAGGGCGGCACTCCACTGGCTCTGCTGCAACTGCTGTTCCACCTGTTGGGCAAGCCGTTCGGGATCGGCTGGCTGGCAGGCCGCCAGCAGCCCCAACAGGAGTACAGCGCGGCGCATCAAGGCCAGCCAGCCCCATTGCCACCAGCGCCGCCGATTTCAAGCCGTCCCTCCTCCGGACAGCCGAGTTCGATCCGGATCATGCTGATCCGGCGGGCGTAGGGCGTGATGAAGAGTTCGGCCAGGGAGATGGTGCCGAAGTTCGGGATGGTGATTTCAGTAGCTTTGGAGCCGCGGACGCTCCCCCGGGCGAGGGTGAACGCGAGGACATCGTTACGGAAGGAGGAACCCAGCGGGAGACGCAGACCCTTGGGGGCATTTTTGCCCACCTCGGCCGTGAGCGCCGACCACTGCGGAAGGCGATTGAAGTAGTCGGCATCGATTTCGATTTTCACCGGTTCGCCGGCGATGCGCAGATCGTCAAAACCGGCCTGGAGGTAAAGGGAGGCCTCTTCGCCGGAAAACGGGATGGAGGTGCTGACGCTGGCGAAGATCCGGCCGGCGGTGACCATCCCGAGCAGGTTGAAGCCTTCGATTTCGACGGTGGCGCGGCTAACGAGGGGTCCGCGTCCCTCGGCGTCCTTCCGGCTCTGGCTGCCGGAGACGGAGGCGGTGGCGCGGCGGAAGCTGACCATGTGGCGGAAGTCGAAGTTTTCCACCTGAACGGAGCCGTAGCCGCCGGTCATGGGCAGGGTGGCCATGGCCTGCACGGGGATCACTTCTTCAAAAGGGACGGTGAAGCGGCCGGTGAGAGCGTAGGCTTCGGAGTGAAACAGGAATCGTTCCATAGGTTATCTCGCAGACGGGAGTTGGAGTTCAAATTCGAGGGAGGCGAGGCGGGCGCCCGCCGGGTCGTTGACGGTGAGTTGGTATCGGCCGGCTGGAAGTGTCGACCGGTCGAGGGAGAGGTAGAGCGGCTGTCCGGGGGAGGGGGCGGGGATGGTAACCTGCCGCTGGACGGGTCCGGAAATCTGGAGCCGGTAGGAGTCGGGTTGGGCGTCCCAGACCGGGTCGAAGTAGAGCGCGAAACGCGGGATTGCGGCGGCGACGGTGACATGGTTTGGTTCACCGCGAGAAACCGAACGGAGGGCGTAGGCGGCCATCGGTTCAGGACCGTCCGCTGAGGAAGGGCTGAGATAGTGCTGCCAGCCCAGCAGAGCGGCCACAGCCCAACCGGCGGCGGTGGCGACGGGCCACCAGCGGAAGCGGGCGTTGGGAGGACGGGAGGGGAACACGACCATCTTCCCGGACTCGGCGGCGACGGCGGCGCGGGCGTTAACGGCGAGCGCGCGCAGGGATTGGAGCTGCTCGGCGCAGGCGGCGCAGCGGAAAAAGTGGAGTTCGAACTGCTCGGCTTCCTCGGCCGGCATGTCGCGGAGAGAGTATCGTTCGGCGGCGTGGGTTCGCTCGGCTTGTTCGTGATCCATTTCGGTCATCTTCGTCTCCAGTGACGCAGGGCTTGGCTTCGTTTCGTAATTAGAGCAGGAAAGAGAGAAGGGCGGCGCCGGCGGCGCGGGTACGGGACAGGGCGTGGCGAAAGCGGGATTTGGCGCGGTGAAGCAGCACGCGGAGGTATTCGCCGTCGATGGCGAGTTCCGCGCAGATTTCGGCGCGGTCGGCCTCGTCAAGAAAGAGACGCTCGAGAATCCGGCGGTCTTTTTCCGGCAGCTGCGAGAGCACCTGACGGACCGCGGCCTGCCGCTCGGTGGTGATGAGCGTGGCGTCGAAATCGATGCGCACATCGGGAAGGTCCGGAAACTCGGCTTCGGTGGTGGAGTGCTTCTGCTGGCCGCGGAGCGCTTCGAGAACCACGTTCTTTGAAACGGCGTGGACGAAGGCCGGCAGACGCTCAATGACCGTACCGCGCCGGACGTGAATCAGGACGCGGAGGAGGGTCTCCTGACAGACGTCGTCGATCAGTTGACGCGACCGCAGTTGAAAGCGGAGGCGGGCCTGGAGAACGTTGGTGAAGTGGTTGACAAAATGGGTTTCGGTGTCCGGCTCCCGGTCCTTGAGGCGAGCCAGATACTCCAGATTGAAAGACAATTGTTCCACAGAGGTCCCGGCAGCATTCATGGTACCAGCAGACCGGGAGAGGGTGCGCAGGGATGTTAGCGAAGCGACCCGGCCTGGTGTAGCCGGGCGACCATAGCGGCGCGGGTGGTTACGCCGAGTTTCGAGAAGGTGCGACGCAGATGGGTGCATACAGTCCAGTTGGAGATACCCAGTTTGTGGGCGATGATCTTGCTCGACAGGCCAGTAGCGACGAGACTGGCTACCTCGAGCTCGCGGGGGCTTAACGGTTCATCGAGGGAAGCTGCGACAGCCGGATAGAAAACGATCTCGTAACGGCCCTCGGCTTCCGCCCAGGAGGCGATGGTTTGGGGTTGCATAGGCTCCTTTGCCGTCTAGGTGACCGCAGGAGAGGCAACGTTTCACCGGAAGCGGCGATTAATTGAGGCCGCGGACGGGGAGCGAGATGCCGTTGACCGAAAAGCCGTCGATGATGATCGTCAGGGGTAGATTCCCGGTTGGCACCGAGTTCAACAGAATGAACTGGAACTGGATGGCGCTGCCAAGCGGGGTAACGGAAAAGGTCCGGTGCTCGAGGCCGGCTACCGCGAGCGTGAGGCGGGGCGTGGCACCGGAGGCCGAGTTGGCGTCCGGCAGACCGGAGATGAGGACCGTGAGGATCTCCCCGGGCCGCGCCGGGCGGGCTTCGTTGATGTTCTGGTTGAGACCCGCAATCACGGAAGTGATGTAGGCCGGAGGCGGCAGGACCTGTACGCCAAGAGGCAGGCCGATCTCGCCGGCCATGCCGACGCGAACGGCGATGGGGCCGGTGGGCAGGTTGGCGGGAACCGCAAAGGTCAAAATGCCGCCCTCGTAGGAGAGGACCGTAGCAGGTTGCCCATTCAGAGAGATGGAGGGCGCACCGGCCAGTTGCGGGCTCTGGACGAGCAGTTGGGCGGAGGCACCCGGCACGAGGCCCGTGACGCCGGAGGGTAGGGCGGCCTGAATCAGGCGGGCCGGGCTGGCCGTCACCTGCAACGCGTTGGGTAGGGTAAGCAGGCGCAGACCATGCGAGAGGGTTAACGAGGCGTAGGAACCGGCGGCGTTGGGGCTGACCCACACGTTGGCCAGCAGCCGGCCATTGGGGGTTGTCCAGAGCCGGCGAACCTGGATGTCGCTCGTGCTGAAGCCGGCCTGGACCAGGCTCTCGGCCGTTACCCCGAGCTGCGGGGCAAAGAATTCGACGAGCGACTCGGTGCCGGCGGGCAGGGTGGGAGTCGAGAGGCTGATGCCGGCCGAGGAGGAGGGATCACCGACCGCGTCGTAGAGGAATTCGACGGGGGCTTGCACAAACAAGGAGCTTTGGCCGTCGGGGTTAAAAGCCACGACCGACGACCGGTAGCCGGGGGGCGCGGGCGGCAAACTGACGATCAGGCGGCCCTGGTCATCGAGGGCGCGGTGGGTGGCCGGGACGCCATCGAAGTGGATGCGGGTCTCGGCGCTGAAGTTCTGCCCGGTGACGAGAACGGTTCCGTCTTCGGGACGCACAGCGAGGGAAGCGATCTGCGGAGCGGTGCGCTGGGCGAGGCGGAGCGCGTTGGGCAGTATGTAGAGATCGTTGCCGCGCGTGAAGATCAAGTGTCCTGGCCCCTCCTGGACAAAGGGCGCAAACTGGAAGTTGACCTCAAGAAAGGAGGCCGGGGCGGGCGCGTAGGGACGGACGCCATTGGGCGGCACGGTGGCGAAACCGCCGAGCGGGGTGATCTGCAGACCCGGGGCGGGTTGGCTGTTCTGGACGAGACCGACACCGGAGGCGACCATAAAATTGCGCGGGGCGTCGATCGAATAGAGTTGGGCGGGCTTGACGGCCGTCTGGCCCGGGAAGCTGTAGGTCTGTACGCTGTGAATACCGGGACTACTGCGGCGCGTCACGGAGAAATTGACATTCTCGGCGGCTTGGCCGGCGGCAACGGCAATGGTGACGAAGGGTACGCGCGAGGCCGGAAAGAACAAAGTGTCGAAGTTGGGGCCGAAGTCGAAGGGCCGGCCGGTGGGATCGAGCGGCGGGAGGATGTTGCCCGGGGTCGGCTCACCCTGCAGCGCGCCAGGAAGCGGATGCGCGTATACAAAATACTGACCGGGCGGCAGGCCTTCAATGCGGAAGGTGCCATCGGGGTTGGTCAGCGCGCTGATGGCGGCGCCGCGCGGGGCGATCGCCACCACCGATGCCATCGCTAGACCGTCGTTCCCAGTGGCGACGCGACCGGTGATCGACCCCAGTTGCTGACGAAACGAGGGAGTGGGATAGAGCACCGAGATGCCGGCGACATCATCCGGGGTGATGGGCCGGATCTTGGAGGTGCCGCGGGTGACCTCGGTGGCCATGGCCCCGGAGGTGAACGAGTGCTGGAGGCCGAGAGCGTGGCCGAACTCGTGAACCGCCGTGAGGAAGAAAGCAGAGCCCCAGCTGGGCCGGTTGGCGAGATCGCGGTTAAGGACGACCTGCGAGCGCTGGATGGGCACGAACCCTGCGCCGGGGGACTGTTCGCCCCGGACGGTAATACTCCCGTAGCCGTTGACGCCGGGCGGAAGTTCCTCAAAGACGACATCCACGCCCGGGGTGGAGGGAACGGGCTGACCGGGCGAGAAGACGCCACCAAAGCGGAGGCGCAACTCCGAGGTCTCCACTTCACTCCAGACGCGGGCGGCCGCCCGGATCTGACTCACCACCGCGGGCAAGGAGTCGCCCGGCGCGAGGACGGCGGGGCCATTTTCGGCGATTTGGTAAGTGACCGTCTTTTCGGCCAGGACCGTCAGGTCGAATTTTTCGACGATTGGATTAAAAGGGGCGGTCCGGCCCTGAAAGCGGACGAAGTGATAGTAGCCCGAAGCGAGGCTGGTGGCGAAAAGCGAGGCGGCGAGGATCCGGCGCAGCTTCACCGCGACCTCGCCAACGCCGAAGAGACACGAGTACGGAACTCACTCATCGGCATCGCCATGCCATCATCGTGCACGAGGCGCCCGTTCGGGGCAACCAGGGTGGCGGTGACCGGGGCCCGGTTGATCGTCAGCGTCCCGGTCGCGTTCCTCTCGAGTTGAAACACTCCCTGGGAGAGGCCAATGACGTGGGTTAGACCGGAGCGCGCAGTCCATAGGAAGAGGACCAGTTCGGAGCCGGCGGTCAGCACCGGTGCACCGGCCACCGACTGCTGCAGACGGCCGACCTGCCCGCCGGGTACCACCACCTCGATCGAAGTCCCAGTCGCCCCTTTCCAGGATTCGAGAACTGTGAGCCGGTGGTGGGTGTAAACGAGAGCGCCGTACTGGCGTCCGGAGCCCGGGCCGATCGTGGCGCGGACAATCGCGGTAGATTGGTTCACCATGTCGTCGAAAGAGAGCTGTTGCAGGGTGGCGCCGGACAGCGCGACGGCCAGCAAAGCGATCTGGGCGATTTGGCGGAACACGCCATCCGGTGGAGCAAGTGCCATGCCAGTTCTCCCGCCTCTTCTTTTCAACGAGATAGTGTCGTGGTCGGGAAGGAGAGTGGGTAGGTTCGACACAGACCGTGGCCTATTTGACAACGAGCAGGGGCACGGGCAGGGCGTGGCGGACCCGCTCGATCGTTTCGCCGTAAATCAGATCCCCGAGGCGACCGTGACCATGGGAGCCCATGATAATAAGATCGACGTGGTACTGGCGGGCGGCACGGATAATTTCGTCGGCGGCCCGACTCGAGTGATAGATCAACAATTCCGCTTTAACTGATTGTTTTTCAAGCGCAGAAAGCACATCGGCCAGATAATCCCGGCCGGCCTGCACCTCGGCAGTTGCCGACCTTTCGCCATAGACCCGGCTGGTAGCGCCCTCCTCGACATGGATGAGCAAGACCCGGGCATCGTGCTGCCGGGCGACGACCGCAGCGTGGCGGAGCGCAATGGCATCCTTGGCGGAGTGATCGAGGGGAACCAGAATACGCTCGTAGCGGGGAAGATCGAGTGGAGCCGCAGCCTCAACCGTTATGACCGAGGCGGGGCCCCGGTGCCGGGCGGCAAGGAACGGCTCGAGCACGAGATAGGCCAGAACCCCCGCCAGCGCCAAGGCTGGAACAAACAACCACTGGCTCAGATAATGACTTACGAGCCAACCATTCAAGCAGATTATGATACCGGAAACACCCACGGCGAGCGTCTGCAACCAGGGCGGACTGACGAACTCGCCCATGCGAGTCCGGTCACTGGTAAAGCGAACAAGCGGGACCACGGCGAAGGGCAGTTGGAGCGAAAGCACAACCTGACTGAAGATGAGCAGCTGGTAGACCTGTCCCTCTCCGAAGAAAACGATGGTAAGCACGGCGGGGATAATCGCCAGACCGCGCGTGACGGCCCGGCGGATCCAGGGCTGCATGCGAATGTTGAGAAAACCCTCCATAACCACTTGACCGGCAAGGGTTCCGGTGATCGTGGAGGACTGGCCAGCCAGGAGCAGCGCCACCGCAAACAGGATGCTGGCCGTCGCGGTACCGAGCAACGGCGACAGCATCAGATGGGCCTGCTGGATCTGAGTGACGACGATCTTCCGCTGCCAGAAGACCGTGGCGGAGAGGACGAGAATGGCGATATTGATGAAGAGGGCGGCGTTCAACGCGATCACCGAGTCAAGGAAGTTGAAGCGGCAAGCCTGCCGTTTGGCGGCCGGGGAGTCGTCGATCTCGCGGGTTTGCACGAGGGCTGAGTGCAGATAGAGGTTGTGCGGCATTACAGTGGCCCCGAGGATGGCGACGGCGACGTAGAGACTCTCGGCGTTCAACGAGGGGACCAGACCGGAGACCATGCCGGGCAAGGAGGGCTGGGCGAGCCAGAGCTCGACGACAAAACAAGCTCCGATCGCGCCGATGATCGAGCGAATCAGCGATTCGAAGCGTTTGACGCCGAGTTGGAGCAGGAACAGGATGAGAAACGTGTCGACGGCCGTCAGCAGGACTCCCCAGAGTAGCGGCAGACGGAAGAGCAGTTGGAGCGCGATGGCGGCGCCGAGGATTTCAGCCAGGTCGCAGGCGGTAATGGCGAGTTCGCACAAAAACCACAGCAGACGGGCAACGGGCCGGGGATAGATTTCGCGGCAGGCCTGGGCGAGGTCGCGGCGGGCGACAATGCCGAGCCGGGCCGACAGCGTCTGGAGCAGGATCGCCATCAGATTCGAGAGCACGAGCACCCAGAGCAGCTGGTAGCCGAAGCGGGCGCCGCCTTCGAGGTCGGTGGCCCAGTTACCGGGGTCCATGTAGCCGACACTGACCAGATAGGCTGGACCGCCAAAAGCCAGCAGCCGCTTCCAGAACGAGGTGGCAGCGGTCGGGACGGAGCCGTGCATCTCTCCGAGCGAACGCGACGGGGCAGTGGACATAGATTCCGCGAACGAACTTAACTACAGTTAACTCTATTCCTGTTTTCAATGCAAGGAGGTGCCGACGACCGGCAAGTCCAACCGCTCCAATTGCTTCCTGGCCCTGACGGGGGATTCTGTTGAAGGCCCGACGCCCGAAAACTGAGCGGAGTGCTAATGCCGCCAATGCAATCGCCAGCCGGGCGCAGCCATCGGGCGAGTCGAAAGAGGAGTGGGAGGGAGCGGAGGTTGTTCTCAGGAACGCCGCCCTCGAATCGCAGGATGGACCGGATTATTCCGGACCGCGGGCGGCCCGACTGCAGAACGGGTGAATTCCTGCCGATATGCTAGCCTGAGTCGAGTGGCTATCGTGAGATCGATCAAAACGGGCGAACGGACCTTTTAAGTGGAGTGCGCGATCATAATGAGGAAGATGCGGTTTTGGGTGGGGATGTTAACCCTGGCGGTCACGCTGAGGGGGCAAGCGGAGTTTTCATTCTCCGACGGAGGGCGGCGGACCTCCCTAATTTTGGCGGGGGATGAGGTTTACAGCAGCCAGCGCGGCTCGGTGGCGGGTCGGGCGGGAACGTCGTGGGCCGAAGGTAAGGTATTCCGCGTAGACGCTGGGGGCATGAGGGGATTGCGGGCTTCGCGTTTTGCGCGGAGTGGGTTCCAGCCGGTCTTCTACGACAGGGCGAATCTGCCGCCGGCGGAGAAGTTGGCGGCGATGGCCCCGGCGGAGCGTTCGGCGCGGATGGCAGGGGCGCGGCGGTTGATGACTGCCAAACTTCTCGTGCGGATGGATGCTGGCCAGATCAATGCCTTAGCGGCAACGCGACCGGCCGGCACGGAGAGGACCTACCTGCCCGGCTGGACGCTGGTGGTTTACGATGACGCCTTTGCGGCCCTCGAAGCGGCCGAATGGATGACCAAGCGCGGAGGATTTGAGTTTGCTCCGGTTTTAGCGCGGGAGACCTTCGTGCGGCAGGCGCTGAAGCGAGTGCCGAACGATCCGCTGTATCCCAAGCAGTGGCACTTGGACGACAGTAAACCCATGAACCTCAGTATCGGCAACGCATGGGATCTGGCGACGGGCAAGGGGATCAACATGGCCGTGATTGACGATGCCCTTGATCTCAAGCACGAAGATCTGACCAACGTCTATCCGCTCGAGTCCGGCTATCACCGGAACTTCAAGGAAGACGGCCCACGGAATGATCCCAGCCCGATGAAGTCGTCCGAGAACCATGGGACCTATTGCGGCGGCTTGGCGATGGCGGCGGGATTCAACAACACCGGGGTGCTGGGCGTAGCGCCGGAGGCGCGGGCGATGGGACTGCGGCTGGTAGGCGGTGCGACGGCTGACGATGCAACCCAGGTTGCGCTGGGCTGGCAACCGGAGGGTCTGCTGACCCATGTGTCGAGCAACAGCTGGGGACCGAACGATGATGGTAAGAGCGACGGACGCGTGGGGTCTCTGCAAATAGCCGGGATCCAGAAGGGTGCGACGGAAAACCGGGAGGGCCGGGGTACGGTCTATGCGATTTCCTGTGGAAATGGAAGAGACTCGGGCGACGATGCCAGCTACGATGAGTTTTCCGGTTCCCGGTTTGGCATCGCCGTGGCGGCGGTGGGCCGGGACGGCAAGCAGAGCTCCTACTCTGAGAGTGGCATGTCGGTGGCGATCGCAGCCTTTGGCGGAGAGTTTCAGCCCCCGGAGGTGCTCTGGAGCACGAACGTAAGCGGGGAGGAGGCGTTCAAAACCAAAGCTGAGAACTTCCCGACCTCGGAAGCGCCGATCAATTACACGGATTCGGCCAACGGCACCTCCTCGGCGGCACCGCAGGTTTCGGGCGCAGCGGCGTTGTTGCTCGAGTTAAATCCGAAGCTCGGCTACCGCGACGTGAAGGAAATTCTGATGCTTACGGCCAAGACGGAGGGCCTGGCGGGCAACGACGAGTTTAAAAAGAACGCGGGCGGTTTCTCGTTCAGCCATGCCTTCGGGGCTGGGTTGTTGAACGTCAGCGGGGCGCTTGCCAAAGCGGTCGATTGGGTGAATTTGGGCGAGCTGAAAGAGACCGAGTTGACTTTTGACAAATCGACCGAGATTGGCGATGACGGTAAATTTTTTGTAGCGGGGTTGAATTTCAACGCCGCGACGGACAAACTGCGGGTGGAGCATGTGGAGTTGACGGTGACCGTCAAACATAAGAACCGCGGAGACCTGGGGTTTGTCATTGAATCGCCGAGCGGTTTCCAGGCCATCGCACAGCCGCGTAAGCCGGATGATAACGCCGACTTTATCGACTACCGGTTTACTTCGCCCCGGTTCTGGGGTGAAGATGCCGCCGGAGTCTGGAAGGTCGGAATTACCGACAAGCTAGCAAACGGAGTTACGGGCACGGTGGAGAGCGTCAAACTGAAGATCTACGGTACGGCGAAGTAAGCGATGCCGGCGGATGCTCCGCGGTCAGCTTTCCGGGTTCCCGGCGGGCTGCACACGGAGCGTCCGCGTGCTATCGACGGCGAGGGAGCAGAGGGCGAGCATGACGAAAGCGCCGGCGCAGAGCCAGAAGATCTCGCTCCAGTCGGCCCGATGCCAAGTGGTGGCGATGATCATGGGAATGAGCTTGGCGACCATCGAGGCGCCAAAGTTGCCCCACATGTTGGACCAAGCGATAGTGGAGGCGACGTTCGACCCGCCGATGTCCTGACCGATGGCCCAGACGGCGGGCATGACGCTATCGGCCGAGAAGGCGACCAGGGCGCAGGCGACGGTGACGGCGAGCGGCCCGGGCAGCAGCGGGCAGGCGATGTAGGCGGCGGCGGCAAGGCTGCAGCCGGTGAGGAACGGCAGGCGACGGCCCCAGGTCTGGCCGAAGCGCTGGGTGAGTTGGTCACACCACCAGCCGCCGAACAACATGCCGGCCATCCCGGCGGTTAAGGCGATCGAGACGTTGCGGCTGGCGCTGACCTGATCGAGACCACGGACTTCGATCAGATAGGCCGGCAGCCAGGTGATCAGAAAGGCCCAACCGAAGTTGAGGCCGAGCATGCCGCAGTTGAGCAGCCAGAGGCCGGGGTGGAGGCACAACTCCCGGATCGGAAAGCCAGGCGGGGGCGAGGGCGGGGGCGGGCCGATGAGAGCCCGTTCGGCGTCGTTGACCCAGGGGTGGTGCGCCGGGCGGTCGCGGAAGACCAAGTGGGTGAGGGCGGCGAGAGCGAGACCGCCCACTCCGTAGACGACCAGGACCAGGCGCCAGGAGCCGAAGTTGGCAATCGCCAGGGCTGTGAGCCAGAGGGCGATGGCATTACCCACGCGGCCGCCGAAGGAGACGACGGCGTTGGCGCGGGCGCGATGCGTGAGCGGGAACCAGCGGGAGATGACGAGAGCGCTGGCCGGGTAGGCGCCGGCTTCGGCCAGGCCGCATGCGGCGCGAACGGCGAGCATGGCAAACAGCGTCGAGGTCAGGCCCGTGAAGGCGGTGGCCATGCTCCAGAGCACGATGTAGGCCACTAGCATTTTGCGCGGGCCGAAACGATCGGCGAGGTAGCCGGCCGGCAGCTGTCCGAGGGCGTAGGCGAAGAAAAAGGTGGCGAGGATGTCGCCGGTAGACCCGCGCGAGAGGTTGAGTTCCGACTGAAAGGCCGGCGACTGCACGACGGCGCTCATGCAGATGCGGTCGAGGTAGAGCAGGAAGGCGTTGGCCGTGGCAACGGCGAGCAGGGCGTAGCGGATGCGGGTGGGATTGCTCACTGGAGGTGCTCTGCAAGGAAGCGCAGGAAGTTACCGGCGAAGATGTTGTCGATGTCGGCGGGTTGATAGCCCCGGGCGGTGAGCGGGGCGACCAGCGAGCGGAGGTCGGCGATGGAGTTCAGGTCCATGGGCACCTGTTCGGTGCCGTAGCCGCCGTCAAGGTCGGTCCCGATGCCGACGTGGCGGGCGTTGCCGGCGATTTGGCAGATGTGGTCGATGTGTTCGCAGATCTTCTCCATTTTGAGTTGGAAGTCGGCGGGTTTGGACTTGTGGTGAGTCCAGTTGTGCACCATCATGATGGCGTCGAAGGCCATGCCGATGACGGCGCCGCGTTCGATGAGGGCGCGGATCTGGTCATCGGCGAGTTGGCGGTTCCAGTCGGCGAGGGCGCGGCAGTTGTGATGGGAGGCCCAGAGGGGGCCGCGGTAGCGGGCGAGGGCGTCCCAGAAGGATTCGTCGCACAGATGGGTCACATCGAGAATGATGCCGAGCTCTTCCATCTGCTGGAGGAGTTCGTGGCCGCGGGGCGTGAGCGGGCCGGCGTCGTCGGTGCCGTGGCCGTAGATGCCGGGGCCGTAGTGCACCGGGCCGAGGGCGATGAGGCCCTGTACGCGGGCCTTTTCAAGGTGCTTGGGCGAAAGAATGGAGTCGGCGCCTTCGAGGCTGAGCAGGTAGCCGATGGGGAGTTTGGCCGTGTCGGGGGAGCTGCGCCAGAGCTCGGCGTGGGCGTTGACTTGCGGCCAGGAGCGGAGTTGGACGAGTTCGCCGGCCTCCTCCATGGTGCGGTACCAGGCGAGTTGGCCCTGGGTCTGCGCCCAGGCTTGTTCGGGGCTTTGCCAGCCGGGGAGTTTGCTGAAGCGGCCGGAGAAGCGGGCGATCTGGGTGGCGACACACAGGCCGATGCGGCCGCGGCGCATTTCGGGCAGGCAGACGGTGTTGTTGCCACGGTCGGGCAGATCCTTCAAGCCGATCTCGCGGCGGCGAATTTCAATGAGAGGCTGGCGGATATCGCGGTTCCACTCCATGGCATTCATGGAGAGATCGAGGTGGGCGTCAAAGATTAGCGATGGGATTAGCGATGGGATCGGCGAGGGCAGAGACATAAGGAATACCAAAGCATACCTGATTCCGCCAGTAGGCGAGAACGGGCCTGGGTAGTATCCTGTTAGTTGGAGTTCGGCAAATTTGAGTGAGATTCTCTACCCCCTTTCGCTGCAGGCGAACGGAGGCCCGCGGTTTACGGATGGGGCTTGGAGCGGCTATGTTTCGTTCGATCAGCCAGGGTTGACACTGAGCGAGTTGGAGGGCGTAGCGCGTTACTATTACGCACTTGGCTATGGGTATTTTTGCCCGACCATGGTCACCTCGAGCCCTGAGGCATACCGGTCGAACCTGCCCGTCTTCCGGGCGGCGCGGGAGTTTGACTGGGGGCAAGGCATTCTGCCGCCGCACCTGGAAGGCCCGTTCTTCTCGCCCGACTGCATGGGCGCCCACGACCCGCGCCTGCGGCAGGAGCCGTCGGTGGCGTTTGCCGAGCAGTTACTCGCGTGGTCCGATGGCTTCCTGGGCTTCCTGACCATGGCGCCGGAGCGCCCGGGCGCGATCGAAACCATCCGGTGTCTGACCGCGCAGGGCGTGGGCGTCAGCCTGGGCCATATGAACCCGGTGGTCGAGGAGATTCAGGCCGCGCTTGAGGCCGGGGCCACGGGCTTTACGCACGTTTTGAACGCGGCCACGCGGGATCCGCTTTCGGCCAAGGACCTCCGCATGGTGGCGCAGTTCACCGACCGCCGGGCTTGGTCGATGATCATCCCGGACGCCGTGCACGTGCCGTCCTATGCGGTGCAGCTGATGGCCCAGAGCAAGGGTCCGGATAAGGTGGTGTTTGTCGCCGACGAGAGTCCGCTGATTGGCGCCCCGGCCGGCACCGAGGCCGCCTTGTGGGGCCGGCGGTTTGTGATCCGCCACAATGAGGCGGGCCGGCTGCGCTCTTACGATTTGAGCGGATCGTGCACAACGCTCATTGAGTGCATGAACATCGCCCTCGAATGGGGTGTGGCGCGGGCGGTGGTGGAAGCGGCGGTAACGGCGAACGCCGCCGCCTTTCTGGCCCCCGCCCTCCGCCGCTGCCAAGTCTCGCTTACCCAGCCGCCAACGCACTCCCCGGGCGTCGTCTTCAACGGAAGCGCCTACGTCCCGGCCAACCATAACTAATAAATGGAACTGCCTGTCCCTTCTATCGCACCCCGTCTCGACGGAGACTTCCGCCCCGCGGCGCTCGCTTGGCGGGCCTTCGCGCAATCGATTGCCGGCCGCCCGCAGCCCATCCGCATCGCCATGGAACAGGGCGATGGTTCGACCTATGTCTTCTCGCGGGCCATCTCGCGCGACGACGTAGCCGCCAATCTGCGCTTCCTCGAACGGGAGGTCCGGTTTCTGCTGTGGGCCGTGGGCGGGTTCCGCATTCACCTCGACGCGCCGGAGTTATTGGTGCTGCTGCTGCGCGACTATCTTTACCGCTACGACGCCAACCGCCTGTTCGACCAGGAGGTGATGGGGCCGACCATCTACGGACGGCCGTGCGAGATCGTCCACGCCCCCGGCGGCGCCTTCCCTGCCCCGCGCCACGTCACGGTGCCGTTGGGACGCAATAGCGGTGGCTGTCGCGTGGCGATTGACAAGGGCGCTTCCGACATCAAAGCCTATGCCGAGCAGGACGGCGTGACGACCTTTGCCGGCGAGTTCAAATGGGATCCCAATCCGCAGACCGATCCGGCTTATCACAACGAGCATATCCGCCGGGCAATTGCGGCGGCGGCGGCGAGCTTGCCGCGCGTCGACGCCATCGGCGTTAGTTCGGCCGGGGTGTATATTGCCAACGAACCGCGCATTGCGTCGTTGTTCCGCGGACTCTCCCGGGAGGCGTTTGCGCGCGAGATTGTCCCGCTGTATCACCGAATCCGGGAGGAGTACGGGGGCATACCGGTCGTGGTGGCCAACGACGGTGCGGTCTCGGCGCTGGCGGGTTCGATGTCGCTCAACCGCAAACGGGTGCTGGGCTTGGCGTTTGGCAGCAGTCTGGCCGCCGGCTACGTGGATAGCGCGGGGAACATCACCACGTGGCTTGACGAGTTAGCCTTTGCGCCAATTGATATGAACCCCCGCGCCCCGGCCGATGAGTGGTCGCTCGACCGCGGCTGCGGCGTACAGTATCTGTCGCAGCAGGCGGTGAACCGGCTGCTAGGTCCGGCGGGGCTCTCGTTTCCGGCGGGGATGGGGGTTCCGGAACGGCTGGAGCAGGTGCAGGCGCTCCACCGGCAGGGCGACCCGCGCACGGCAAAGATCTACCAGACGATCGGGGTTTACTTTGGCTACGCGCTGGCCCATTACGCTAATTACTACGACATCGGCACCGTGCTGGTGATGGGACGGGTCACCACCGGGCAGGGGGGTGAGATCCTCCTGCAGGCGGCCAACGAGGTTCTGGCCCGGGACTTTCCACAACTGAGCATCGATATCCGGCTGCCGGACGAAGCCAGCCGGCGCGTGGGGCAGGCGGCGGCGGCGGCCTCGCTGCCGATGCTCTGAAGCGCTGAGCCGGGACCGGTCTACTGCTGTCCGGTCACCTCGCTTAGCATGCGGAAGAACGCTCGCTTCCGATCGGTATTCAGGCCCCAGTTGACGGGCGGGCTCTGGTAACCTTCGGGGTCGAAGTAGCCCCAGCCGGCGTAGTCGGTGAGGGCGGCGGCGAAATTGTTCTCGTCTTTGTCGAAGTCGAAGTGGTCGTCTTCATTGAACAGAATCGGCTTGGGGCGGTAGCCGGGCTGCTGGCGGACGCGCTGGACCATCTGCCGGATAACGGCCGGTTCCTTGACGCCGTTGCCGTGGAGGATGACAAAGTCCGAAGCGGCGACGACGGCCTCCGAGGGGATTCGGCCGCCGTTGAAGCTGGTGCCCACCAGGAGGCGCCGGCCGCGTTTGGTGGTCTTCTGTACTTCGCGGATGAGGAGGGGAATCAACTCCGGCTTAAGCGAAGGCTGCTGATAGGCCCGGTTGTCGCACTCGTTGGCTACTTCAAGCAGAACATGGCGGTAGTCGCGCGCGAGGAGGAAATCGACGGTTTCGGCCAGGGCGCGGCGGACGGCTTTTTCTGATTCGAGACGTTCGTCCTGGCCGAAGTAGAAGACGCTGACGATGGGCGACATGCCGAGTTCGTCGGCGCGGTCGAGGATCAGTTCGAGGCGTTTGCGGTAGTCCGGCAGCAGCGCTCCTTCCGGGCGGAAGGCGCCAGTCTCCCAGGGCTGCTCTTTCGAGTAGCCTTCCGGGCTGCCGCCCTGCATGCCGATGGTGAAGCTCAACAGCCCGTGGCGGCGCCATTCGGGCATGGCGGCGAGGAACTCGCGGGTGTTGCGGGCGGGGTCCCAGCGTCCGGTGTCGGGGTACTTCCAGCGGTCGACGGTGAGCGAGTTGCGGTCGTCGAAGATGCCCTGGATCATGCGGGAGTTCAGGAGGAGGCCTTCGATTTTCCTGCCCTTCCAGGCGCGTCCGGGGTAGGTGGGTTTGCCGTTCAGCAGAAAGCGGTCGCCGGCGATGGCAACTTCCGTGCGGGAGGCGGCGCGGGCAACCGAGGTGGACAGCGTGGAGAGCAGCAGAGACCGACGGTGCATGATCCTGATGCTATCGCACCGGGCACGGCGGCGGACGCTCACTGTCATCCGATCCATAGAAGCGGCATACTCTTACCATGAGAGTCTGGTTCGTACTGGCCTTGGCCGCTCCGGCGGCCTTTGGCGAGATCGTGGTCACGGCCCAACAAGGCGCCGCTGGAATTGAACAGGCGCGGGATGCGCTCCGCGCGACGGGGCGAGGGGCAACGGTTCGCCTCGGAGCGGGCGACTATCTGCTCGACCACTCGCTCGAATTCGGTTCGCGCGACCCGGAAGGCTCGGTTTACCTGGCCGAACCGGGGGCTCGTCTGGTGGGCGGGGTACGCGTGCGCGCCTGGCGCGGGGTGCGGGACAAAACGATGCTCGCGCGCCTGCCGGCCGCGGCCCGGCCGCACGTCCGAGTGGCCGAGGTCGCCGGCCTCGGCGCCCTGCGCGCCCGCGGCTTCGGGCGCGAGAGTATGCCGGCCCACTCCGAACTGTTCTTCAACGGCCAGCGCATGACCGTGGCGCGCTGGCCGAACGACGGTTTTGCGCGGATCGCCGAGCACTCCGACAACGACCCGCAGGACGATGGTCACGGTCGAAAGATCGGTCGCCTGCCGCTCGGATTCCGCTATGCCGAAGACCGTCCTTCCCAATGGAAGAAAGATCCCCACATCTGGGTGCACGGCTACTGGGCCTGGGACTGGGCCGACACGTATGAACGAGTCACGGCGATTGAAGCGGCCAGCAGGTCGATCCTCACAGCCGAGCCGCACGGCCTCTATGGCTTTCGCAAGGACCAACGCTACTACTTTCTGAACGTCCTCGAAGAGCTCGACCAACCGGGAGAGTATTGGCTCGACTTCGCCGCCAACCGGATCTACTTCTGGCCGCCGGCGGACCTGCGGAAGGCCGAGGTGTTCGTCTCCACGCTAGACCGGCCGCTGCTGCGGATCGACAACGCGCGCGGTCTGCGTTTTGAAGGCCTGGCGCTCGAAGCGGGCCGCGGCCACGGGGTGACCGTCGAAGGTGGCCAGGGTGTCACGCTGCGCGCCCTCCGGGTGGGCAACATGGGTAACGGCGGGGTGACTGTGCAGGGCGGCCGGGGTCACGCCATCGAGCGCTGCGAGATCGCCCATACCGGCGACAGCGCCGTCGAGATCACGGGCGGCGACCGCGCCACCCTGACCGCCGGGGGCCATCGCGTCGAAGATTGCGATATCCACCACATGGGCCAATGGGTGCGGACCTACAACCCGGCGGTGAAGGTGAACGGGGTGGGCCATCGCGTCGCGCACAACTCAATCCACGACGCCCCGCACGCGGGCATTCTAATAACCGGCAATGACCATACCATCGAGTACAACGACATCCACCATTTAGCGCTCGAAACCGGCGATGTGGGCGCGATCTACATTGGCCGCGATTATACGGAACGCGGTACGGTGATCCGCTACAACTACATCCATGAACTGGGCGGCGTGGGCTTCGGATCGATGGCGGTTTACCTGGACGACTGCGCTTCCGGCATCACGATTTACGGCAATATTTTCTACAAATTAAAGTTCGGGGCCTTCGTGGGCGGGGGACGCGAGAATCGCGTGGAGAACAACGTGTTTGTGGCTTGCGACCCGGCCATTCACGTCGACGCCCGCGGCACGGACCCGCGCCAGGTTTGGCAGGACATGGTTTACGTGCAAATGAAGCCGAAGGTGGAAGCGATGAAAGTCATGGAGGCGCCCTATGCGACGAAGTACCCGGCCATCGGCGGCGTGCTGCCTTACCTGGCGCGGCCGGGCGGGGTGCCGCCGGAGGGCAACGTGATTCGCCGGAACCTGATTCAGGGCCCTGGCCTGACCGTCCGCGAACCGGCCAGGCCATGGGTAACGGACGTGGGAGAAAACGTCACCGTCGATGATCCCCAATTCTTCAACCCGGCGACCGGGACGTACCGGGCGCCTACCGGGGTGAATTTCGCCCCTATTCCTGTCGAACGGATCGGACCGCGGAAGCCATAAGAACAGTTGCGACTGAGGAAGAAATGGTGGGCCTGTGCAGACTCGAACTGCAGACCTCTACCGTGTCAAGGTAGCGCTCTAACCAACTGAGCTACAGGCCCATCGCCGCGTAAAACTGTAGGTTAGCACAGGATTCGGCTCCACGCTAGAATGGGATCAGCTTTTTATGCCGGCCCCGAACCTTTCTATCGTCATTCCCATCCACAACGAGGAGCCGGCGATCCTGCCTCTCTACGACCGCCTCACCCGCGTGCTCGAATCCATCGGCAAGACCTACGAGATCCTCTTCATCGACGACGCCTCCACCGACCGCTCCTTTGACCTGCTCGCCAACCTCGTCGAGACCGACGGCCGCCTGAAAGTCATCCGCCTCCGCCGCAACTTCGGCCAAACCGCCGCCCTCGCCGCCGGTTTCGACGAAGCGGTCGGATCCATCATCGTCTCCCTCGACGGCGACCTGCAACACGAACCGGAAGATATCCCGCTGCTGCTCGAAAAGATCGAACAGGGCTACGACATCGCCAGCGGCTGGCGCAAACACCGCATCGACAACGCCGTCACGCGCAAAATTCCCTCCCGCATCGCCAACTGGCTCATGGCCAAGGCCAGCGGCATTGAACTCCACGACTTCGGCACCACGTTCAAGGCCTACAGCGCGGAAGTCCGCAAAGACATTAATCTCTACGGCGAACTGCACCGGTTCATCCCCGCCCTCGCCAGTTTCTACGGCGCCCGGATAGCCGAAGTCCCGATCAAGAACGTACCGCGCACCGCCGGCGCGAGCCACTATGGCCTCGGCCGGACGATGAAGGTCTTTTTCGACATCATCACCATCCGCTTCCTGCTCACCTACTTCACGCGGCCCATGCACTTTTTCGGCAAATGGGGCCTGCTCAGCCTCGTCACCGGCAGCGGCGTCATGGGTTACCTGTTCCTCTACAAGCTCCTCGACTTCAAACGGGACCTTGTCACCGATCACGGTCCGCTGATGGTGCTGGGCGCCATCCTCCTGCTAGCCGGCCTGATGCTGTTCTCCACCGGCCTGCTCGGCGAAGTCATGATCCGCACCTACTTTGAAAGCCAGGGCCGCCGTATCTACGCCGTCCGCGAGGTGTGCGCGAGAAAAGACGGCGTGCCCCACGATTCCAACCGCCGAGGCTAGTAGAATAATCGCATGATTCTCGGCGCCGTCACCTATAACATCTGCAAGGACTGGGACCTCGACACCCTGCTGACCAAGCTCGAAAAAGCGGGCTTTGGCGGGGTGGAGCTTCGCACCTCGCACGCGCACAAGGTCGAACCCTCGCTCAGCGCCGCCGAACGGCAGGCCGTGCGCGAACGCTTCGAGCGGAGCAAAATCCGGCTGGTCAGCTTCGGCACCACCGCCGAGTTCCACTCCCCGGACCCGGCCGTGCGCGCCCGCAACGTCGCCGACGCCAAGGCGTTCATCGAACTCGCCCACGACACGCGCGCCTGGGGCATCAAGGTTCGTCCGAACGGCTTCGCGCCCGGGGCGGACCGCGACGCCACCATTCAAAACATCGGCGCCTGCCTCAAAGAGCTTGGCGAGTACGGCGCCGGGCGGGGCGTCGAGATCTGGATGGAGGTCCACGGCCGGGAGACCCAGAATCCGCCGGTTTCAGCCGCCATCATGCGCGCCGCCAACCATCCGAACGTCGGCGTGTGCTGGAACTCAAACCCGACCGACATCGTTAACGGCTCCATCAAGCCCAGCTTCGATCTGCTGCGGCCCTGGATCAAAAACGTTCACATCAACGAACTGGCCAGCGCCTATCCCTATCGGGAACTCTTCACCCTGCTCCGCAAGAGCGGCTACGACCGCTATACGCTGTGCGAAGCGCAGGAGAGCAAAGAGCCGGAACGGTTCCTGATGTGGTATCACGCGTTGTGGCGCGAGCTAAACCGCCCGTAGGTCGTCGTTGTCCGGAGTCTGCCGGCGGCGGGGCCCCCACCGCGCCCACACCGCCGGCGCCAGCCGGACGCCGGCGTAGGTCACCAGCATTGCAAACAACGCGAGCGAAGCCGCGATGGCTCCCAGTCGGCGGGCGGGCGTGGGTCCGCGCTCGACGCTGACCGGGGCCGGCGGCTCGCCGAAGGCGAGTTCGAGGCGCAGATCGATGAGCATATGGCCGGCCGTCTGCTGCCGGTTGTCGACGGTAAGTTGGTAGACCCTGGCCTGATCGAGCTTCACGCGATGGCTCCCCTCGCGAGCGTAGCCGCTATCGAAGGTAGTGCGGGAGCCTTGGCGATCGAACACCACAATGCGCACCCCCTCGCCAGGCGACTTGACGCTCCAGCGCAGCTCGAGCGCCGCTTTCTGCTGCGGCAGTGGCAGCTCATAGGTGCGCGCGCCGAGCGCCTCGATGCGCACTAAGTCTTCGAGCAGCACCACGCGCCGCGGTTCGGCGCAGACCAGAACAGCAAATAGCGAAACGAAGCCAAGCCGCCTCATTGCGCCCCGAACACGGTGCGCCCGCCAAGAAAGGTCATACGCACCTTGATCTTGGGAATCGCCAGCTCGGGAACGGTCATCAGGTCCTGGTCCAGCACGACAAAATCCGCTAGCTTGCCCGGCTCAAGTGAGCCTTTGGTCTTCTCTTCAAAGGCCGCATAGGCACCGCCCAGGGTAAAGGAGTGAAGGGCTTCGGCCCGCGTCAGCTTCTGGTCGGGCAGCCATCCGCCGTCGGGAAACCCTTTCTGGTCCTGCCGCGTGACCGCGGCGAACAGGCCGTAGAAGGGGTTCGGATCTTCGACGGGAAAGTCGGAGCCGTTGGCAAACTTCACCCCCGTGTTCAGCATGCGCCGCCAGGCGTAGGCGCCCATAAGACGGTCCGGCCCCATGCGCTTGACGGCCCAGCGCATGTCGGAGGTGGCATGGGTGGACTGCATCGAGGCGATGACGCCAAAGCGGCGGAACTTCTCAAAATCGGGCAGCGAGATCGCCTGGGCGTGTTCAATGCGGAAGCGTTTGTCATTGTTCTCGCCGAGGACGGCGCCGTAGGCATCGAGGGCCACGCGATTGGCGCGGTCGCCGATGGCGTGCGTAGCGACCTGAAAGCCCTTGGCGGCCGCCTGGCGGGCGACGCGTTCAATGGTCTCGTGCTTGAGAATCAGCAGGCCCGAGTTGCCGGGATCATCCGAGTAGGGCTGCCAGAAGGCCGCGCCCCGCGAGCCCATGGCGCCATCGGCCACCAGTTTGATGGAGCGGACCGTCAGGTAGTCGCCCACCTCCGGCCCCTTGCGCAGATACTCCTGCCACAGCGGCCCTTCGCCGCCGATCATGGCGTAGACGCGCACCGGCAGCAGCTTTTCGGCCGCCAGTTGCTGGTAGGCGCGCAGCATCTGAGCCGAGATGCCGGCGTCGTGCACCGAGGTCATGCCGAGTTTGGCGCATTCGAGCGCGGCGGCGCGCAGGCGCTGGCGAATCTGTTCGTCGGTGGGAGGGGGAATCTTCGCACTCACCAGGCCCTGGGCGCGATCGATGAGGATGCCGGTGGCTTCGCCCTGCGCGTCACGGACAATTTTACCGCCCATCGGGTCGGGCGTCTCTTTGGTGATGCCCGCGAGCTCGAGCGCCTTGCGGTTGACCCAGGCGGCGTGGCCGTCGATGCGGGTGAGAAACACGGGCCGGTCGGGGGCGGCGCGGGTGAGCGCGGTATGGTCCGGGAATTCGCCGCCCCAGTTGGTCTGGTCCCAGGCCCGGCCCTGCACCCATGCCCCGGCGGGCAAAGCGGCAGCGCGCCGGGAGACAATGGCGGCAACTTCGGCAATCGAGCTGACGCTGCGCAGGTCGAAGGTTTCCACCATGGCGCCGAAGCCGGCCATATGGACATGGCTGTCAATCAGACCGGGGATGACGGTGGCGCCTTGCAGGTCCATGACCTGTGTGGCCGGACCGATATGCTCCGTCACAGAGTCCCCGACCGCCAAAATCTTTCCGGCCCGGATGGCCAGGGCCCGGGCGCGCGGTTGGGCCGGGTTAACCGTAAGAATGTTGGCGTTCACAATCGCCAGTTCGGCGATCTCCGGAGCCGCGCTGAGGCCCCCTGCTAAGGCTAAGAAAAGCATTAAAATAGGGAGCATGGAAAACAGTATGGCACAGGCCCCGCCGGCCCCTTTGCGCCTGGACCGCCCCGCCTGGCAAGCCATGGCCGGCTGGGTTTGCGCCGTCCTGATCGGTGGGCTGTTTCTGGTTGCCGGGGTGTGGAAGCTCTCCGACCACCTGGGCGCCGCGGCGCGCATGACGCAGGCGCTCGTACCGGCGTCGCTGAGCGTGTTCACGGCGATGTTCTTCGGCATGGCCGAGGTGTTTTCGGGAGTTCTGATTCTGATTCCCCGCTACCGGCGCTGGGGCGCCTGGCTGATCAGCCTGATGCTGATTGCGTTCATGGTCTATATCGGGATATTCTACGACCGGCTGCTGGGCGCCGACTGCACCTGTTTTCCGTGGGTCAAGCGCGCCGTCGGGCCGATGTTTTTTTATAGTGATGCCGCGATGCTCGCGCTGGCCGGGCTGGCCGGCTGGTGGGCCAAGCCCAGCGAGGGTTGGAGGAATGCGCTGGCGATTGCCGCCGGGGTAGCCGTGCTCGGCGGGGTGGCTTACGGGATCACCGAGATGCGGCAGACCGGGGCCCGGGCCCCGGAGACGCTCACCGTCGACGGTCAACCCGTCTCGCTGCAACAGGGCAAGATCCTGCTCTACTTCTATGACCCCGAATGCGCCCATTGCGACCAGGCCGCGCGCCGGATGGCCAAACACGCCTGGAGCGGCGTGAAGATCTATGGTCTACCCTCGCGCGTGCCGCAGTTCGGAAAGTACTTCATGGATTCGACGGGCCTTCAGGCGGGCAACTCGCCGGAACACGATGCGTTGAAGAAGCTATTCCCGTTCGGCGATCCTCCCTACGCCGTGGCGCTCGAGCACGGACGGCAGAAAGCGGCCTTGTCCCGCTTTGACGAAGCAGAGCCGGAAGCGACGCTCCGGCAGCTCGGTTTCATCGAGTAAGCCATGCTGTTGACGGCGGCGTCCCGCGCCGGCACCCAAGGTCTGCGACAGCGCTTCGCCAGGCTCGAATCCAAGGGGTTCTACCGGCTCGCTCAGGGTCTTACGATGTCCTCGCTCGGAATCGGCACCTACCTCGGAGCAGCCAACGACGAGACCGACCGGAGCTACGCCGCGGCGGTTCGCGCGGCGATCCGACAGGGAATCAACGTCATCGATACCGCTTCGAACTACCGCCATCAGCGCTCTGAGTTCGCCATTGGCCGGGCGATTGAGGCCATGATCGGACGGGGCGAGACGGCACGGAACGAACTGGTGGTGGCGACCAAGGCGGGCTATCTCACCACGCAACCCCCGGCGGGGATGCTCGAACCCGGCGATGTTGTCGCCCAAACGCACTGCCTGAAACCGGCCTTTCTCAAGGATCAGCTGCAGCGTTCGTTGTCCAATCTCCGTTTGCGGCGGGTCGACATTTTCTACCTGCATAACCCGGAAACCCAACTGCAACTGCTTGATAAGCCGGAGGTCTACCGGCGCCTCGGCGAGGCCTTTGCGGCCTGTGAGGCGATGGTGGCCGCGGGTTTGATTTCCTACTACGGCATCGCCACGTGGCATGGCTTGCGGCAACTGCCCGGTGGTCCGCCCGGCTTGGAGCTGTTCCGGCTGGCGGAGCTGGCCCGGCAGGCCGGCGGCGAACGGCACGGCCTCCGTTTCGTGCAGTTGCCCTGCAATCTGGCGATGCCGGAGGCGATCGCGGTTCGCAATCAGGGTGCGGATCCGAATTCTCTGGTATCGGTGGTCGAAGCGGCGCATCGCCTGGGGATCAGCCTGATCACGTCGGCGAGTCTGCTGCAGGGCCGTCTAACGCGCGACCTGCCGGAAAGCTTCCGTGAGAAGTTTTCCGACGCTCTGCCGACGCAGGCGCAGCAGGCCATTCAGTTTGCGCGGTCTACCCCGGGGATCACGACGGCTCTGATCGGGATGAGCAAGGCCGAACGGGTGATCGAAAACATGGCCGTAGCGAAGGTGAAGCCGTTTTCGCCGGCGGAGTACCTCTCATTTTTGGGAAGCTGAAGATGCTGCTGCCGCCTCCGGGGCCTGAACGCGACGAGTTGCTGGCCGGTCTGCCGGAGGGCGCCGCGGTTTTCGTCTTGCGGCTACGGGAGGGCCGTCCGTATGTGGGGAGAACCACGCTGCTCGGTCGGCGGGTCCGGCGGCTGTTGAGTCCGGGGCTGTTCGGGGCCCAGGCAACGGAGCTCGAGTTCTGGCCGGTGGCCTCGCGGCTGGCTTCGGCGCTGCGGCTGTACGAGGTGGCCCGGGAGCACTATCCGGAGCGTTACCTGCAACTGATCAAGCTGCGCATGCCGGCCTACGTCCGCGTGCTGCTGAGCCAGGAGTTCCCGCGTACGACGGTGACCAACCGGCTAAGCCGGACCGGACTGTTCTATGGCCCGTTTCGTTCGCGGCTCGCGGCCGAGGCCTTCGAGGTATCGGTGCTCGAACACTTCCAGGTTCGCCGCTGCGCCGAGGAGTTGACGCCCTCGCCCGCGCATCCCGGCTGCATGTACGGCGAGATGAACCAGTGCCTGCGGCCCTGCCAGAGCGTCGTCTCGGCCGCCGAATACCGGAGCGAGGTTCGGCGCCTGACCGATTTCCTGACCACCAGCGGACGTAGTCTGGCCGAGGTGGCCGAAGCGGCGCGGGACCGGCTGTCGGCCGAGATGGAGTTTGAGGAGGCCGCGCGGCAGCATCAGCGACTCGAGAAGATCGCCGCCACTTGGCGACTGCGGGACGAACTGGCTTCGCCGCTCGAGGCGGCGCACGGCATTGCGGTAACCCCGGCGGCGGCCCGGCAGGCCGTGGAGCTGCGGTTGCTGATCGCCGGCTCCTGGCAGGCGGCCGAGGAGATTCTGGTGACGGCGGAGGCGGCGGCCGATCAGCCGGTCTCGCTCGACCGGCGGCTGCGGGAGCGGCTCGAGCGGCCCATGCCGCCAGAGCGCCCGATGGCCGAGCGGCAGGAGCATCTGGCGCTGCTGGCGCGTTGGGGCTACTCGAGTTGGCGGGACGGCGAGTGGCTGCCGTTGGAGAGCTGGTCGCGGATTCCCTACCGGCGGCTGGTGAACATGGTGCATCGGGTAGCCACCTCAGAACGTCCCTAGGCGATTTGGCTAATCCTCTCCCTTGGTTTGGCCGATACAGCTTGTATGGCGAGCGTTGAACTCGTCGCGGCCCCCGCGGTCGCTGACGTCGACCGGATCAAACGAAACTTTCTGGCGAGCCTGAACCACGAGTTGCGCACGCCGCTGACGGGCATTTTAGGCATGCTGGACCTGCTGACGGAGACGTCTTTGAGTGAGGAGCAGAAGGAGTACGTCAACTCTTCGCGGTCCTGCGCTGAACTTCTGCTCGAATCGATTACGAACGCTATCGAGTTCTCTTCGCTCACCAACGGCACCTCCGGCCATACCGACTCCGAGTTCCGTCCGGCCGAACTGTTGCAGGCGGCCGTATCGGCGCGGGAGCCGAAGGCCCGCGGCAAGGGGCTACACCTGAGCCTGCTGCTCGATCCCTTGCTGCCGGAGCTGGCGCTGTCGGACCCGCACCGGATCCGGCAGGTTCTCGATGTGCTGCTGTCGAACGCGGTGAAGTTTACGCCCACCGGTGAAGTAGAGGTGATTGCGAGCGCGGCCTCCCAGCCCGACGGCCGGATGTGGCTGAGCGTCTCGGTGCGCGACTCCGGACCCGGGATTGCCGCCGACGAACTGACGCAGCTGTTCTCTGGCGGCGCTACGACGTCCAACCCTTTGGTGGATCCCTCGCCGGGCCTGCGCGTTGGGCTTTCGCTGGCCCGGCAGATCACCGAGGCGATGGGCGGATCGCTGCAAGCCGAGTCTTATCCGGGCGAGGGGAGCCTGTTCACGTTCACTATTCCGATCAGTGGCGCGATTGCGGCCGCACTGCTGCCGGATCTGCCGGAGGCGACTGATCATGGCGCGTCGCGGATATTGCTGGTGGAAGACAATGCGGTGGCCCAGCGGTTCATGATCACGCTGCTCGAACGGCGAGGCTATACGGTGACGCTGGCCCCCGATGGCATGAGCGCTCTGCGGAAGGCGGCCACGGGCCGGTTCGACCTGGTGCTGATGGATTTGCAGATGCCGGGCATCGATGGCATCGAAACGACACGGCGGCTGCGCCAGACCGAGTCGGCCGCCACGGTGCCGATCATCGCCTGCACGGCGAACCCCTCGTCGGAGGTTCGCGCCGAGTGCACGGCGGCTGGCATGGACGACTTCTTGGCGAAACCAGTGAACGCCCAGGAGCTGTTCACGGTGCTCGAGCGGCACGGCGGCCTCCCGCTGGCCAATCTACGCCAGGCGTGAGCGCGATCCCCGGACCGGCCCCTGAAAGGCGTCACCCTGAAAGGTGTCACCCTGAAAGGCGTCACCCTGAAAGGCGTCCCGAAGATACTCGACCTTGGTCTTGTTCCCCATCACGAGGCTGACCACATCAAAGCGTACCGGCATACCCGCCAGATCGGCCATGCGCATGTACTCCTCGGCCGTCCGCCCAATCAACTTCTCTTTGGCACGGTGCACGGCCCGTTCCGGCTCGCTGATTTCGGCGCTCGACCGCGTCTTCACCTCGACGAAGACCAGCGTCTGCCCCTCGACGGCCACGATGTCGATCTCGCCCCGTCCACCCTTGCGGCGGTAGTTGCGCGCCACCACCGTCCACCCCATCTCCTGCACAAAGCGCTGCGCCCAATCCTCGCCCTGCTCGGCGAGTTGCAGATGAGCCGCCAAGCCCCGGCTCCGGCGCGCCGCCTGGCGCTGGCTGTCCAGCCACCGCCCCACTTGGACAAGAAGTTTACGGACTATAGCCACGCTAACTAGTGGCGGCGTCCTCCCCATCTTCTCGGCCGATTTGCCCCCCTTTTACTACTTCGAGAAACGCGCGAGCGGCGTGGGAGAGTGCGCGACGGGCCGGATAGACCAGGTGCACCTTACGCGCCACGGTCAACTCCTCCACCCGCACCTCCCGCAGCAGTCCCCGCTCGATTTCAGCATCGACACACATCTTCGGCAGAAAGGCCACGCCCTCGTTGCGCTGTACCATCTGCCGGATGGTCTCCACCGTCGGCATCTCGACATCCATATTCAGCGACACGCGGTGACGCTGAAACTCCCGCAGCACCACCTCGCGATAGGGCGACAAAACGTTATGTGCGATAAAGGTCTCCATCCCCAGTTCCGTAATCGAGACGCTCGACCGCTTGGCCAACCGGTGTTCAGGACTCACGACAAACGCCAGATGATCGGTAAAGATCACCTGCGCCTGTAACCGGTCATCCTGCGGATCAAAGGAAATTACCCCTAACTCCAGTTCCCCGTCAATGAGTTGACTGGGGATTTTACTCGACAAACTCCGCCGCACCCGCACCTTCACCTTCGGATACAGCCGCCGGTAGCGCACAATGTGCTGCAGCACATAGAGACTGGTCGATTCGTTGGCGCCGACGATCAGCACCCCCGCCGAGTTGTCCCGCATCTCGGCCAAAGCGGTGTTCATCTCCGTGGCCAGATGCTCGAAACGGCGGGCAAAGTCGTAGGCGATCTTGCCGGCGTCGGTGAGCAGCAACTGTTTGCCGGAACGGTCGATCAGCCTCTCGCCGAGCTCATGCTCGAGACGCTGCACGGCAAGGGAGACGGCCGGCTGGGTGCGCAACAGTTTCTCGGCCGCGCGGGAGAAGCTTTTCTCATTGGCGACGGTTTGGAAGACACGAAGCGAATACAGTTCCATCGAGGAATAACCTTAGCATATCGCATTACCCGCGCTTATCGAATACGCCAACGGAATAAATTTGCTAAATTGAAAATCCAATGCAAGAATCGAGTATTGACTGAGGTCATTAACCAATGAATCAGCGCATTCACATATTCGACACGACCCTGCGGGACGGCGAACAGTCTCCCGGCTGTTCGATGACGGTACCCGAGAAGATGAAAATGGCGGCCAAGCTCGTTGAGCTCGGGGTGGATATCATGGAGGCCGGCTTCCCGATTGCGAGCCAGGGCGATTTTGAAGCCGTGGAAGCGATCAGCCGGGAGTTCGGCCGCGGGGATGTGACGATTGCCGCACTCGCCCGCTCGACGGCCAAAGATGTGGAGCGGGCCGGCGAGGCCCTGCGCCTGGCTAAGCGCTCCCGGATCCATACCTTTATCGCCACGAGCGACATTCACCTCCAATACAAGCTCAAGAAGTCGCGGGAGCAGGTGCTCGATGAGGCGGTCAAGGCCGTCGAGTTAGCCCGCAAGTATACCGACGACGTCGAGTTTTCGGCCGAAGACGCCAGCCGGACCGATCCGGAGTACCTCGAGCAGGTTTCGCGCGCGGTGGTGGCCGCCGGAGCCGGGACCGTGAATCTGCCCGATACGGTGGGCTTTTCGATTCCCACCGAGTATGCGGCTTTCATCCGCAAGGTGGTGCAGGCGATTGGGAACGAGGCGATTGTCTCGGTGCACTGCCACGACGATCTCGGGCTGGCCGTGGCCAACTCGCTGGCGGCGGTCGAAGCCGGCGCGCGGCAGGTGGAGTGCACCATCAACGGCATCGGCGAGCGCGCGGGCAACTGCTCGCTCGAAGAGATCGTCATGATCTTCAAGACGCGGCAGTCGGTGCTGCCCTACGAGACGCGGATCAACACCGAACAGCTGTTCAGCGCAAGCCAGCTACTGACCTCCATCATCACCTTCGGCCCGCAGCCGAACAAGGCGATTGTGGGTGACAATGCCTTTGCCCACGAAGCCGGCATCCATCAGGACGGCTATCTAAAGAACAAGTCGACCTATGAGATCATAGACCCGAAGAGTGTCGGGGTGCCCCAGGGCAAACTGGTGCTCGGCAAGCACTCCGGGCGCCATGCACTGGCCGATCGCTGCAGCGAACTCGGTTTTGCGGACTTCACAAAAGAAGAGATCGACGTGTTGTACCAGGGATTCACGGCGTTGGCGGATCGCGTCAAGGGCGTTCGCAACGACCAGATTGTCGCGCTGTGCAAGGAAATTGTGGCGAAGCGCGCGCCAGGATCAGCTTAAACAGACATGCAACTGAACGTATTGATTCTCCCCGGCGACGGCATCGGGGTCGAGGTGACTCGGCAAGCCGTACGCGTTTTGGAAAAGGTGTGTTCGACTTTCGGCCATAACCTGCACCTGACGGAGGGTCTGCTGGGCGGCATCGCCATCCACCAGACCGGCACCCCGTTCCCCGACGAGACGGCGAAACTGGCCGTAGAGGCCGATGCAACTCTGATGGGTGCGGTCGGTTTGCCGGAGTTCGACAACGCTCCGCCCGAGCAGCGCCCCGAAAAGGGGCTACTGGGCATTCGTAAGGTTCTGGGCGTCTACGCCAACCTGCGCCCCGTGCGCGCCTACCCCGCGTTGATCGAGAGCAGCCCGCTCAAGAATCACCTGGTAACCGGGACGGACATGATCATCGTCCGCGAGCTCAACGGCGGCATTTACTATGGCACGCCGCGCGGCATTGAGGGCTCCGGCGATACCGAACGCGGCACCAACACGATGACTTACACGCGCGCCGAAATTGCCCGTATTACGCGCATGGCGTTTGGCCTGGCGCGGAATCGGCGCAAGAAGCTGGCGAGCGTCGATAAATCGAACGTGCTTGAAACCTCGCAGCTGTGGCGCCGGGTGGTCAACGAGATCGCTCCCGAGTTTCCCGATGTGGAGCTCGAGCATATTCTGGTCGACAACGCCGCCATGCAGTTGGTGCTGAACCCGCGGCGGTTCGACGTGCTGGTGATGGAGAACATGTTCGGCGACATTCTGAGCGACGAGGGCGCCGTGCTGGCCGGGTCGATCGGCATGCTGCCGTCGGCCTCGATCGGGGCGCAGCGGCCTTCGGGCGCCTGGGTGGGTCTGTACGAGCCGGTGCACGGTTCGGCGCCGGACATCGCGGGACAAAACAAAGCCAATCCGCTCGGGGCGATCGGCTCGGTAGCGGCGATGCTCGAGTACTCGTTCGGCCTGCTCAAAGAGGCTGCCGCGGTGAACGCGGCGATTGAGGCCGTGTTGAACTCCGGCCGGACCACGGCCGACCTGAAGCCGCAAGGCACCCCGGCCACGACCACGGAAGTAGGAGAGGCGGTAGCCAATGCCATCGAATAAACCCCGCACAATCATCGAGAAGGTTTGGGATAACCACATTGTGGCGCAGCGCGAAGGCGCCCCGGCCGTCCTGTTCATCGACCTGCACCTGGTGCACGAAGTTACTTCGCCGCAGGCGTTTTCCGGCCTGCGCGAGCGCGGCGTCAAAGTACGTCGCCCGGACCTGACCTTCGCCACCGTGGATCACTCGACCCCGACCACGCCCCGGAATCTGCCCATTGTCGACCAGGTGGCCGCGGCGCAGGTGGCGCAGCTTGAAAAGAACGCCCAGGAGTTCGGGATTCCCTACTTCGGCTTTCAGGACCGGAACCAGGGCATCGTGCACGTCATCGGACCGGAGCAGGGCCTGACCCAGCCCGGTATGACGGTGGTCTGCGGCGATAGCCACACGGCGACCCACGGGGCTTTTGGCGCACTCGCCTTTGGCATCGGCACGAGCGAAGTGGAGATGGTGCTGGCGACGCAGTGCCTGCTGCAGCGGCCTTCGAAGACGTTTGAAGTGAACGTCGAAGGAACGCTCAAGCCGGGCGTCTCGGCCAAGGACATAATTCTTGCGCTGTGCGCGAAGATCGGCATCGGCGGTGGAACAGGCTGCGTGTTCGAATTTACCGGCTCGGCCATCCGGTCGCTTTCGATGGAAGAGCGGATGACGGTCTGCAACATGTCGATCGAGGCCGGGGCGCGCGCCGGCCTCATCGCCCCCGACGAGAAGACCTACGAGTACATCAAGGGCCGCAAGTTCGCGCCCCAGGGTGAAGCCTGGGACAAGGCCGTCGCCTTCTGGAAGACGCTGCTGACCGACGAAGGGGCTACCTATGATTACTCGGTGCGGATCGACGCCGATACGCTCGAACCGATGATCACCTTCGGCACCAACCCCGGCATGGGGATGGCGATCTCGGGCAATGTACCCGACCCGGCGGCACAGCAGGATCCGCTCGAGCGCGAGTCGCTGCGCAAGGCGCTGCAGTACATGAATCTCGAAGCCGGGCAGCCGATTGCGGGCCAGAAGATCGATGTCGTCTTCATCGGCTCCTGCACCAACTCGCGCATGACCGACCTGCGGGCGGCGGCCAGCGTGATGCAGGGCCGGAAGGTCAACCCGGGCGTGCGCATGATGGTGGTGCCCGGTTCGCAGGAGATTAAGCGGCAGGCCGAGGCCGAAGGGCTCGACCGGGTGTTCCGCGAGGCGGGCGCCGAGTGGCGCGAGGCCGGCTGTTCGATGTGCATCGCCATGAACGGCGACCAGCTGTCGCCGGGGCAGTATAGCGTCTCCACCTCCAACCGGAACTTCGAGGGCCGGCAGGGCAAGGGGGGACGGACGTTCCTGGCCAGCCCGTTGACGGCGGCCGCGAGCGCCGTGACGGGCGTGGTCACCGACGTGAGGAGCCTTTAACCATGCAGATCCATTCGACGGTAGCCGTGCTGCCGAACGACAACATTGATACCGACCAGATCATTCCGGCGCGGTTTTTGAAGACGATCTCGAAAGAGGGTTTGGGCGACCAGTTGTTCTTTGACTGGCGCTACAACGCCGACGGTTCGCCCAAGGCCGACTTCGTGTTGAACACCCCGGCCGCCAAGGCCTCCAAGGTGCTGCTGGCCGGAGATAACTTCGGCTGCGGGTCGAGCCGGGAGCATGCGCCGTGGGCGCTGACGCAATACGGGCTCCAAGCCGTGCTTTCGACGAGCTTTGCCGATATTTTCAAGCAGAACTCGCTCAAGAACCGGTTGCTGCCGATCGTGATGCCTAAAGAGGCGCACACGGCTTTGTTTGCGGCGCTCGGCGAAAACCCGGCGCTGGCGGTCACCATCGACCTGCCCGCGCAGACGCTGACCTGGCCGGGCGGTCCGGTCGTCGCGTTCCCCATCGACGCGTTTGCCAAGGATTGCCTGCTGCAGGGCGTCGACGAGATAGGCTACGTGCTGAAGCAGGAAGCGGCGATCGCGGCGTTCGAAGGGCAACGTTCGCTTTCTTTAAATACTTTAATCTGAGATTTTTCCTAGGCGGCAGGCACTCTGTCTCTGTAAGGCGGCGCTGCCCGCGCCCCCTGTGCGAGTTTCCTCCCATTCCCAGGATTAGGATAGACCCGGCTCCCTCGCCGGGTCTTGTTTTTTTCTCAGGCGAAAAAGCGGTGGATGGCCTGGCGGGTCCTCTCGATATCCTCTTCGGTGTGGGCGGCACTGACAAAGCCGGCCTCGAACTGGCTCGGGGCGAAGTAGATGCCTTCGCCGAGCAGGTGGTGGAAGAACTTGGCAAAGCGAGCGGTGTCGGACGTTTTGGCCGTCTCGTAGTCGGTGACGGGAGTTTCGGTGAAGAACATGGTGAACATGCTGCCGACGCGATTGACGGTTACCCCGGCCGGCGGATTTTCGCACAGGCGCGCGGTGATCTTTTCAAGGTACGGGTAGATCTCCGGATGCGCCTTGAGGTGCCGGAGCATGGCCAACCCGGCGCTGACGGCGAGCGGATTGCCGCTCAGGGTGCCTGCCTGGTAGATCGGCCCCACGGGCGCCACTTTGTTCATCACGTCGCGTCGGCCGCCGTAGGCACCGATCGGCAGTCCGCCGCCGATCACTTTACCGAACGTGGACAGGTCGGGCCGGATGCCGAAGCGTTCCTGGGCGCCGCCGCGGGCGAGCCGGAAGCCGGTCATCACCTCATCGAAGATCAGCAGGGCGCCGTGCTTTTGGGTGAGGTGTTGCAGGGCGGCGAGGAACTCAGGTGCGGGGATGACGCAGCCCATGTTGCCGACGACGGGTTCGAGGATGACGGCGGCGATCTGGTCGCCGCGCTCGGCAAAAGCGAGTTTGAGCGCCTCGACCGAGTTGTACGGCAGCGCCAGCGTGGTATCCGAGAAGCCCTTCGGCACGCCCTGCGTATCAGCGATGCCAAGCGTGGCCATGCCGCTGCCGGCTTTGACGAGGAGGCTATCGACGTGACCGTGGTAGCAGCCTTCGAACTTGATGGTGAGGTCGCGGCCCGTGAAGCCGCGGGCGACGCGGAGCGCCGACATGGTGGCCTCGGTGCCGGAGTTGACCAGGCGGAGCATCTCCATGCTCGGCACGGCGTCGATGATCTCTTCGGCGAGTTCGAGTTCGAGTTCGGTGGGAGCGCCGAAGGAGGTGCCGATGGTGAGCGCTTTTTCGATGGCCGCCAGGATGTCCGGATGGCGGTGGCCGATCAGCATGGGGCCCCAAGAGCCGATGTAGTCGATGAATTCGTTGCCATCGACGTCGAACAAGCGGGCGCCCTGAGCGCGGGCGATGAAGCGGGGCGTGCCGCCTACGCTGCGGAAGGCGCGGACGGGAGAGTTGACGCCGCCAGGAATCAGGTGTTGGCCACGGGCGAGCAGGGCCTCGGAACGGGTAGTAGACATAGAGATTTAGGGGGTGACCATGCGCCGGAGAAAGGAGTTGACGGCGATCTCGGCCAGGGTGGATGGGAAGTTGCCACGGATGCGGGTGCGCAGATCCCGGTAGCTGATGGTTCCGGCGAACAGCTCCTGCAGAATACCGTGGACACGGCGGCTGCGGCGGACAAACTGCAACAGGCGGGTCGTGTTGGACCCTCCGCAGAACCGGCCCAGGTAGACGCGTTGGGCGAGCGTGGCGGCATAGGCCAGATCGTCAACAAACTCGGCCCGCACGGCGGCGGCATACTCTTCGGGCCGTCCGGCGGCCAGCAGTTGACCGGCCAGATCGCCGGAGCGCATGGCGTAGTAGATCCCTTCGCCGGTGACCGGATCGACAAGACCGGCGGCATCGCCCACGGCGAGCCAGCCGGGGCCGGCCAGGCGGTTCTCCGCCCAGGAGCCCGGCGCCAGGGAGGGCAGCATGTGGGCGTAGAAGCGGGCGTCCTTGAAGCAAATGCCGCAGCCGCTGAGGTAGTGTTCCAGGCGCTGGCGCAGGGCGGCGGCCGCCTCCTGTTTGCCGCAGATGCCCGCCGACAGGTGGCCGTTGCGCGGGAAGACCCAGATGTAGCCTTCGAGGCCGGCAAAGAAGCGGAGATCGATGTGGGCTTGGGCGGAAGGGATGTAGTATCCGAGCGCCACCATCGAATCGGCGGCCTTCCAGGCCGTGCCGACCTGCCGAAGCGGGTTGCGCGCCCCGGTGGCGACCACGAGAAAGTCCGCCGTCACGGCGGGCCCGGAGCGGGTGGTGATGCGCCAGGCGGGGCCGTCGCGGTCGATGCCGGTTACGCGGTTGGCGAGCAGGGCGGTGCCGGCGGCCGCCGCGCGGTCGAGCAAGAGTTGGTTGAGCTCGCGGCGGGAGAAGATCAGCAGGGGCTTCTCGAGGTCGATCCGTAGGGGCGCTGTTCCATCGGCGTGCAACCAGGTCGCGGAGACGGAGTGGCTCGCAGCCTGCTGCAGAAATGGATAGCGATGATACGCCTTCCAGGTGACGCCGCCGCCGCAGGGCTTCTCCCAGGCCAGTTTTTCATCGATGAGCACGGTGCGGAGGCCGGCCGCGGCGAGACGCTCGGCGGCCATGGAGCCGGCGGGCCCACCCCCGAGGACAGCGACCGAGCGGATCACGGTTTTCCGGGTGTCGCCGGGAGGGGCGGATGTCCGGCCGGCAGATCCGGGCTAGCGGCGCCACCATCGGGTGTGCCATGCGCGGGTGCGGGAATCGAGTGGGGGTTCGCCGTGGCTGCCGGAGCGGCGCCGGGCTTCCGCTTCACCACCCACTTGGCGCCCTCCGCCTCGAGCGAATAGGAGATGCGGATGCCGTTTCCGGGTGAACCCTTCGGCCCGATGCTGGCTACCACCTCGGCCTCTTTCTCTTTGAAGTCGACGCTGATGACTTCGACATCCATCGAGGAGGCCATCATGTCGTCCCGCTTGGCCAGGTATTCGACGATCGCTTGCTTTACGGCGTCTTTGGTCTGTGGCGCTCTGGCACACGAACTGAGGAGAAGAAGAACAGCAAGAAAGCGACGCACACCATAAGTATAATACCCGCGGCGTGTTAGCGGGACCCGCCAGGCCGGAATTCGTTGCCGCGGCTTTTGGTGCGGAGGATCTAGCGAACTGGGTTGGGCATCGGCCCCGCCGTTTGGCTAGCCGGCAAATTCGCCAGTTGGTTGAGGGAGTCCGTAAACGCCGGAATCTGCGCCGGCGCGAACCGCTCGTGCTGGGCGACGGCCGAGGCCATCCGGATGAGATCGAATTGAAAGGATAAGTTTTCCATGAAGCGCGTATCGAAAAAAAAGAGCCTGTCTTTAACGTTTATTTAAAGACAGGCTACAAAGTTGTACTTCGGAGTG
Source organism: Acidobacteriota bacterium (assembly GCA_026393985.1). Lineage (GTDB taxonomy): Bacteria > Acidobacteriota > Terriglobia > Bryobacterales > Bryobacteraceae. Next base: position 79,331 of record JAPKZB010000080.1, read on the forward strand.
AACACAAACGGAAAACACAGAGAGAACAGTGACAAGCCCAGGCTGAAGGCTCAAACGGCTAGGTTGGGCGGGGTATATGGAGGGATTCAAGGGGTTACAACTTACTGGCAGGTTCAACTGGGGAAACTAGCGAGGAACAACCATCACCGTTTGAGCCCTTCCCGGCTTCATCACACCCTCATTGATTGCAAACAGCGTGCCAAACACCAAAGGCGGGAAATCTGGGGATTTCCCGCCTTTGAGAGCGGTTCCGGCGGAAAAAAATCCTGAGCGTGGCCGGACAGCGTGCAGTTTTGGGCGTGTGTTCCGTTTTGGGAATCCCGAAACGGAACAGGAGGCTACTGGACGCCCGGAACGGTACTCGGCGGCCGCGAGACCACGCCCTGGATGGCCTCTTCCATATTGATGCTGTTCGCCGCGAGGGTTTGGCCGGTGGCACGTTCGAGGTCGTTGCGAGCGCGCGCGTAGGTGCTAAGCGCCGCCACTTCGTTGGCCTGGGCCGAGGTGAGGTCCCGCTGCGCCTGGATAACAAAGAAGATGGTCGAGGCGCCCAGACTGTACTTTTTCTGCTCGGCGTCGAGGGTCTGCTCCTGCAGCACCCGATTCTTCACGGCGGTCTGATACCGGGCCCGGGCCTGCTGGAGGCTGATCAGCGCATTCTGCACATCGACGCGCACCTGGTTCTGCTGCTGTTGGAAGCGGATTTCGCTCTGCCGGATGGAGAGCTGCTCGCGCACCATATCCGACTGCGCCGCGCGATTCCGGAGCGGTACGTTCAAGGTGACGCCCACGGCATAATCCGGGAAGTTCCGCCGGAAGACCTGACCGAGCGCCGTCCCGTATCCACCGAGGAAGAAGCCATCGACCGAGGCCGGGTTACGCGCCAGCGGCGTCGTGTTGGTGGCGCCAGGCACGGGCGGGATGGGCAGCGAGTTGAGCGAACCGGACAAGCCGTTGTTCTGGAAACGTCCAAAGGCATCAATCGACGGGCGCAGGGCGTTCCTGGTGCCGACGAGGCCGATCTTCGCGCTTTCAATGTTGATTCGGGACTGCTCCACCTCGGGGCGGTTGTCCATGGCCTTGGACACCAGATCCTGGATCGGTTCGATCGGTTCGGTCTCCGGAATCCGAATCTTGTCGGTAGCGATGACGCGGGCATCGGCCAGCGAGGCGCTGGTGACCCCGGTCCGCGAGAGCGCATTCTTGAGAATTGTCTCCTGCTGCAGCAGGTTGGTCTCGGAGATAGTCAACTCCTGCTGGCTGCGGGCCACTTCGGCTTCGGCGCGGATGATCTCGATCGGCGCCAGGGTGCCGATCTCCACCTGCTTTTTGTTGTCCTCGTACAGCTTCTGGTTGAGTGCCAGGGCCTGCCGCTTGACGAGCACATCTTCGTTGGCGGCTACCAGATCCCAGTAGCGGGCGATGACGCCAGCCACGGTGGTAATCACCTGCTGCTTGAACGCCAGACCGGAAACCTTCAAATTGTTCCGGCCAATGCGGATGTTCCGGTTGTTGACGGCAAGGCCGAAGCCCTGCAGGAGTCGCTGCTGCACTTGAATGCTGGCGTTGACGTTGCGGGCGGGATTGAAATCGAGACGTCCCGAGTTCTGCTCCGAGATAAAGTTATTGAACCCCATCGAGACGGTGGTGCCCGAAACGAACGCCTTGCTAACGCTGAACTGCGAGACGTCACGCACCGAGATCAGCGAGCTGGTACCGGTGTTGAAGAGGGTAGTCTGCGGCTGGGTGGTTTTGCTCCTCTGAATCGTCGAGGTAAAGACCGGATCGAAGTTCGCCACGTTCAGACTGGTACCGGTCGCCTGCGCGGTAACCGCTTGCGAGGTACTTTCAATGCCGCCGCCGCCCGCCAGACCGCCACCGCCGCCGCCGCCACCGTCGCCGCCGACCTGCGTGGTGCCGGTATTGATGAAGTTGCCCTGGTTCCGGGCGATACCGCCGGAGATGGCGCGGTTCAAATCGGCTTCCGAAATCTTCGGGCCGTAGCGCTGCAATTCAATGTCGAGGTTGTTCTCGAGCGCCAGGGCGATTGCATCCTGCAACGAGAGATACAGTTTGCCGGCGCGAAGCAGTTGCTCCAGGCGATTGGAGTTGCCCAGATTCGCAGGGGCGATATCCCGCCAGGTGTAGGGGTCGGTGAAGCGGCCCTGCCACCAGTTGCCAAAAGAACCGGCTTTCTTGGTCTGTTGGGGCAGCGCCGCCGGGCTGAACAGCAACAGAGCGGAGAGAAGGCTAAGGGGACGTCGGAGTGCATTCATGGGTTTCGGGTCAGGTATCTCGGTTCGAGTATCAGGGGGTATGGGAAGAGACGATCTCTACGGGGCCGTTGTTCCAGGAAACACGTTTATGGTAGCGCAAGAGTTACCCCTCTTTCATACAAGGCAGGCATTTCCGGCGGGCCCGCCGGTTGGGGATTACCGGCGGCTCCTGTTATCCTGACGGGGAATGTCTGATCCTGTTCTGGCGGTTTTTGAGACTACCGGCGCCTATCTGCGGGGCCATTTCCGGCTCACGAGTGGGCTGCACAGCCCGGAGTACCTGCAGTGCGCCAAGGTTCTGCAGTATCCGGCGCACGCCGCCACGTTTGGCGCGGCCCTCGGCAGACACTTCGCCGGCATGGCCGCAGGGGGAAAGGCCGCAGCCGGAAAAATTGATGCCGTGGTCAGCCCCGCCATGGGGGGACTGATCATCGGCCACGAGGTGGCGCGCGCCCTTGGCACCCGGTTCGTGTTCACCGAGCGGGACGCTGCCGGCCGGATGACGCTGCGCCGGGGGTTTGCGATTGAGCCCGGCGAGACGACCGTGGTGATCGAAGACGTGATCACGACCGGCGGCAGCACGCGCGAGGTAATCGAGATATTGAAGGGCTGCGGCGCCACGGTGCTCGGCGCCGGGTCGATCATCGATCGCAGCGGCGGACAGGCGGACGTAGGCGTACCCCGGATTGCCTTGGCGACGCTCCAGGTGACGGCTTGGCCGCCCGAAAGCTGTCCGTTGTGCCAGCAGGGCCAGCCGATCATCAAGCCCGGCTCACGGAATGTCGGCTGAGGGCCGGACTTTCCGGCTGACCATTGCCTACGACGGGGCCGACTACGCCGGCTGGCAGGTGCAACCGGACCAGGTCACCATTCAAAGCGAAATTGAGCGGGCGCTCTGGCAGGCCACCAAAGAAAAGGTCACCATCCACGGCAGCGGCCGCACCGACGCCGGGGTCCACGCCCTCGGTCAGGTGGCTTCGTTTCGCACAACGAATCCCATCCCGCCAGAAAACCTGCAGCGCGCCGTGAACCGGCTGCTGCCGCCGGCCATCCGCATTCTCGCCGTCGAGGAGGCACCCGCCGACTTTCACGCCCGCTTTTCGGCGCGTGGGAAACGATACGAGTACCGCATCTGGCGGGAGCGGATCTGTCCGCCGCATCTGGCGCGCTACGTCCATACCCATCCCTATCCGCTCAGCTTGCCGGCCATGATCGCCGCGGCGCCCCTGTTTGTTGGCGAGCACGACTTCTCCTCTTTCTCCGCCGCCGACGCCAAGGACGCCCTGGGCCATTCGAAGGTCCGGCGCATCTGGGTCTCCGAGATGGTCGAAGAGGGGCCCCTGCTGATGTACCGGGTGGAAGGCAGCGGTTTTCTTAAGCACATGGTGCGGAATCTGGTCGGTACCTTGATTGAGGTCGGCCGCGGCAACCTCTCGGCGGCCGGGCTGCGCGGATTGCTCGCTACCCCGCAGCGCGCCCGGGCCGGCAACACGGTGCCGGGGCACGGCTTGTACCTCGTGCGCGTAGACTACTAAGCCCGCATGGCAAAGCAGGTGAGCTTGTCCTGATCGCGGACAAACAGGCGACCGTCGGCCACCACGGGCTGCGTCCAGACCGGGTACTCGCCGCGCCCGAGGCGATGCCGGGCCAGCTCTTTGTATGCCGCCGGGGAGGCCTCCGCCAGCGCCAGCACGCCGTCCTCGCCTTGCAGATAGAGCATGCCGTCGGCGAACAGCAACTGTCCTTTGCCCACGCTGCGGTCCCGCCAGGCGACCTCGCCGGTGAGCAGCTTCATGCAGGTCAGGATGTTCGACGAGAAGCCGTAGAGATGCTCGCCCACCAGCACGCTTGAGCAGTAGTGATTGCGCATGTCCCGGTTGAAGTAGACCTCGCGGGCCTTCACCTTTCCGCCCTCGCCGCTCAACTGGAGCAGCGCGCAGCCGGTGCCGTAGTCGGAGCTGACAAACAGATGGCCGTTGGCATAGAGCGGCGTGGCGATATTGGCCGTCCGGTTGGCCACTTTGTCATAGCGCCATAACAGCTCGCCGGTGGCGGCGTTCATCCCCACCACCCCTTCGCCGGTAAAGGTTACGATATTGCGGATGCCGCCGAAATCGAACGCGATTGCCGAAGCGTATCCCGCGCGGTCGCTGCCCGACTTCCAAATGAGCTTTCCGTTGGTTTTGTCGATCGCCACGACGGCGGCGCCGCGGCCGCCGGGCTGCACGATCACCTTGTTGCCGTCGATCAGCGGCGATTCGCTCATGCCCCAGTGGGCGACTGCCCCGCCGAACCGGTCGACCACGTTCTGCTCCCACTGCTTCTTCCCGTCGGCTTTGCTGATCGCCGTCAGGGTGCCGTCGGCGGACATGCTATAGAGCATTGGCCCATCGACGGTCGGGGTGCCGCGCGGTCCGTTGCCGCGGCTCTCGTTGTAGCTGCCGCCGGCCGGCGTCGCCCACAGTTTTCGGCCCGTGGCGGCGTCATAGGCCACGACGAACTCCGAACGCCCTTGCTGGCCCTGGGTGAAGAGCCGGCCGCCTGCCACCGAAAATGACGAGTAGCCTTCGCCGAGGCCCGTGGCGGTCCACACGACCTTCGGGCCGTTGGCGGGCCACTGCTTCAGGAGTCCCGTTTCGGCGGCGCGGCCATCGCGGGCCGGGCCGCGCCACTGGGGCCATTCGGCGGCGCGGAGAGCAGCCGCGGCGGAGGCGGCCAGCAGCAGGCGGCGCGAGGTCACTTGGTAATCCCCTGAACCATCTGTTTAAACGCGGCTTCATGGGCGACGACTACTTTTTCCGGGGCCGTGAACTTGAAGAACACGCTGCCCTGCGGTGCTTCAACAATGGCCCCCAGCATGCGATAACCCGGCTTCATGACCTTGTCGGGAGACATCGGCGAGGCCGACCAGGCGTAGGTGCCCGATAAGTCCAGATAGGTAACCGGGAAGCCGGCCACGGTGCCCGTGCTGCGCTTGGTCTGGCCGGTGCGGGTGGGGAACTGCCCCTCCCAGCGGGTGATGTTGGCTTCGACGCCGCCCCCCTGGCCGGGCCCGAAGTAGAAGACGGCGCACTCGCCCGTTTCGGGCGTGCCGGGGACGGTGTAGGTGGCGGCGCGCATGGGGCGCTCCGGCAGCGCCTTCCAGCCGGCGGGCATCTTCCAGGAGATGCCGGAGGCGCCATCGGCCAGCAGGAGGGCGGGCACTAGGAGAGCAGAGAGCAGAAAGCGGTACATACCGATAGTCTATCGCTAGCGGAAGCCGAAGGCGCCCATGGGGATGCCGAGGCGGCGCGGGTCGCCGTTCGAGGGCCGGAAGGGCGGGGTGACGAGGAACTCCACGCGGACCGCCCCGGCGGGCGCGGAGGCCAAGGGGTAGCGAACGGTTTGCCACCCCTGCCGGGTAAACGTGTGGCGGCCGAGCAGCGCGCCGTCCAGGCGGGTTTCGAGCGTCACCGCGCCGATCTCGCGGATGTAGTCCGGCCCGATGTTCAGGCGCATCTCGAAAGCGGCGGCGTCCGCGGGCCGGTGTAGGCGGGCAGCGGCCATCGGATGGGTCCAGCGGAAGGCGCCGTCGCGGCCATACCAGCCGGACTCCAGTTGCCAGAGCGGGGTAAGCCCGGACATGTCGATCCAGGAGGCATCGGGCTGGCCGGCGAGGCGGGCGAGGGAGTCGAGGCGTCGCGCCGGACGGTCCCAGGAGAGTAAGGCCAGGGAGCCATCTGCGGCGGGCCGGTCTTTTGTGGTGTGGGCCTCGGCGGCAAAGGCCTCAAGGTCGTTGGTGCCAAAGGCCAGGCGTAGGCACCCGGTCACGCCCCACCAGTGCAGGCTCGGCGGATAGCTGTCAATCAGAAACCGGCGGAGATCGGGCTGCTGGCGGGCCAATTCCTGCACCGCCGTGAAGTAGGCGCGGTGTTCGGCCGCCTGAAACAGCAGGGTAGAACGGACAGGCCGCATCTGCGCATAGTTGATCCCCAGCCAGAGGGCCAGCACCGGAGCCACCTGGCGCCAGCTGAATTGGTCGGCCACCGAGGCCAGCGCCACGGCCAAGCCCGCCAGCGGCAGATAGAGGTAGGCGGACAAGGTGCGATTCGGCACCACGAACATGGGCGCCAGCAGCACCACAAAAGCCGCCAGGCCCCAGTGCACGCGCTTATCCCGGCTGAGCAGCGGCACCGCCAGCAACGCCCAACCGGCATGCGGCAGCAGCAGAATCTTCGAGGCGTAGTAATCCATGGTCTGGGCCAGAGACAGCGGCGTCAGCCGGAGACCATAGTCCCCTTCCCTGCCCCCTTGCACGCGCAGCGCCTGCAGGCCGAACAGGACCGACACGGCAAAGAAGGGAGACAGCGCCCGGTACCGCCGCTGTCCCAGCCAGTGCTCATACGCCAGCAGCACTACCGGCAGGCCAATAGCCAGCTCCTTCGATTTGTAAGCGCACCAGAACAGCAGCAGCGGCTGCCACCACGGCCGCCCGGCCACCCACGCCCACAGCGCCGCCAGGCAAAAAGTGGCACAGAGGACATCGTAGAGGAACATCGGCTTCCAGTAGGCTTCGAGACACGCCACGTGAAAGGCGAACAGGCCCAGACCGCACCACCGCGCGGCCCACGCCACACCCAGCCGCCCCAACAACCCCCACAACAGTCCCAGGTTCAGCAGGTGCAGCAGTTGCACCGCCAGCACATACCAGCGGAACTCGTAGCCGGCCCCGTGGTAGAGGCCCGTGAGCAGCGCATGGGTGACGGGCCGGAAGTTGGTGGCCGAGAAGGACGGCGTCAGAAACCCGGCGAGAAAGGTTCCGGGCCGCGCCCAGCGCATCCAGGCGAACGAGTCGAGGTCATCGCCGGCGAAGTAGCCCTCCCAGGCTCCTTTGTTGACGACCCAAAGGAGCCACAGCAGGACGAGCCAGCCGGCCGGGGTGCGCCACTTCATTCCGCTTGCAGAAAGTCAAAGTCGCAGCCGAGATGGGCCTGCGTGACGTGCGACAGGAACAGCTTGCCGTAGCCGCGGGTAAAGTGCGGCGGGGCGGGCTTCCAGGCGGTCAACCGCCGGGCGATCTCTTCATCGGACAGGTGCAGATGCAGCTGCCGCGCCTCGACGTCGAGCGTGATGAGGTCGCCGGTTTCAACAATCGCCAGCGGGCCGCCGATGGCGGATTCGGGCGAGACGTGGAGCACAACGGTGCCGAAGCTGGTGCCCGACATGCGGGCGTCGGAGATGCGCACGCAATCCGAGACGCCCTGCGCAAGCAGTACCTTCGGCATCGGGATGTGGCCCCACTCGGGGAACCCGGGCGCGCCGTGCGGACCGCAGCCTTTCATCACCAGCACGGTGTTCGCGTCGATGGGGAGATCCATCGAGTCGATCGTGTCATGCATCTGCTGGTAGGTTTCAAAGACGTAGGCCGGGCCGGTGTGCTTGCACAGGTGGGGGCTGGCGGCAGTCTGTTTGAACACCGCGCCGTTCGGCGAAAGATTGCCGCGTAGGACCACGGTGCCGCCTTCGGCGTGGAGCGGATTCGCGGCCGGGCGAATGACGTCGGAATTGTGATTCGGCGCCTCGGCCACGTTTTCCGCCACGGTCCGGCCGTTGACCGTCAGCGCATGGCCATGCAGCTGCGGCAACAGCTCCCGCATCACGGCCGGGACGCCGCCGGCGTAGAAGAACTCCTCCATCATGTGCTGGCCCGAGGGCCGGACATTCACGAGAAAAGGCGTGCGGCGGGAGATGGCGTCGAAATCGTCGAGCGTGAGTTTATGGGGCGTGCGGCCGGCGATGGCGAGCAGGTGGACCACGGCGTTGGTGGAGCCGCCGATGGCCATATCGACCGTGACGGCATTTTCAAAGGCCTCACGGGTGAGGATGCGCGAGGGCTTGAGCCCTTCGGCGATCATCTCGACCATGCGCCGGCCGGCCATTTCGGCCATGGCCAGGCGTCGGGAATCCGGGGCCGGAATGGCGGCCGAACCGGGCAGCGACATGCCGAGCGCTTCGGCGATGATGGCCATGGTGGAGGCGGTGCCCATGACGGTGCAGTGCCCGGCCGAGCGCACCATGCAGCCTTCAATCTCCTCGAGTTCTTCGGGCGACACTTCGCCGGTGCGGTACAGATCGAAAATCTTGCGGCCGTCGGTTCCCTGCCCGATGGTGCGGCCTTTGTAGTTCCCCGAGAGCGTCGGGCCGCCGGTGAGAATCAGGGCGGGCACATCGGCCGAGGCCGCGCCCATGAGCATGGCCGGGGTGGTCTTGTCGCAGCCGCACAGCATGACGACGCCGTCGAGGGGATTGGCCCGCACCGACTCTTCGACGTCCATCGCCATGAGATTGCGGAAGAGCATCGTAGTGGGCTTCATGTACTGCTCGCCCAGCGAGATGACCGGAAACTCGAGCGGGAAGCCGCCCGCGGCCCAAACACCGCGCTTGACCGCATCGGCCACTTGGCGCAGATGAGCGTTGCAGTTGTTCAGCTCGCTGAAAGAGTTGCAGATGCCCACGACCGGCTTGCCGTGGAAGGCCTGCCGCGAAAGGCCCAGGGCGCGTATGTTGGCGCGGCGGGAGAAATTGTAGTACTCCTTGCCGTTGAACCAGGAGTAACTACGGAGCTTCGTCGGATCCATGAAGCTCCTATTGTGTCTTATTCTACGGTGATCTTGGAGCCCGTCTTCGGCTTCGGCTCCAGTTCCTGAATCGAGGTATCGATCAAGAGCCGGAGACCCTTCAAGAACTCAACGCCGGCCGCGCGGAAGTGATTTTCAATCATTGCCGCGTTGCAGCCGCACGCGGTGCTGCGGGGTTTATCGTCGTTCATACTCTCAGTGTATCCTCCGGCCGGCCATCCAGGTGCCGTGAACCTGGCAGGCCTCATCGAGCAGAATCAGGTCGGCCGCCTTGCCCGGACGCAGGCTACCGAGTTCGTCGTCGACGCCCAGGATCTCGGCCGGCGTCAGCGAGGCCATCCGGATGGCCTGCCAGAGCGGCACCCCGGTCGCTTCCCGGAAGACGCGCACCATTTCGTCCATCGCGTAAACGCTTGAGGCGAGCGCGGTGCCGTCGGGAATGCGCGCCTCGCGATTTTTGACCACGGCCACCATGCCGTGGCGGGGGCCAAAGGTGTACTCGCCGTCCGGCATGCCGGCGCCGCGCATGGCGTCCGAGATGATGGCGAGCTTGTCGAAGCCCTTGTTGCGCAGCGCCAGAGTCATCATCTCCTTCGACAGGTGCTTGCCGTCGGTAATCAATTCGCTCGATAGCCGCTCTTCGAGATAGACCGCTTCGACAATGCCGGCCGTGCGCGGATTCGGCGTGCCGCGCCAGCGGTTGTTCATGGCGTCGGTCATGGCGCAGTACAGATGCGTGGCGTGCGCGGCACCCCAGTCGAGCGCCTCGACAATCTCGTGATAGAGCGCCTCGCTGTGGCCGATCGACGGGATGGCGCCCCGCCGTCGCAGCTCCTCGATTAACGGGCGCGCGCCGGGCAGCTCCGGCGCCAGCGTCATCGTCGCCAGCGGCCCGCGTTCGAGCAGTTCGCTCCACTCGGCCTCGACTGGGTTGCGGACGTACTCGGGCAGATGGCAGCCGCGCTTGGTCTGGCAGAGGTAAGGACCTTCAATGTGGGCGCCGAGCGCGCGGCCGAAGCGATTGCCGCGGCTGCGGTAGGCATTGATGGCATCGAGACCCGCCAGGATTTCCGCGTGCGGCGCCGTGGCCGTCGTGGGGCAGAGGGCCGTAACGCCATGGCGGGCGTGATAGGCGAAAATGCGGTCCACATCCTCCGGCGTCGCGTCCATGAAGTCGCTGCCGTCGCCGCCGTGGATGTGGATGTCAATCAGGCCCGGCGCAACATACAGGCCGGAGGCGTCGATGACCTCGGCCTTCGGAGGAGGCGCGGTCCACGGACCGGCATAGGCAATGCGGCCTTCCTCAACCAGCACCACGCCGTCCCGGACCTCGCCCGCGTCGGTAAGCAAGGTTCCGTGAGCAAAAGCAAGGCGTTCAGGCAAGCGGACGCATCTCCACGACGAGTGTCCGATCTTCGAGGCGGGCTCGGGCCGGTTCGAGCGCCGCCATCGAAGTGGGCAGGCCGACGTGGCGGCGGAGCGTGCCCACCTCGACCACGAGTTCGTCGCCCTTCTTGAACAGCCCGACCTCGCCCTTGACGGCGAACGGCAGCAGCAGGCGGACCTCATTCTTGCCAAACGAGTACGGCCGCTCGTCGCGCGTGACCCGCGCCGGGTCTTCGTCAGTGCTATAGAGCACTTCCGCCAACCGGTCCAGCCGGTCGAGGCCCATGACCTCTTCGGCAAACAGTGGCGCCTGCCGCAGCGGCACCGGATCGAAGTAGCCAGCCATCTCGCCGATTACCGCCGTCTGCGCCTCGCGCCAGCCCCGGAAGAAGCCGTCGGCTTCAGGCGGCAGCACGCGGTTGACAATGATGTTATCCACCGTGAGGCCGTGCAGCGAAAAGTAGACGAACGCCCGCTGCGTTTCGCGCATCACCATCCGTTCGGCGTTGGTGACCAGGCGGACGGAGGTGGCCTGCGGGTCTTCGAGCAGCTTGTCGATGCCCTCGATCCGACCGAAGAGTTCGAGCACGTTGGCGAAGTAGGAGTCGTTGGGCAACTCGACCGGCGAAAGCTTGTTGGCGATGGGCCGGATGGCTTTGAGCACGTTCCGCTCGACCGTGAAGATGTGCTTCATGTACCACTCAAGAGTGGTCGGCATGGAGATGAAGCGCAGGCTTTCGGCCGTGGGCGCGCAGTCGAGCACGATGACATCGTAGCGCTCGTTGCGGCGGTACTGATTGACATACATCATGGCCGACAACTCCTCCATACCGGGCAGGATCGCCATCTCCTCGGCTTCGACGTCGGAGAGGCCGGAGGTGCGCAGGACACTGGTGACATAGCTTGAAATCTCGCGCCAGTGGCGCTTGATCTCGAGCTGGATGTTCACCTCCTGCACGTCGAGGTTGGGGCGAACGGAGTAGGGGTCGGCCGTGGCGGCGTCGAACAGGCTGGTCTTGAGGGCGAAGGAGTCGGCGAGCGAGTGCGCCGGGTCGACGCTCATGACAAGGGTCCGGTAGCCGAGACGCGCCAGGTGCAGACCCGTGGCCGCCGCGACGGAGGTCTTGCCGACTCCGCCCTTACCGCTATAGAGCAATATGCGCATGGGAGAATCAGGACTTGCTGCGGACGGTGCCGAGGCCGCCGTCGACGCCGAAAGTCTGCCCGGTGATCCAGGCAGCCGCCGGCAGCAGCAGGAAAGCCATCATGGCGGCTACGTCCTCGGGTGCGCCGAGGCGGCCGAGCGGATGCATCGCCATCGAGGCTTTGGCGGCGGTCTCGTTGGCGGTAATCCGGGTGGTGAGCGGCGTAGCCGTCAGGCCCGGCGCCACGCAGTTGACGCGGATGTTGCGCGGGGCGTAGGTGGCCGCCGCCGACAGGGTCAGGCCGATGATGCCGGCCTTGGCCGCAGCAATCGCTTCGTGGTTCTGCAGGCCCAGGCGGCCCGCCGCCGAGGAGACAAGCACGATGCTGCCGCCCGTGCTCATCATGGCCTTGGCGCCGGCGCGGAGAACGTAGAAGGCGCTGTCGAGGTTGGTCCGCAACACCGCGGCCCACTCTTCGTCGGTGGTGATGTGCGCCGGTTTTAGCAGCAGGCTACCCACACAGTTCGCCACCCCGTCCACGGCGCCTGCCTGCGCGAACGCATCGGCAACCTCGGCTGGCACCGTGGCGTCGGCCAACAGCGGAGGGGTGCCGAGTTCGCTCGACAGCATCGCCAGCTTGTGCGGGTCCCGCCCCGAGGCAAATACCCGGTGGCCCGCCACCTGTAACTGCCGACAAAGCGTCGTACCGATGCCGCCGGTCGCGCCGAAGATGAGGTAGTTCAACGGGATCTCTCCTGCAAAGGAACCTGTTCGCCGGACGAGGGCGGCAGGGCGTCCTCCTCGGCCAGGTCCATCCGTTTCAGATTCTTGATCTGCAGTAGCATGCGCGGATTCTTCGCGAGCGCTTCGCGGTGGCGCTGCAGGTACTGCCAATACATAGTCGTGAAGGGGCACGCGGACTCGCCCTCGCGCTTGGCCGGGTCGAACTGGCATCCCGAGCAGTAGTTCGACATCTTGTCGATGTACTTGCCGGAGGCGACGTAGGGCTTCGACGCCATCACGCCCCCATCGGCATACTGGCTCATGCCGACCGTGTTGGGTAGCTCCACCCACTCAACGGCATCGACATAGACGGCGAGATACCACTCGTGGACCTGCTTGGGATCGATGCCGGCCAGCAGACAGTAAAGGCCGGTAACCATCAGACGTTGGATGTGGTGGGCGTAGCCGTAGTCAAGCGTCTGCCGCAGCGTATGCTTGAGACAGTTCATCTCGGTCTTCCCGGTCCAGAACCACTTGGGCAGCGGCTCGTGGGCCCCCATCTCGTTGCGGTCGGCGTACTCGGGCATGTAGCTCCAGTAAACGCCGCGCACATATTCGCGCCAGCCGAGAACCTGCCGGATGAAGCCTTCGGCCTGCGCCAGCGAAACCTTGCCCTCCCGGTAGGCCGCTTCGGCGGCCGTAACCACCTTGCGGGGGTCGAGGAGCTTCAGGTTCATCGCCGCCGAGAGGCGCGAATGGTAGAGCCAGGGTTCGTTCGTCCACATGGCGTCCTGATACTGCCCGAAGTGCGGGAGACGGTGGGTGATGAAGTCGGCAAGGGCGGCGTCGGCCTGCTCCGCCGTCACCGGCCAGTCGAAGTTGTCGAGCGAGCCGGGGTGCCGGTTGAAGCGGAAATCGACCAGTTCGAGCACGTATTTGGTCGTGTTGTCCCGTTCGAAGCGGACCGGAGCGGGCAGCGGACCGGGGCCCGACTTCGGCAGGGAGCCGCGGTTCTCGACATCGTAGTTCCAACGGCCGCCCGCGGGTTGGCCGCCATCGAGCAGGACGCCGAACTTTCGGCGCATCTCGCGGTAGAAAAACTCCATGCGCAGCTGCTTGCGCCCTTCGGCCCAGCGCTTGAACTCGTCCACGGAGCAGAAGAAGCTCCGGTCCTGGCGGATTTCGAGCCCGATACCAGCCTTCTTGGCCGCCTGCAGGAGTTCCCCCCGCACGCGGTAATCGCCGGGCTCAACCAGGATCAGTTTCGCCGGACGGAACTGCTCACAGGCCTTGATCAGCTCTTTGCGCAGCGAGTGCGAATTGTTGAAATCGTCCAGGCGCCGGTAGACTACGCAGTGCCCCTTCTGGGTTAGGCGCTGCTCAAAGTGCCGCATGGCCGAAAGGAACAGCGCGATGCGCGCTTTGTGCGACCAGACGTGCGTGGACTCCTCAGCCACCTCCGCCATCCAAACGGCGTCTTTGTTCCGGTCGAAACCATCAAACGCTGACGAGTCATCGTTCAGTTGATCCCCCAGAACGATGACGAGATTTCGCATAAAGAAGCGGATGCGCGGCCCGGACAAAAAGCGGTAAAGTTTTCACGTGGCCAATAATCTTCGCTGGGGAGTTCTCAGCACCTCTAAGTTCTTTCTGACCAAAGTTCTACCCGCCCTGACGCACTGCCGAACCGCCCGCCTGGAGGCCATCGGCTCGGCCCAGGTGGCCAAGGCCGAGACGCTGGGGATTCCCCGCGTTTTCGACTCCTATGCCGGCGTTCTGAACGACCCGGCAATCGATGCCGTCTACATCCCTCTACCCAACCATTTGCACGTCGAATGGGCCGCCGCGGCCGCTCGCGCCGGCAAACACGTGCTCTGCGAAAAGCCCCTCGCCATGAACGTGGCCGAAGCCGAGCATCTGGCCACCGTACAACAGGAGTGCGGCGTGCAGATCGGCGAGGCATTCATGGTCGCCACCCATCCGCAGTGGCTGCAGGTGCGGGAGTGGGTCCGCGTGGGAAAAATCGGCCAGTTGCGCGCCATTCAGGGCTTTTTCAGCTATCACAACGTCGATCCGGCGAATATCCGGAACAAAGTGGAGGCTGGGGGCGGGGCACTGATGGACATCGGCTGCTACCCGATCTTCACTTCGCGCTTCGTCAGCGAACGGGAACCGATGCGCGTACTCGGCGTCGTCGAACGGGATCCGGTCTTCGGCACCGACCGGTTGACCTCCGCCCTGCTCGACTTCGACAGCCTGCAGGCCAGTTTCACCTGCTCGACGCAGCTTCATCCGTACCAGAAGATGCATTTCTACGGCACCGCGGGGCACATTGAAGTGGAGATTCCCTTCAACGCCCCCCCGGACCGGCCCAGCCGCATCTTCCTGAACGGCGAGCCCACCGAGCTGCCCGTCTTGGACCAGTACACCGTCGAGTTCGATGCGTTTTCCGAGGCCGTGCTGGCCGGCACGCCGGTTCCAGTGCCGGCGGCGCAGGCGGTGAACAACATGCGGGTAATCGAGGGCGTCTTCCGGTCAGCTGCCGCAAGCGGATGGGTCCGGCTGTGAGCCCCAAAACAAAACTTCTGATCCTTTTTTTATGTGCGCTGCCCGGATACGCACTGGTCGCCTGGTTCTCCCTGTCGATACTGCGCATCGGCGCGGTGTCGTTCGGCGTCTTCAGCGTGTTGGTGGCGTGTGGCTATGCGTTCTGGCTGGCCGGAGCAGCGCGGGAGTATGCCGAGTCGCCGGAGCCCCTCACGCCCGAGGCCCGGCGCATGGGCGAGGAGGCGCTGGCGCGCCTGCGGGCCAAACAGGCCGCGCGCAGCCCTCAAGCCGCGGACGGCGGCACCCCGCGCGCGACGAAATCGTAGCGCAGATCAATCCGGTCGAAGCCATGCCGGTAGCCCTCCGGCCACTCGGCGATCCGTTCAAATCCGCAATGTTCGAAAAAGGGTGCGATGGCGGGGGTCGTATCAACGGCCACATAACGGGGCGCCCGCCGCGCTGCGGCAATCCTGGTAAGACGGAACTCGAGCAGGCGCCGCCCGAGACCGCGGCCGTGGTGGGCGCGGTCTACCATACCAAAAACGAGGTACGCCACGTTGGCGAATTCGGCAATCTCAAAGCCGCCGAAGCCGAGGATTGCCTCCTTTTCCGTCAGGACAAATAGCGGGCAGTGGACCTCGCGGAGAACCTGTTTGAGCCAGGGCTCTTCGCCCGCCGCAAAGTAGTCGGGAACATTGCTGCGAAACACGCGCAGTACGGCCTGCCGGTCAGCGGAACGGTAGCGGCGGAAACGGAGCATTCACTCAGGGTAACGAAGGCGCGCCACCATCGGGGAATGGCGGATAATCGAGCGATGGAATGGACCAGACGCGCGCTTTTGGCCTCGGGATCGAGCCACCTGTTCGGCCGAGCCAAGCCGAAGATCAGGGGATGTATCCTGTGGCCGGTGCGCGCGACCTCCCGAACCGTCTGGTTGGTCGTCCAACTGCATACCGACAGCGGCATCAGCGGTCTCGGTGAGGCCTCCGACGCGTTCGGATTCGCCTCCACCTCCGCCGCCCAGGCGCGCGAGATGGAGCAGGCGCTCGCCGCCTTCGCCAACCTGGTTAAAGGCCGTTCGCCCCTTGAAATCGCCGCCTACCGCGAAGCCGCCGCGCCGCTGGCGCGGGCCGGCGGACTGCTCGCCGCGACCGCCTACAGCGCCATCGAACAGGCCCTCTGGGACCTGGCCGGACAGACGCTGGGCGTCCCCACCCATAGCCTGTTTGGAGGCGCCATCCGGCAACGGATTCCCCTCTATGCCAACATCAACCGCGCCACGACCGACCGCTCTCCGGCCGGCTTTGCCGCCTCCGCGCGCCAAGCCGTGGCCGAAGGCTACAAGGCCTTGAAAGCCGCGCCCTGGGATGGCTATCTCAGGATCTCGGCCAGCCAGGGGATAGACTGCACCCGGGCCATCCGGGAGGCCGTAGGGCCGGCGATTGACGTGATGGTGGATGCGCACAGCAACTTCACCGTCGCCGAATCCGTGCGCGTCGCCCGGGAGTTGGAACCGGCCCGGCTGCGGTGGTACGAGGAGCCTGTTGCCCCAACGCGGGTAGCGGAGACGGTGGAAATCGCCCGCCAGATCCGCCAACCGCTTGCCGGCGGCGAGTTCCTGTTCGGCGTAAGCGGATTTCTGCCGCTTTGCCAGGAAAAAGCGGTGGCCATCATCATGCCGGACGTAAAGCATTGCGGCGGCCTGCTTGAAATGACCCATATCGCCGCCATGGCCGGCGCGCACGGAGTCTCGGTCGCCCCCCATAACCCCAGCGGCCCGGTGGCCACCACGGCCAGCCTGCACGCCATCGCCGGGCTCGGCAACTGCGAGATTCTCGAGCTGCAATGGGGCGAAGTGGCTTGGCGAGGAGAGTTGCTCGGTCCACCGGAACGGGTCACCGCCGGACAGATGGAGATCCCGCAGCGCCCCGGCTTCGGGATCTCCTGGAACGAAAAACTGGCTAGCCGCTACCGGCTCTAGCGCTGGATACGCGCCGAACCACCCTTAGCCAGAGCGCGCACCTGCTCGACGGTGGCCATGGTCGTATCGCCGGGGAAGGTGGTGAGCAGGGCGCCATGGGCCCAGCCGAGCCGGACGCACTCCTCCGGCTCCTCGCCGGAGAGCATGCCGAAGATCAGGCCGGCCGCAAACCCGTCGCCGCCGCCGACACGGTCCACGACGTCGAGTTCACAGGTCGGCGAGACATAGGTTTTGCCATCAATCCAGGCCACTGCACCCCAGCTATGCCGGTTCGTCGAGTGGACTTCGCGCAGCGTCGTCGCCACTACCTTGATTTGCGGATGCTGCTCCCGCACCCGGTCAATCATTCCGAAGAAGGTCGACGGGTCCAGCTTAGAGGTGGCGGCCACCTCCGGCCCGGGAATACCCAAACCGAGTTGCAGATCCTCTTCGTTGCCGATCAGCACATCGACATTTTTGACAATGCGGCCAATCACTTCGAGCGCGCGCTCGTGCCCCCCGAGGATGTTCCACAGCTTGGCGCGGTAGTTGAGATCGAGGGAGACGATCGCCCCGGCTCGCCGGGCCGCTTCCATACCTTCGATGATCAGTTCCGGGGTCGACTTGGACAACGCGGCAAAGATACCGCCGCTGTGGAACCAGCGCACGCCGCCGGCGAAGATGTGATCCCAGTCAAAATCGCCCGGCTTCAACTGCGCCGCCGCCTCGTTTGAGCGGTTGTAGAAGACCACCGGCGCGCGCATACCCTGTCCCCGGTCGCTGTACACGGTAGCCATGTTCGGACCGTGCACCCCGTCGTGCTTGAAGCGCTTGTAGAAGGACTTAACCCCCATCGCCTTGACGCGCTCGGCGATCAACTCCCCGATGGGGTAATCGACCATGGCCGACGCGACGCCCGTGTGGAGCCCGAAGCAGTCAGCAAGGTTGGCCGCGACGTTGAATTCGCCGCCGCTTACATGGATATGACACTCGGTAGCCTTGCGGAAGGGAATAACTCCCGGATCGAGGCGATGAATCAGTGCGCCAAGCGCAAGAAAATCTAGAGCGCCGTCCGGACGAATGGAAAGACCGTATTTCATAGACGTGAAACCAGTTTATAACGGCCGGCCTTGCTGTTGAGGCAGACCGGCCGTCAAAATTTAGCGAACCGCTATGGTGGTCTGAATCGGCGTTCCGCCCCCGCGGTTGGAGTTGCTGGGAATTCCCAGATGCAGAATGGCGACAACGATACTGTTGCCGGGCGGGACCGATTCAGGGACTTTCACATTGAGCTGCCACACCCCGACAAAGCCCGGCGCCAGACCCGAGAAAAGCACCTCGCCATCGGTCGTATTGACGATCACCCGCGGACGCAACGGAGTCGAGACGAGCCGGTTGGTCGGCGCGGGAACCCCATCGGGCGGAGCATCGGGCAGAAAGCCCTGCCCGGTGGCATAGAGTTGGATCACCTTGCCGCGCCCCACCGGATTCGAGGCCGAATTCACGGTGTTGTCTTCGTTCAAGGCCGCAATCTGGCCCCGGCCGTTCTGCGTCGTCGTGAAGAATCCGGGCGTAGCCACCGCCGCCGGGAGGGTGGAACTGGCCAGAATCTGCCCAGTGGACTTCTTCTGCACCAACACATCGATCGTGCCCGAAGTGGGCGTACTCATCGGAACGTAGAAGTTGATGATGGTCGGGGACAAGTAATATAAGGGGGCCGCCACCCCGTTGACGAGCACCTCGACGTCGTCCATTTCCTTCGGTACGGGGACGGTCGAGAACGTCATCGTCTTTTCGGTGAAGCGAATGCCCAAGGGCGCCATGGTCGCCACCAGGCCTGGCGAAAGGTCGCGGTCCAGATAATGCGCCGCGCTGATCGCTACCAGGCGCGCGTAATGGAACGCCAGTCGATTGGTCCCATCCGCCACCACCAGATTGTCAAACGGATCAAGCGCCAAGGCCACCGGGGACGGAGCGTCCAAACGGAAATTTGCCAGGGGATTAAAGATCAAAAGGTCAAAACGCGGAAAGCGCACCAGCCGATTGTTCTGCCCATCGGCAACCCAGACCTCGCCGGTTCGCTCGCTGACCGTGATCGCCTGCGGATTCCGCAGATTGTCATTGGCTGTCAACGTCGAACGTAGAACCAGCACCGGAGCAGGATCGTTAGCCGCCGCCGTCACCCGGTCGAAGATCACGATCCGGCTTTTCCCCATATCGCAAACATACACCCGGTCATCAGTATCCATCGCCATGTGTCCGGGGACGTTGAACCGGTTATCGGCATCGGCAGCACTCTGGGAAGTGAAGTCGCGCTGGCCAAACACCGTATCGGCGGCTTGGCCATTGGTAAAGTCACGGTTAGCCGGGCGGCGGAAGTACAACAGGCGGTTCAGCGCCGAGTCCGACACGATCAAATGACCGTCAATGGTGAGGGCAACTCCGTAGGGAGATCGCATGTTAGTCCGTGTGGGGTCGGTCAGCTTTATGTTGAAGCTGCTTTGGCCAATGACGAGGCTCGCCCGCTGCTGCCGGTCGCCGGGCCGATCAAAGGGGCGGGCAAATCGCAGTACCCGCCCGTTGCCGGTGTCGGCAACCCACAGGTTCCCCTGGGCATCGGTGATCACCCCGGTCGGATTAAAAAGACCGGTATCATTCTGCACGTCCGGATCATTAGCTGGCGAGTTCACCACGGCCGAAAACCGATCCGCCTGTCCGATGATGATATCAGCCAAATCACCGGGCTTCACCGTCAGCGCATTAGCAAAACCCAAAATGCGGTTGTTCCCCGAATCCGCCACGTAGAGCCGCGGCGGCGAGCTGGTGCGGTCAATGGTCACGCCGCCACTCAGAATGGCCCGGCCTCCATTGTTGGGAAGATCGAACAGGCCAGTGACGGTGAACAGTTCCCTCCCCTCGATCAGATTCCTGGAGTTGTAGGTCATCGCCAACTGCCCCTGAACCCGCACCGCCGGCTGCAGGTTATTCTGACTGATCGGAATAATCAACAGCCGATGATTCGCCGAATCACAAAGATAAAGGTCCGTACCCGCCACCGCCGCGGCGGCGGTCGGACGGAAAAACGAGGACTCCGTCGCCGACCGCCCGCCCCGGTTCGCCTTGAAACTCAACAGATCGGGCTGTCCGAAAACCGCCCGGGCTGGAGGCGAGGGGACAAGCAAAGTCTCCTCTGCCCAGGACTCAAACGGGTCGTAGCGCACAATCCGGTTGACCACCGTGTCGACAACAAACAACGAGTTATTGACAACAAACAGTCCCTCCGGCGTCTCCAAGGAGTACTCATTGACGGGTGGCCGGGGCGGCTGCCCCTGAACGTTCACCACCACCCCGATCACCCGGCTGGCCGCCAACCCCGTACGCAAGGAACCGGAGTACACCAACACCCGGCCTACTTGGTCCCCGACAAAAAGCCTTCCCCCACCATCGAGAGCCAACGTGCCGGGAAAGCGCAACCCAGTCTTGTGTAACGGACCAAGTTGGCCCAAGTCAAACGTGTTCCGCGAGCTGAAATCCCCTTGCCCCAGCACGAGGTCAGCCTCCGGGTTGTTCCCCGAACCCTGCGCCAGAGCGGCGACCGGGTACCGGAGAACCCGGTGGTTCCCGGGATCGGTCACCCACAAATTCCCCTGCGGATCAAACAGAATCGCCACTCGGTAGCTGATACCATCGCGCCGAAAAGCCAAACTCTTAGCGGAAGCGTTCAGCTCATTTTGGTTTGGAAAATTCGAGGTGAAGTTGCTCTGCCCAATTACAAAATCGGGCTGAATGAGATCCCCGGTCTGCTGCGCCGGCCGCGGAAAACGCAAAATCCGGTTGTTCCCGGTATCGGCGACATAAAGATTACCGCTTCGATCCACCGCCAGCCCGGTCGGCGAGGTGAACCCGATCGAAATCGCGGTCCCGGGCCCCCCGGCAAACGTCGTCACCAGATCCCGTTGCCCGATCACCCCGTCCGCCATCTGGGCGTTGGCGCTCCGGGCGTTGCGCCAGAACAGGACGCGGTTGTTTCCCGTGTCGGCTACGTAGGTAAGCGGCGGGTTGACACTCGTATCCACCGCCACGCCGCTCGGGGTATTCAACTCCCGTCCCTCCACTAGGTTGGCTTCGACCGTATTCAACGTCTGGCGAGCATGCCCATAGGTTCGCGCCGGAATAGGGCTCAGCTCCACCGGAATCTGTCCCTGCAAGGACATCCCCACCAGGATCATCAGACCCGGAAGGGCCACTCGAAAACAATTGACAAATTTCATAGGATTCCCAATACGGCGTCCACAAAACGCCGGAACAAGGTCAGCGGATCAGGATTGAGCAGGACCAGGAAAGACCGCGTCTATCACCCGCTTCGTTAGGAGAGTATCGACATTTTGAGGATAACACTCCATACAAAGTGGGCAAAATAGGATCACTTTCTCCCTCGATTTCTCTCAGGCAGTGCACCCCCAGGCCAGTTCGCTATCATCTAGATCTGTAGATTCATGTTTTTTTCCAAACCCCGCGTCGCCGCCGTCAGCTACCTCAACACCGTTCCCCTGGTCTGGGGCATGCTGCAGGGGCCCCAAAAAGACGCGGCGGACCTCTCCTTTTGCCTGCCGGCGGAGTGCTCCGACCGCCTGCGGGACGGCAAGGCCGACATCGGCCTCATCCCCGTCATCGAGGCTGCCCGCCAGAACCTGCCGGCCGTTCCCGGAACCGGTATCGCCTGCGATGGAGCGGTCCGCAGCATTCTCCTGTTCACCAAAACGCCCTGGACGCGGATCCGCCGCCTCGCCGTCGATCATGGCTCCCGCACCTCGGTCATGCTCACGCGCATCCTGCTCCGCGAACGTTTCGGCGTCCAACCGGACCTGGTGGCCATGCGCCCCCACCTGCCCACCATGCTCGCCGATGCCGATGCCGCCCTCCTCATCGGCGATGCCGCGCTCCGTGTCCAGCCCGAACGCCAACCCTATGAATACCTCGACCTCGGCGCCGCCTGGCACGAACTCACCGGCCTACCGATGGTCTTTGCCCGTTGGGCCGGCCCCCATCTGCCCCCCGACGCCGCCACCCTGTTCGACGGTTCCTGGCAGTACGGCCAGGAACGGCTCCCGGAGATAATCGACCACCAGGCCGACCGTCGCGGTCTCCCCCGCAATCTCGTCCGCGAGTACCTGCAGCATCACATCCGCTTTACCATTGGCCCGCGGGAACTGCAGGGACTCGACACCTATCTTCACTTCGCCGCCTCCCTCGAACCCGCCCTTAGCCCCCACTCTTAGTCCCCCACTCTTAGTCTATGAGCCACCGCATCTCCACCGACCAAGCTCTCGAGCTGTTCGCTGACCATGACCTGATCGGCCTCGGCATGGCCGCCGACGCCGCCCGTCGCCGTCACCACCCCCACAACGTCGCCTCTTATATCATCGATCGCAATATTAATTACACCAACGTCTGCACCGAATACTGCAGCTTCTGCGCCTTCTATCGCGCCAAAGGCCACGCTGAAGCCTACGTCCATCCGCAAGAGGTCATCTTCGCCAAGATCCAGGAGACCATCGACGTCGGCGGCACCGGCGTTCTCATGCAGGGCGGACTCCATCCCGATCTCCCCATCACCTGGTACGAAGATCTCTTTGCCGCCATCAAACAGCGCTTCGCCATCCACCTCCACGTCCTCTCCGCCCCCGAAATCCTCAACATCGCCCAGATCAGCGGCCTCTCCGTTCGCGACACCATCGCCCGCCTGCGCGACGCCGGAATGGACTCCATCCCCGGCGCCGGCGCAGAAATCCTCCACGACGAGGTCCGCCACCGCATCGCCCGCCTCAAGTGCAACACCGAGGAGTGGCTCAGCGTCCATCGTACCGCCCACCAACTCGGCGTCCGCACCACCGCCACCATGATGTGGGGCTGCGGTGAAACCCTCGCCCACCGCGTGCACCATCTCGACGCCCTCCGCCAACTCCAGGACGAAACCGGCGGCTTCACCGCCTTCATCCCCTGGAGCTTCCAGCGCGACAACACCTCCCTCGGCCGCTTCGTCAAGGAAGAGGCCACCAGCGTCGAATTCCTCCGTACCCTTGCCGTCTGCCGCCTCTTTCTAGACAACATCGTCAACGTGCAAACCTCCTGGGTCACCCAGGGCCTGAAGGTCTGCCAGCTCGGCCTCCGCTTCGGGGGCAACGACGTCGGCAGCATCATGCTCGAAGAGAACGTCGTCTCCCAGGCCGGCGCCAACTTCCATGCCTCCGAGGAGGATCTCCGCCGGATCATCCGCGATGCCGGATTTATCCCCAAGCAGCGCGACACGCTCTACCGCACCTATTTCCTGAACTGATCCGCCCAGCCCGCCATCGCCACCCAGTCGAGCAAACCTGCGGTGGCCCCGGCCCGGCGCACGCTCAGCGCCCCGGCGGCATTCCCCATCCGCGCCGCCTCCACCACACTCAGCCCCCTGGCCCGCCCTGCCAGAAAGGCCCCGCAAAAGCAGTCCCCCGCCCCGGTCGAGTCCCTCGTCTCCACCGCGAAGCCCGCCACGGACCTCCCGTCCACCGTGCAACCCTCCCCCCCGCGTTTAACGATCACCGGACAGGGATACGGCCCCGGCACCCGCACCGCCTCCTCAGCGTTGGCCAGCAGCAGATCTATCAACGGCAGGCACGGGTCAACCACCGCGCCCCATTCCCCCAACCGGTCCCAGCCCAGGTCCATCGAAGTATTCATCCCCCGCGCCCGCGCCTCGCGCAGTAGCTCCGCCGCGTGCCGCCGGACGTAGGGCATGGCGAAAGGATTGGCCACGTGCAGATGGTCAAAGCCCCCCGGCAGAGCGAAGGACGCCTCCTGGTTCACCCCGGGATGATGAAACAGCTGGCGCCGGCCATCCGGGTGGAACACGCCCACGGTCGCCGCCGTCGCCCCGGCCAGCCGCTCCAGATAGGAGCAGTCCACCCCCGCCTCACCCAACCGCTGCTCCAGCCAATGCCCCGCCGCATCGTCGCCACGCGCGCTCAACAGCGCCACCCCGTGCGCCGCCCCGCCCGTCAACTTGCCAAACGTATACGCCGTCGTCCCGCCGTTGCCCCCCAACCCGGCCGTCATCGAACCGACCCACCGGGTCGTCTCCCACTCCAAACCCTCCACCGGCCCCGCCAGCGTATCCCAAACCAGACTGCCCAGGACCAGCAACCGCATAGGCCGCGCCGCTACAACTGCCCGCCCAGCAAATTAACCAGAAACGCACGCTCAAGCGGCCACCGTCCCGTCACCACCAAGCCCTGCCGGGAAAACGTCCCGGTGGTCAGAATCCCGCTCAAATCCGCCGGGTTCGGCTTCTGCTGCACGTTCTCAAGATATTTGCGAAACACCCCAGTCACTCCGCGCAACTGATTTTCCACCCCCGCCGCCGCCGTCTCGGTCCCACAATCAGCTCGCAACCGCAGCTCAGCTCCCGTTCCCCCAAGATGCAGGCCCAGCGTTACCACCTGAGCCTCCTCCAACGCCTTGGCAAACAGCTTGGTCCCCGCCGGCAGCGACGCAGACTCGCTCCAGGTCCGGCCCACCCCACCCACCCAAACCGGAGCATCCGGCAGCGCCAGCGGGCTCGGCGTCCGGTTCTGCAACCGCACGACCGCCCACTCGTCGCTTGAAACCGCCATCCCGATCATCCCCCTCGTGAATGGCGTAAACGAAATGACCCGCGGCGATGTCGAAGCCGGCAGCCGGCACACCCCGTTCCAGCACTTCCCGCCCGACCGCTCCGTGTGCGTCTGGATCGCCTTCCAGTCAAAACGCCCCGTCGCCACGACAAACACGTCCGCCCCGGCAAAGCCCAGCAACACCGAATCCAGGTCCTCGCGGTAGTTAAAACCAGTGGCAGCGACAAAGGACCGGTAATCGGGATCCTCCGTCACGTTCCCGCCCGAAAGCAAGGCAAACAGCCCGGACCGCCGCATGCTTTCAAGGTCCAGCTGGATCACGGTCCCACCTGCGGGCAGACGGCTCATCCTCTCCGACAGGGGCGGGATCAACCGGGAGCGATACCATACCAAGCCCCCCCCGATCCCCACGCAGGCGGCCACTACCAGAATGGCCGCCATCCAATTATGCCAGCGAAAACCCATCGGCTCAGCCGCCTACCTTGACACCGCCACCGTGTCGCCAACCCGCGCGTTCTTCCACAACGCTATGTAGGGAGTCAACTCCTTCATCATCTTCCGGAACTGGTCCAGCGTCAGGCTCTGCGCCCCATCGCTCACCGCCTTCTCCGGACACGGGTGCGTTTCCACAATCAAACCATCGGCGCCAATCGCCACGCCCGCCCGGCACAGCGGCGGCACCAGGCTGCGCTTGCCCACCGCGTGCGAAGGATCAAGCACCACCGGCAGATGCGTCAACTCGTCCAACACCGAAACGGCAGTGATGTCACACGTGTTCCGCGTCGCGGTTTCAAACGTACGGATACCGCGCTCGCACAGCATGATGTTCGGGTTGCCGTGCGCCACAATGTACTCGGCCGACATCAGCAACTCTTTGATCTGCGCACTCAGCCCACGCTTAAGCATAATCGGACGGCCGCAGGATCCCAAACGCTTCAGCAGCGAAAAGTTCTGCATGTTCCGCGCCCCAATCTGCAGAATATCGGCGTACTCGGCCACCAGATCAACGTCCCTTTCCGCCATCACCTCGGTGATGATCGCCAGGCCCGTCGCCTCCCGCGCCTTGGCCAACAGCTTCAGGCCATCGCCTTCCATACCTTGAAAATCGTAGGGCGAGGTCCGCGGCTTGAACGCGCCACCGCGCAGAACCTTCGCGCCGGCCTCGGCCACCGCGTAGGCCGACTCCATGATCTGCGTCTCGTTCTCAACCGAACAAGGACCAGCCATCATGACAAACTCATCACCGCCAATCTCCACCGGACCGGTGTGCGTGCGGACCGTAATCACGGTCGGAGTCGACTTGTACTCTTTCGAAACAAACTTGTAGGGCGCCGAGATCCGCACCGCTTTTTCCACCTGCGGCATCGCCTCGAGCGACTCGAGACAGTTGGTGACATCGCCTACGCCGACAACGCCAATCACGCAGCGTTCCTCTCCCTCAATGGCATGAATCTTGTAACCGAAGTGACGGATGCGGTCGCAGACGGCTTCGATATCTTCCTTGGTGCTGTGGAGTTTCATTGAAATGATCATGGGTCTGTTCTGCTTTAAAAGTATGGGCTTCCGAAAATAGGAAAAGCGAAAACACAAAAACCCACTCTTTCGAGTGGGTTGGTTTTTTGGATTAAGAACCTTTCGAGTCCTACCTCCGGGCCAACGCCACTCGTTCAATCCGGCAATAACGCCAAAATCGAAACGCGCGAAAGCTGTGCACCGGGGCTGACATCTTCTCCTAGTGTATAGGCACCCGGAACAGATTGCAAGAGGTAGTAAACAGGTAATTTTTTCGTTACACCTTGCCAAGGTGTTATAGACCCCTACCAGGCCCGCGACCAGCGCGGCCCGGGCTTATCGTTTAGCTCCCGCAAAGCGGCCTGCGCCTGGGCGTCCACCTCCAGTTTCCGCCCGAACAGCCACAGCAGGTCGCTCAGTCGGTTCAGATACGCCAGCACATGCGGCGCCAACTCTTCCTCCTCGCCCAACCGCACCACGCATCGCTCCGCCCGGCGGCAAACCGTCCGCGCCAGATCATAAAACGCTCCCGCCGGGTCCCCCCCCGGCACCGACCAGTCGCTCAGCAACCCGCTCACCGCCTCGAGCGCATGCACCTGCCCGGTCAATTCATCCACCATCGCCTGCGTCACCGGCGGAGCGCCCTTCCGCGCCTCGGTGGGCGTTGCCAGCGCCGCCGCCACCTGAAACAGCTCCCGCTGAATCGCCAGGGTCGCCGTGGCGATCCCCTCGTCGCTGCAAATGGACCGCGCAAAACCCAGCGCGGCGTTCAGTTCATCCACCGTGCCGTAGGACTCGACCCGCAAAGCCCCCTTCGAAACACGTTGGCCCCCGACGAGGCTGGTCTGGCCGGCATCGCCGAGCTGAGTTGCAATAGATGTCATGGTGTTTTTAGCCGAAGTGTTTTTCAGGCAAAAAGCCGGTCGTGAACCTTTCCCTTGCCATCTCTAGTGACGTAAAAAGGGCGCTGTTCGATTTCGTATTTTGTATCGGGAGCGATTCCCAGGGCCGAATACAGCGAGGCATGCAGGTCTTCGATCCCAATCGGGTCCTTAATCGTCTTGCACGGGCGCTCCGTCGCGGTCTCCCCGTAAACGAACCCCTTGCGAATGCCGCCGCCAAACGCCAGCACGCTCACGGCGTCCGTAAAGTGCCGGTGCATCCCGTAATGCTTGGTCTCGGTCATCACCTCGGGCACGGTTACCTGGTTTTTCACCTCCAGGCCCGGCTTGCCTTCAGTCATCATGTCGCGGCCAAACTCGGTCGCCACCACCACCAGCGTCTTTTCCAGCAGGCCGCGCTGCTCAAGATCGCAGATCAGTTGCGCAATCGGAGCGTCGATGGTCCGCTTCATCGCCTCCACGCGCGCATGCCCGTTCTCGTGCGTATCCCAGAAGCGGAACGGGATGTACTCGGTGGTCACTTCAATAAATCGCGCCCCGGCCTCCACCATCCGCCGCGCCAGCAGACAGCCCAAACCGAACCGCGACGTGTTATAGGTCCGGTAGCTCTTCTCCGGCTCCAGCGACAAGTCAAACGCCTTGGCCGCCGGCGAGGTCAGCAGCCGGTGCGCGTTGTCGAGCGAGTTCAAAAAGCTCTCCTTCTGCGCGTTGCTGCCCTGCTCGAGCGGCGAGGCCGCCAGGATCTTGCGGTACAACTCCCGCCGGCTCGCAAACCGGCTCTGCCCGATCAGCTCATTCGGCCGCGTCACCGCCACGGCGTCCCGCGGGTCCACAATGTGGAACGGCCCGTACTCGGCGCCCAGAAAACCGGCCGTGTGAAACGCCTTCACCGCATCGGACTCCCCGCCAATTTCGAGGTTCTGCCCAATCGACAGAAACGCCGGAATATCCGGGTTCTTCTTGCCGAGTGTCCGCGCCACAAACGCGCCGAAATGCGGACACGCCACACTCTGCGGCGGCGCATAGCCCGTATGCCAGTGGTACTGATGCCGCGAATGCAGAATGAAGCCCAAATCGCCCACCCGGTGCGACCGGATCAGCGTCCCGCGGTCGAGCACCCCGGCGATCTTCTCAAGACCCTCGGAGATCTGCACCCCGTCGACGGCCGTTGGAATCGGCTTGAAGGTCGACAGCACCCGGTCGCTCGCCAGGCCGGTCGAAAACGGCGTGTACCGCTTCGGGTCAAACGTCTCGGTCTGCGCCATGCCGCCGGCCATCCACAGCAGAATCATGCTATCGGCCTTGCCCGTGCGCGGGGCCGATACCAGCCGGGGGCTCGCCCCGTGCAGCGCCGCCAGGGTGGCCGTGGCCCCGTGGCGAAGGAAAAAGCGGCGATCAATCGACATACTGAAACTCCGGATGATTGAGCAAAATCCACAGCAGATCTTCCACCTCGGCCTGCTTCGCCAACTTCCGCTCGGGCGGCGTCGGCGCCCGGCCCAGCGTCTGCAGAAAGAGGTCATCAATCAGCTGAGCCGGCTTGCGCAGCGGCACCGGCGGCGGATCCGTAACCCGCGCCAGCAGATTCCGGTCCGGCGCAGATGGGAAGATGTAGCCGCGCACAGCGCTGTTGATATCACTCTGCTTGCCCGAAACGTCCAACTCGAGCGCCCCGGTCAACCGGTGTTCGCCCGGCGGAATCGCTACTTTCACCACCGCCCCCAGCTTTCCTTCCACGGACAGCGGCTTGCCGTCCACCTGCACGTCCAGCCAACGCACCACCGTCCGCTCGGGGTCGAAGCTCCCGATGTCGTCCACGAAGAAATGCAGCTCCGGCCCCCGCACGTGCACCTCGAACGGGCGCTTACCCTCCCGGCGCAAACCCGCACTGTCCCATAAGCTCGGCGGCGGCGCTGGCAGCATGCCGACCAGACGCTGCGCCCCGCGCCGTAGCTGTTGGTGGATCGTCGTCCCATTGACCAACTCAAGCGCCTGCAGCGTGGAGCTCTCGGCGTTGCGCGTCGTGATCACCTGATCGCGGATCGGCCGCCCCAGCGCCCGCGTCAGCGCCGTGCTGCGCAGCTCCCACTCCCGCGCAAAACGCGCCGCCGTGTCGGTCTGCACCACCCGCCACTCGCCTGTAATCGCCGACAGCGTGTCCACCACCTGCTCGGCCGTCAGCCGCCGCGGCAGCGGGCCGCGGAACTGGCTCGTCAGGTTGGCCTCGGCCGGCTGCTGCCAGGCGCGGCTTGTCAGAATCAGCTTCACCAGCCGGTGAATGTCGTAGTCGCGCGCAAACTCGACGGCCAGCCAGTCGAGCAGATCAGCGTTGAACGGCTCGGCGTCCAGGTCATCGACCGGTTCGACAATTCCCCGCCCGAACAGCTTGGCCCAGATCCGGTTGACGAAGGTGCGCGCCAGCCGCCCGTTCTTCGGACTCGTAAACAGCGCCGCGGCATCGGCCCGGCGGTTCTCGCCCACCGGCGGCCCTACGGCCGGAAACAGAAACTGCGGGCCCACCTTCTCGCCGGTCTTCACATCGCAGCGGTAAAGCTCCAGCTCCCGCTCTTCGCTGAACAGCGCCGCCATGCCATAGGCCTGCTTCAGCTTGTAGTGGTTGATGAAGGAGTCGTGGCAGCTGGCGCACTTCAGGTTCACCCCGAGAAACACCTGCGCCGTGTTCTGCGCCGCCTGGATCATCGGCCGCTGACTGGCGTTGACGTCGCCGCGCCAGTTGATGCCCAGCAGGAAACCCTCCGGCGAGTCCGGTCCGATGGGGTTGACCAGTTCCCGCACCATCTGGTCGTAGGGCATATTCCCGTTCAGCGCCTTGACGAGCCACGGCCGGATCGACTTCTCCCCGCCGTGGTAGGCCCGCAGGTCATCCCGCAACAGATCGTTCCAGAAACTGATCCAGTGGCCGGTCACCATCTTGCGGTCAGCGAGCAACTGCTCCACCAGCTTGGCCCGGTTGCCGTCAAAGGCCCGCAACTGCTCCGGCGTCGGGGTAATCCCCCACAGGTCGAGGTAGACGCGGCGCACAAAGACGGCTTCCGAAACCACGGGCCGCCATTTCATCTCCCGGTCGAGCAGCTTATCAATTGGGTTCGTTTCGTCACTGGCGGGCAACGCCACCGCGCGCGGTTCGAGCGGTGCCTGCCAGATCCGGGGCGCCCGTTTCGCAACGTCCGTCCATGGCAGGTCCTCTTTTACCCACGCTTCGAGTATGGCGATCTGTTTTTCGTCCAGGCTCTTGCCCGTCGGCGGCATCGGCAGCCCCGCCTCGCCCCGCACCCGGGCCACAATCTCGCCCTTGCTCTTGAGCGCCCCTTCGCGCGTGGCGAGCGAAAAGCCGCCCTGCGGCGTCGCGCCACTGTGGCAGCCCAGACAGCGCGAGGCGAGAATCGGGTGCACGTCAGTCGCAAAATCGACGGCCCCCAGCGAGCCGGCCACGAAAAACAGAAGCCAACGCATGGCGCTTAGCCTAGACCTTAACCCACTTCTGCTTCTTGGCCGATTCGGCCACCTTTTCAAGCAGAATCATGCCGCGCAAGCCGTCCTCAAAGGTCGGGTAGTCCACCGGCGCCGACGGGTCGGCCACCTTGCGGTAGAAGCGCTTGTAGAGCGCCTTGTGCGAGTCATCGTAGCCCTCGCTGTGGCCGCCGGGCAGTTCGGCGTATTCGGCCGCCTTCGGATGCAGCAGCGAACCATCTTTGACAATCAGTTGATTCGGGTGGTTCCGGTGGCCGATCCACAACCGGTCCGGCTCCTCCTGATTCCACTGCACGCCGGCCTTGGTGCCGTAGATTTCAAAGGCGAAGCGGTTCTTACAGCCCGCGGCCACCTGGCTTACGGTGAAAGCGCCCCGGGCGCGGTCGCCGAGGTGCAGCATCACGGCGCCCCAGTCGTCGGTCGTGATCTCGACGTCCTCGTAATCTTTGGGTTTCAACTTCTTGCCGGCGAAGGTCTGGATGGCGACCTTCGGCTTCTTCCGGGTCTTGCGGAAGGTGGCCAGGTCGGCGCAGACGCCGGTAATGGGCAGGCCGGTGAGATGTTGAATCATGTCCATCCAGTGCGAGCCGATGTCTCCCATGGCGCGCAGCGCGCCGTTGCGCTCGGTCTCAATGCGCCAGTTGTAGTCGGTCTCATAGAGCAGCCAGTCCTGCGAATAGGTGCCCTGCACGTGCAGAATCTCGCCCAGTTCGCCCGACTCAATGATCCGCCGGATATGCTGCACCACCGGGTAGTAACGCAGGTTATGGCAGACCGCGTTGGCCAGATTGTTCTTGGCCGCCAGCGCCACCATCGCCTTAGCCTCTTTCGAGGTGACCGTCAGCGGTTTTTCGCACAACACCGCCTTGCCCGCTTCGAGTGCGGCCATCGACATCGGGTAATGCAGCGCATTGGGCGTCAGCACGTGGACGGCGTCAATCGAAGCATCGGCGAGCAGCGTCTTATAGTCGCCCGTCGAACGCTCCACTCCCATGGCCGCGGCAAAGCTCTTGGCCGAGGCCTCCGAGGAGCCGGCCACAGCGACAACTTCTACGTTGCCCAGCCGACGAACGCCTTCAATGTGAACCCGGCCCATGAACCCGGTGCCGAAGATTGCGGTGGTCAGTTTCTTCATACCCTAACTCTATCTTAGAGTGGGCTATGCTGTTAACAGCTTCCCTATGAGGTTGACCATTCGCTTAGGCTCCGGACCGCGTGTCAAGCGGAGAGGTACCCGGAATCAGCGGCTCGCGCTGGCGGCCGCCGCTCTCCTGATCCCGTTTTCTCTCATGGCCTTCGCGCTCGGTTTCTGGCGCCTGGCGGCTGACATGCAGTGGGCGAAACAGTTCGCCTTCGCCGAAGGCCCTCTCTCGCACTGGCAGATCTGGATCGGCGTCGGGCTGTTTCTGCAGGCGGCGGCGGCGCTGCTCAACCGCTACGGCACCCCATCGTCCGAGTAGGGAACCTCAGGCGCTTCGAATGCGTCTATGGGCGTGAGCGAGTGCTGCTATTCTGAAAATGTCCATGGGCTCCCCCTTCCGCTCCTTCTCTTCGGGACCGTCATCTTCGGGCTTTGTTACTCCCGGCGTGAAGTGGCTGTTGATCGGCAACACAGCGATTTTTGTCTTCACACTATTGGGCAGAGCCTTCGCCGGGTGGCACTTTCAGGCGTTTAAACTCATTCCGCAGGACGTTTTCTCGGGCAGCCTCTGGCAGTTGGTCACCTACCAGTTCCTGCATGATGTGAATGGCTTCCAGCACATCCTGTTCAACATGGTCTCGCTGTTCTTCACTGGCCCCATGCTTGAAAGCGCGTGGGGCACTACCCGCTTTCTCCGCTACTACCTGCTGAGCGGCATCGGTGCCGGCATCCTCGTCTGCCTGGCGAGCGTGCCCTTTGGGACGACCGAACAGGTCACCGTCGGCTGCAGCGGCTCCATTTTCGGCCTGATGATCGCCTACGGCCTTCTCTTCCCCAACCTCCTGTTTTTCGGCGCCATTCCCGCCCGCTACTTCGTCATGATTTTTGGCGCCATCAGCCTGCTCGGGGCGATCGCCATGGACGGTACCCGCGTCAGTTATATCGCCCACCTCGGCGGACTGTTGACCGGCTGGCTCCTGATCCGGACCGGAACGCTGCAGCGCCTCGGCGGTAAGCCCGGCAAGGCCTGGGATCCGTTGGCTTCGTTTCGTCAACAGTGGAAAGAGTGGAAACTCCGCCGGGCCCGCAGAAAGTTCCAGGTCTACATGAAGCAGAAGAGCGGACGGGACCCG
This sequence comes from Acidobacteriota bacterium, assembly GCA_026393985.1. Taxonomy (GTDB): domain Bacteria; phylum Acidobacteriota; class Terriglobia; order Bryobacterales; family Bryobacteraceae. Next base: position 111,820 of record JAPKZB010000080.1, read on the forward strand.
TTCGACGTTCAATAGGAGTAGAGTGTTCCTCATGCGCAATCGTCTTTTCCTGCTCGCGTTCGTTTTCACGATGTCGTTCTCGGTGGTGTGGAGCCAGCAAGGCCCCGGACCCATCGGGTCCGAGACCAAGGCAAGACCGCGCAAGAAGACCGCCGAAGGCGCGCCCGCCCCGGAACCGGAACAACAAAAGGTCGAGTCGAAGTTTAAGAAGAAAGAAGGCGATCAACTGCCCGAGGGTCTGCCCACCTTCAAAAGCGACGTGGCCACGGTCAGCGTCGATGTGGCCGTGCTCGACAAGAACGGCCGCTTCATCCCCAACATCCCCCGCGGCAACTTCCGGATTCTCGAAGACGACGTCCCGCAGAACATCGGCGGCTTCACCATGGGTGAGGCGCCGATGACGGTCTGCCTCGTCATCGAGTTCTCGAACCTCTACCAGCAATACTGGAGTTCCGGCTGGTATGAGACTCTGCAGGCCTCCTACGGCTTCCTCGAAACCCTGAAGCCGGAAGACTACGTCGCCGTGGTCGCCTACGATCTGCGCAGCGAGATCCTCAGCGACTTCTCCACCGACAAGCGCAAAGCCTACGAAGCCATGCAGCGGCTCCGCATAGCCGCCTACAGCGAAAGCAACCTCTACGATGCCCTGACCGATACGGCCGACCGCATGTCTACCATCGAAGGCCGCAAAGCCATCGTCGTCATCGCCAGCGGTGTCGATACCTTTTCAAAGCTCACCTTCGACAAGACCCGGAAATCGCTCCAGCAGAGCAGCGTACCCATTTACGCCATTGGCATTATGCAGGCGCTCCGCGAGTGGATGGACTCCCGCGGATACATGGGTGCGATCGAGCGGCTCGACTTCCTCCAGGCCGACAATCAGATGCGCACCTTCGCCCGCGAAACCGGCGGCCAGTCCTATTTCCCCCGCTTTTTCGGCGAGTTCCCCAATATTTACCAGCAGATTCACCAAGCCCTGCGCAACCAGTACGCCATTACTTACACCCCGACCAACCAGGCCAAGGACGGCAAATTCCGCAAGATCAGGGTGCAACTGGTCAACCCGGCCACCAACGAACCCCTGCGCATCGTCGACGAGAAGGGCAAGCCGATGAAGTACACCATCATTGCCAAGGCCGGCTACAACGCGCCCAAAGAAGTCGAATAGTCAAGAAAAACATCTGACGCGTTTTGATGCCGATACAAGTGCGTTGACACTCCGTTTACGCCTCTGTTAACGTCTGGTAGTCTTCTGTTGCCTCAATGAAGTTGAAAGCTGAAAGAACGCCTCCGGCAGCCGTGTCTTTGCTGCTGGTAGACGACAACGCCTCCGGTTTGGCAGCTCGTACGATGGTACTTGCCGAACTGGGTTACGAGATCACCACTGCACCGAATGCTGAAAAAGCCATAGAGTTGTTTCGCCAGAGTCCGTTCCCGCTGTTGGTAACCGACTACAAGATGCCCGGCCAGAACGGCGTCGAATTAATCCAGGCAGTAAGAGAAATCGCCCCGCAGACGCGCATTGTTCTCATCTCCGGTTTTGTGGATGCCATGGGCATCACCGAAGAGAACAGCGGCGCCGATGCGGTCATCATGAAAAGCGCTAACGAAGTTCTCCAACTCGTTCGCACCATCAACCGGCTCAGCAAGCGTTCCGCCGCCAAGCAGCCCGCCCGGGCCAAAGGTGCGTTAAAGCTGAGGAAGTCCGCCGGGTCCTGATAGCATGGGCAAGCTGCCTCGCTGGCGCCTTGCCCTATTCCTCCTCCTCGCCGCTCTCCTCGCCCCCCTCCTCCGGGCCGCGCCCCCCGCGAGGAGAGCCGAGCCCGCCAGCCCCCTGCAGCGGTGGCTGAATGCCATGACGCCCCGCCAGCGCGCGGCGCAACTCGTCATGATCAAAAGTACCGGCGCGCTGCCGCCCACCCGCTCGCGCGCGTATCGCGTCTTTGTACAGTCGGTGCAGACGGACGGCGTCGGCGGCGTCGGCGTCAACAACCGCGTCGGCCGCGCCGGGGCCGTCAACGCCGAACCCTTTGAAATCGTCTCGTTCCTCAACCGGATGCAGAAACTCTCCCGCATCCCCCTGTTGATCGGCGGAGACTTCGAGCGCGGCGCCTCCATGCGCGTCGCCGGAACCATCAAATATCCCCACGCGATGGCCTTCGCCGCCACCGGCAGCCCGGAGTACTCCCGCGAGCTTGGCCGCGCCACCGCGCGCGAAGCCCGGGCGCTCGGGGTGCACTGGATTTACGCGCCCGACGCCGACGTCAACAACAACCCGGCAAACCCGATCATCAACATCCGCTCCTACGGCGAAAATCCACACCTGGTCGCGCAACACGTCAAAGCCTACCTCGAAGGCGCCCGCCGCGACCCCGACCATACGGTCCTCGTCACCCTCAAACACTTTCCCGGCCACGGCGACACGGCTGTAGATTCGCACGCCGGCATGCCCCGGCTCGACGTGGACCGCGAGCGGCCGTGCGCGCTCTGTTCGGCGATGCCCCGATGACCGGCAAAAAAGTGGTAACTGTGGAGTAATGCCGCAAATCACCTGGTTAGGCCACTCCACCTTTTCGTTGACCCTCGCCTCGGGCGAGGTGATCGTGATTGATCCCTTCATCGCCGGAAACCCCAGTTTCCCGGCCGGCTACGCCTTCTCGCGGGTCGATACGATCCTAATCACCCACGGCCATGGCGACCACCTGAGCGGGGTGCAGGGTCTGGCCGACGAGTTCGCGCCGCACGTGGTGGCCAACTATGAGATCTGCAACTGGCTCACCGCTCAGGGCGTGAAGAATACGGCGCCCATGAACTTCGGCGGCACGGTACCCATCGGTGGCGTAAAGGTCACCATGACCCCGGCGCTGCATTCGAGCGCCATCGAACAGCCCGATGGCCGCAACGTCTACGGCGGCCAACCCGGCGGCTACGTCGTCCGGTTCGACGATGGGCGAGCCGCCTACTTCGCCGGCGACACCGATGTGTTCGGCGACATGGCCCTGATTCGCGAGATGCATGCGCCGGAGCTGGCCGTGCTCCCCATCGGCGACGTGTACACGATGAGTCCGCGCGGGGCCGCCGTGGCGGCCCGACTGCTGCAGCCGAAGCTCATCGTCCCGGCGCACTATGGCACCTTCCCGGTCCTCACCGGCACGCCCGCCGAGTTGCAGGCACTGGTGGAGGTCCCGGTTCTGGTGCTCACCCCGGGCCAGCCCGTTACTTGGTAGCCTTGGCTTCCTTCAAGCGAATGTTGCGGAACTCGACCTTCATGTCGGGTCCGCGGTGCAGCTGGATGGCCAGGATACCGGAGGGCTTGGAGGTGTCCTTCAGCTCGCTGGTCACCTGGCCATTGATCTTGATCACGATGTTCTCGCCAATGGCGGAGAGCTCAATCTGGTTCCACTCGTCTTTCTTGTAGAACTTCTCGCCCTTACCCTTCCAGCCGTTGACGATCACGCCGCGCTTGCCCTTCTCGTCGTAGATGGAGCCGGTCCAGTTGTCGTAGGCGATGTCGGCCTGCAGACCCTGCACGACGAAATCGGGCAGCTCCGCGCTGCGGAACTGAATGCCGGAATTGTGATTCCGCAGCTTGAATTCAGCGCGCACAACAAAGTCGCTGTACTCGCGTTCCGAGATCAGAAAGGTATTATTGTTGATCTTCACCCCATCGGTGGAGCCGATCAGGATCCCTTTTTCCACTTTCCAGAGGCGGGAGTCGCCCTTCCAGCCCTTCAGCGACTTGTTTAGCAGGGGCTTGAAGCCTTCTTTCTTTTCCGCCTTATCGAGTTGGGCAAACAGCGACGTGCAGACGAGCGTGCAGACGAGTAGGAGTAGAGTTGCGCGTTTCACAGCATAAATCCTATCATCAAGAGCATTGAGCCGCGCCAAAATCTCTCCTTGGGAGATGATCCAGAATCCCCTGCGCTACTTCGCGCACCTCGCCGACTCGCAAGGTCCCCGCGCCCATCTGCAGTTGGGCAATCGTCACTTCTACCTTCTCAACGACCCGGAACTCATCCGCGACCTGTTGATTACGCAAGGCGCGCTGTTTGAAAAATTCCCGCGCATTGAACGCACCAAAGGGCTGTTCGGCGAAGGGCTGTTGACCAGCGAAGACCCCATCCATCTCCGGCAGCGGCGGCTGATGCAGCCCGCCTTCCAGCGTGAGCGCATCGCCGAATACGGCCGCATGATGACGCGCTGCACCCAAGCGCTGATGGCCCACTGGCGGGACGGCCAGGAGATCGACGCCACGGCCGCCATGAGCGAACTCACGCTCGAGATCGTCGCCCGCAGCCTGTTTACCACCGAAGCCGGCGACAAGGCGGCCACCATCGCCCACGAACTCGAAGTCGTGCTGAAGATGCTGAACCAGCTGGTGATGCCCTGGGGCCCGCTGCTGCTTGGCCTGCCCCTGCCGGCCAGCCTCCGCTACCGGGCCGCGCTCCGAAAGCTCGACGCGATCGTCTACGGCATCATCGACGAGCGCCTCGCGAGTGGCCGCGAGCACGACGACCTGCTCGGCATGCTGCTCAGCGTCCGCGACGCCGATACCGGCGAGCGGATGGACCGCCTGCAGATCCGCGACGAGGTGATGACCATTTTTGTCGCCGGCCACGAAACCGCGGCCAACGCGCTGGCCTGGACGCTCTATCTGCTCTCGGAAAATCCAGACGCCCGCCGGCAGTTGGAGGCCGAACTCGACGCGGTGCTCGGCGGCCGGCCGCCCGGCCCGGAGGACTACCCGAATCTGCCCTTCTGCCAGCGCGTGTTCCAGGAATCAATGCGCCTGTATCCGCCCGTCTGGATCCTGGGAAGGCGGGCGCTTGCCCCCTACACGTTTCAGGATTTCGCGGCCCCCCAAGGGTCGATTCTGCTGGTTTGCATGGCCGTGCTGCACCGGCGGGCCGAGTTCTATCCCGACCCGGACCGTTTTCTGCCGGACCGCTGGCTGCAATCAAACGCGCCGAAGTTCGCCTTCATGCCCTTCGGCGGCGGCGGCCGCCTCTGCATCGGCGAGCGCTACGCGTGGATGGAAGGGGTTCTCTGCCTAGCCAACCTGGCGCAGCGTTACCGGTTGGACCTGCTTGCGGGCCACCAGGTGGAGCCGCTGGGGCTGCTCACCCTCCGGCCGAAGCATGGTCTGCGGATGCGGATAAGCCACCGGGTCGAGCAGCGATAGGGACGCCGCGGGTGGGTTCGGCGAGTTGGTCTCGCGCACGGCGCGGTAATAGGATCGCTCGGCCGATTCCACATGGCGCTGGGCCAGTTCAAAGGCAGCGCCCACGGCGACGTTCTCCGGGTTGGCGGCGAAACGCTCGAGCAGGCTCGTCTCCAGCCGCTGGGCCCGATCCAGCCGGGCCTGGGCGATGGCAATCTGGCAGGGAAAACTTTTCTTCATGCCTACAACCTACGGCCGGCGCCTTCGCCAAGCAGCTCCCGAACCCAGGCAAGTGGTTGATAAAAAAAGGAAAATAAATTTAGACCGGGTGTCACCCATTGAGCGAAGCCTCGCGTTGCCGGGGAGCCGGGCGCCGGAAAATTGCCGGATTAGGAAGCGATGCGGCGAGGTACCAGCGGCCTTAGTACCAGTTCAATACAGGTACTTATGAGGCGGTTCTGGGAGCACCGTAATCTTGTTTGCAGAGTTGGCGCGGGCTAGTCTTTCCATAGGGACAAATCAGCGTGAGTCAGCTCATCTACCAATACTCTTACCTGCAGATGCTGGACTTTCTGACCACCGTCGCTTTCCTGTTAAACGGGGTCAAGGAAGGCAATCCCGTGGTGCGATGGGCGATCTCCGCGGCACCGTCGCCGGTTCTGGGGCTGCTGCTGGTCAAGCTGGCCGCTATCGCCCTTGGCGTCTACTGCTGGCACACTGGTAAGCTCCGCCTGCTGTCGAAAATCAACATCGGCTTTGCGGCGCTTATTGCGTGGAATCTCTTCTCGCTGATCCTGAAGTCCGCTCAGCCGGTCTCCGGATCGATTCTCCAGTGACGGCTTAGCGGGCCGAAGTGGCGCCTTCGGCGGCCTCATCGGGGGAGCCGAGCGCGCCACTGTCATTAAAGCTGTAGCCGAACCCGCGCACACTGCGGATGTAGTGCGGGTTGGCCGGGTCCTTTTCCACCTTCTGGCGGAGCCGCAACACGTAGACGTCCACCGTGCGGTCCGTCACCGCGCGGTCATGCCCCCACACCGCATTCAGCAGTTGCTCGCGGCTGAAGACCACGCCCGGGCGCGACATCAGAAACTCGAGCAGGCGGAATTCGGTAGCCGTCAGGGTCAGCTCCTCGCCGCTCAGATAGACCCGGCAGGCGTTGCGGTCGAGTTCCAGCGTACCCGCTTTAAGCGAACGCACCGGCTGCGCTTGCCCGCGGAACTGAATCTTGATGCGGGCAATGAGTTCGCGGACAAAGAACGGCTTGACGATGTAGTCGTTGGCGCCGAGTTCGAGGCCGACGATGCGGTCGGTTTCCGTGGCGCGCGCCGTCAGAAAAATCACCGGGATGTTGGCCAGCTCCGGATGACTGCGGATGGCCTTGCAGATTTCGAGCCCGTCGGAATCCGGCAGCATGATGTCGAGGATGACCAGGTCCGGACGCTCCCGTTTACAAAGCTCCAGCGCGCCTTTGCCCGTCTGCGACCCCGCGAAAAAGTAACCTTCTTTTTCGAGGTTGTACTTTAACAGCGCGAACAGGTCGGCATCGTCTTCGATCAGCACAATCTTTTTCATGACTTCTTCACGCTACTGCGACAATCATTTCAATTCAATTACGAAACCATTAACTGTGAGCGAATATCGCTCTGCTCGCTCATACCCAGGTCGTCATGCGGCAGGGTGAAGGAAAACTCGGAGCCGCAACCCACGTCACTGGTCACGCGCACCTCCCCGCCCTGTGCCCGCACGAGGTGCTTGACGATCGCTAGTCCTAGACCGGTGCCCCCGAGTTCCCGCGAACGCGCCTTGTCCACCCGGTAGAATCGTTCAAACAGCCGCGGCAGATCCTCCTTGGGAATGCCAATGCCGGAATCCTTGACGTACACCTCGACAAACGGCTGCGGGCTCAACTCACGGACCCCGACCTCGATCGTACCGTTCTCGGGCGTGTACTTGAGCGCGTTATCGACCAGATTGGTCAGCACCTGATTCACCGCCTCGGCATCGCAGAAAGCCTCCAGGCGACTGGCACAGGGAGCGAACTCGATGGTGATGTTCTTCCGCTGCGCGAGTGGCAGCATGGAGTCCACCGTGTTCTGCACAAGCTGATCGACAAAGTAGGAGGCGAACTGGAATTTCTGCTGCTTCAATTCGACGCGCGAAAGCGTGAGCAGGTCGGCGGTCAGGTTGGCGAGGCGCTCAGCATTCTGCCGGATGATGCCGAGGAAGCGGACGTTGTGCGCCGGATCGTGGATGGCGCCGTCAAGCAGCGTCTCGGTGTAGCCCTGAATGGACGCCAGCGGCGTGCGCAGCTCGTGCGAGACGTTGATGACGAAGTCTTTACGCACCCGCTCGAGCTTTTCGAGTTCGGCGTGCTCCCGTTCAAGCTCCTGGAACATGCCTTCGAGCGTTTGTCCGGTTTCGTTCAGCTTGCGTTCGAGCAGGCCGAGTTCGTCCTGGCCGGGCGAGGCCAGCCGCGCCTGAAAGTTTCCCTTGGCCAGTTCGGTCGAGTATTCAATGATGAGCCCGAGACGCCGGGACACCCAGCGGGCAAACAACGCCGCCAGCAGGATGGCGGGCAGAAACGCGAGAGCCGTCGAGGCGAGCATCCGGCGGCGAATGGCGTCCACCTGACTCTGAATCTCGGACAGCGGCACGGCCAACCGCAAGGCTCCGTCCGCCACCGGAACGGCCACGTAAAGAAACGGCACGCCGAGCGTGGGGCTATGCCGGCGGCTCGATCCGGGCCGCCCGGCCAGCGCGCTCTGCACCTCGCTGCGGTTGGCGTGGTTCTCCATCTTGTCCGCCGAAGCCTCGGAGTCGGCAATCACGCGGCCGTCCCGCGCAATCATCGTCAGGCGGCCCCGGGCCGCCCGCGCATAGCCGACATAATGAGCCGGGTTGGACGGCACAACCAGCGCCAGCATGTTACCTTTATCCACCAATTCCCGTTCGAGCGTTTCGAGATAGGTCGACTCGGCCACCTTCGAGGCGAAAAAGTCCACGGCCACCAGCGCCAAGACGAGCAGAAAGAGAACCGCAGTAATGAGTTTAAAGAAAATCTTCCCGGTCAACGGCGAACCGCTCCTTCGCTTGATTGTAGCCGGGGAATCCAAATTTTGAGCATGAAACACCGGCGGTTACAAATTCATGAACAGACATGAAACATTTCATTAATCCTATGGTTTCAGGTCGATCACGGTATAGGCAGGTACCAGGGGAAGGGAGAATTCGGTCGTCCCGGCCGTCACCAGCAGGTCGCGCACAGCCAGCGGCCCGGCCGAAGAGGCGATCTCCACCTTCGGAAACATGCCGAGCAGACGGACGCGCAGGCCCTCCACGTTCCGGTTGCCGTAGTTGAGCAGGATCACGCGGCGGACGGAGGCGTCACCTTCCAGGTGCGCAATCACCACATCGGAGCCATACAGCCGCAGGAGGCGGCGCTCATCGCCGATCTTCTGGCGCACCTCGTAAGCGAACCGGGAGGGGTCGCCGCCCTGCGGCCGCACCGTGAGCGGCAGCGCCGGGTCCGGAGCAGATACCAAACGGAACAGCAGATTGCGCCGGACCAGCAGGTTGAGGTTCTCCCCGGCGGCGGGCGAGCCGTCGTCCAAGAAAGCGAAATTGGCAAGCCCAGGCAGCCGGGACGCGGGCAGCCGCCCGAGCAGGCGGACCGCTTCGGCATACTTCGGCCAGTCCGGGGGCGCCACCTTGAGGATGACCTCCCGGCCGTAGGCGTGAGCCTCGGCGGCAGCCAGCAATGGGTTCGTGGCATCGACCAGCACCGCCCCCGGCAACCCGCGGCGATACTGCCAGCCGTTCGAGTTCACCCAGGGCGCGTTCGAAGCCGAAGCCAGGTTCATCCGGTACTGCACCCCCGGCGCGGGCAGCCGCGTGACCGCCGGCAGAGCCTGGGCGCAGACCCCGGCCGCTGTCCACGCGGCCACGGCCTCCGGCGCCACGTAGACGCAGCCGATGTCGAGGGCCTTCAGTTGAGGCGCAGCCGAGGGCGGCGCGTCCGTAAACAGACTGAGCAGAATGAGAGCGAGCATTTAGAGGGTCAACTGCCGGAAGTCGATTTTGTTCTTGTCGTATTCGCCGAGACCGAGGCTGGCAGCGTATTCGATGTGGCCGGGTTCCCGCACAAACCGGTTCCAGTTGGGTCCGGTACGGCGCTGTCCGGCCGGGATTAGATGTTCGGGCGAACGGTTCCAGACGCTGACGGCTCCCTTGCGCTGCCGCTGCTCTTCAATCACGTCGAGCAGCATCCGGTCCATGGCCACCGGGTCGGTGCCGAACATGATCTTGGCCGGGTAGAAGCGAAAGTCCCGGTTCGGCGAGAACGGGCCGCCGTGCCAGACGCCTTTCAATCCGTCCATTAGATGCAGCACCGTGCGGGAGCGGACCGGCTCCACCGTCGCCAGCGTGCCGATGAAGGAGTAGGTGTGCGTCTTGGCAAAGCGGTGCGACCGGGCGACGTTATGAAAGTTGCCGTAGGCGATGTTCTTGAGACAACCGGTGACCCCCGAAGCACCATGGTCCTTCATGTTCGGGATGTTGATGATCTTGGTGAACGTTTCGGCCACCTGGCGGATGACGTTCGAGCGGGTGTCCTCCTCGCCGAAGAAATCCACCTCGACGTAGGTTTTCGGGTCGTAGCCGTTCAGGGTGTCGCGCAGCGCCGAAGCCGCGAGGATATGCACCCCCTCCGGTACGTATTTGTCGTAGCCCACGGCGTCCATCTGGTCCCGGAACCGCTCATAAATCCAGATATTGGCGGGTTTGACGCCCGTGGCAATCAACTGCCGGACGGTTTCGGCGACAATCACCGGATGGGAGCAGATGCCCGGGGCGCCTGAGCAGTTCACCTTGAGCCCGACCACGTCGCCGGGCGAGATAAAGCGCCGCCAGGCTGAGCGCAAATCCTGCTCTCTCGTCAGTGCCAGCAGGCCGCGGCGCATCATCTCCTGCACGGTGGGCACATCGACGGTTTCCGTCGCCACATCGATCGACGCCGGAGCGTGCACCGCGGCCACCCGGCCGCGAAAAGCCCCGGGCATGCCGGGATGGGCCCACGGCGCGTAGGTGGACTGAACGCGATACTGGGGCAGATCGACCGGGGCGGGCGCGGCGGCGGCGCCGGCGGCCAGCGGCGGAAGAGTCAGAAAGCTGCGGCGTCGCATACAATGCAACGTAGCATGAAAAAACCATCCAACTCTCGACGTACTCTGTTGACCGCCGCGGCCGGTCTGGCCGGAGCCGCCGCCGCCCAGGCCCAGACGCCGGCCAAGCCGGTGAAGAAGGTTCACTACAAAGGCGCCAAACCCGAAAAGACCCCGCTGTTCAATGGCGCCGTCTCCTACGGCAACCTGCTGTTCATCGCCGGCAAGGGCGCCCACTTCCCGGGCGACATCAAGGCTCACACCAAGCACGTGCTCGACGAAGTGGAAAAGGAGCTCGTCAACGCCGGGTCGTCCATGGAGAAGGTGCTCAAGTGTAACGTCTACCTGCACGACCTGAACGATTACGCGGGCATGAACGAGGTCTTCCGCGGCCGCTTTGGCGAAGAGCCGCCGGTGCGCACGACCATTGCGGCCTACGGTGGCATTCCGGGCAACTCACTGGTCGAAATCGACGTGATTGCGTTTATCTAGCTAGAAGCCGTACAGGCCTTCGGCGCGAATGCAATCGGCGACGGCGGGGGGAAGTTCAGCCGGCATCTCCCCGCGGGCCAGTTCGGCGCGGATCCGCGTCGAAGAGACGTCGAGCTCCAGGGTTTCGAGGGGCAGCACCCGGGCGCCCTCCGGAATCGCGTAGGTGCTGCCCGGGCGCGAAACAACGATGAAGGTTACCAGCGCCAGCACCTCGCGCCAGCGGAACCAGGTGGTGATCTCGGCAAAGGCATCGGCGCCGATCAGGAAGAACCATTCCCCGCCCGTGGGCAGCAGACGTTCCAGCGTGAGAATGGAGTAGCTCTTCTCGTTCGCCTGTTCGATGTCGGAGACGGCAAACTGCGGATAGCCCGCGCAGGCCGCCTGCACCATGCGCAGCCGCTGCGCGTAGGGCGTACGGCCCGGCTTGTGGGGCGGGACGGCATTGGGAATGAACAGAATCTGGTCGAGATGAAACTGCCGCGCCGCTTCGGCGGCTACCACCAGATGGGCCGAATGAATCGGGTCGAACGTTCCACCGAAGATGGCAATGCGCATGGGCTAAAAGCTGAATCCCACCAGCGCGTCCACTTGATTGGTCCCGGTCAGCAGACCGGAACTGGGGCGCTGTTCATTGAACCGCGTGTAGCGCAACTCCGGCGTGATACGCAGGCGCGGCAGCTTGAACTCGACACCGCCGCTGGCGGCAACCCCCTTGCGGTTGTTTAGTCCCGGCAGATCGCTGAGACGCTGAAAGGTGTATCCACCGCCAAGCACTGGCCGCACCAGCACACCCGGAAAACGGTATTTGACCAGCAGCGGCAACTCCCAGGTGCGGCTGCCCGCGCCCTGGCGGTAGAGCGCGTTTAACTCAATCCCAAGCCCGGCCGGCAAACGGACCTCGAACAGAGGGCCAATCACAAAGTCGCCGTCCCGTTTCGTCGTGATGCCCTGGCGGGTAAAACGATACGCGTCCTTGAGGGGCACACCGCCCTTGAAGCCGATGCCGATGTTCTGAGCGGAAAGAAGAGTTGCCGCGGCCAGAAGCAGGGGCAAGAGACGAAGCATTTTTCTATTGTAGTGTGCATTACGGGGCAATCCGGGGAGAGTCCGCTCTCGAGAAAAACACTTCCTGGCGTGATTCTGCATCTTTCTTGGAGTGCGCAGCGCGCCCTCGATCCGGTCGTTGAGCAGCAACGCCAATTCGCCCAGACGCTTGGCTATGCGCAACGCCAAACGCGGTTCTACCGCGACTGGCCCCAAGCCACGGCGCTGACCGACCTGCCGCGAGTGCAACTGCTCGACTTTCTCCGCCATCCGGAACGATTCGAAGTGGCCTCCGCCCGGCCGGATCGACCCCAGGAACTCGCCTATCCCCTCGGCCGCCCGCCGCGCACCGCCGTGCTCAGCCAGGAGATTCGCGGCAGTTGGCGCGTGCGCAACTTCACCAGTTACCGCAGCGAAACGCTTCGGCAGTTCGCGCCGCAGGCCCTCGCCGCGCCCGGCGACACCATCCGGGCCCTGGCGCAAAGCATCGAGGAGGGAGAGATCATTTGGCAGCCCTTGAGCCATGCGCTCATTGTTTTCACCGACCTGATTCGCGGTTCGCTCAGTAAGGAGGACCGCGATTACTTCTGGAGAGTCTTTCAAGTCCCCATCTTCGAGCAGTTCCGCGGTTTTGCCGGAGAGCTGCTCGCTCGGGAGTGCGAGGCGCATAACGGCATGCACATCCATGTGACAAACGCCATCTTCAGCGTTGGACCGGACGGACAATTGGAGACCAGTTTTTTGGGCAATCCGCGGGCGCCGCTCTTTCGCCTGGCAACTAACTTGAGCGCCCGCCTCGCGCCGGGACGCTGCGCCTGCGGCCAAACCACGCCCCGCCTGCTCGACATCCGACGCCGCACGGCCGTCTCCCCTTCGCCCCGGAGACTGATGGTGGTAAACTCATAGGGTATTGTGCCACGGGCGCATGTGGCGGAATTGGCAGACGCCCCGGATTTAGGTTCCGGTACTCGAAAGGGTGTGGAGGTTCAAGTCCTCTCATGCGCACCATCTGAAACTCTAGAATGGAATCCGGTACTCTTAATGAACATGAAATCTTGGTTTTCTTCGCTCGCGGTACTAGCTCTTGCCGCACTCCCCTTGGCCGCTGAAACCGGCTATGTGCGTGTGCGCTCCTCGCCCGTTGGCGCTGGCCTGTTTGTCGACGGCAAGTATGTCGGTCCGGCTGGCCGGTTCTCGGTTCCGGAGAAATGGCCGGTCGAGGCGGGCTCCCATGAAATCGCCCTGAAGGACCCCCGCTATGAGGACTTCAGCGCCAAAATCGACGTCAAAACTGGCAAAACCACCAAGCTGCGCGCCAAGCTGAAGAAGCGCGAAGTGCCGCAGGGACCCTTCGGTCGTCTCCGCCTGCGCGGCGGCGAAGCGGAGTCGTTCTGGTCGGTCGCCCAGGGCGATACCGGCCCCTTCTATCTCAATGGCCGCTTCATGGGCTTCGTGGACGAGTTGAATAACAATGGCGGCGGGATCCTCATCCCGGCCGGCACCTACGAATTGACCGTCGAAAGCCAGATTTATGGCAATGTCAAGAAAAGTATCACCATCGAAGCGAATAAAGTGAATCGCGTCGATTACGGTTCGAAGAAAGAGCAATAACCTCCGGCCTCCCGCGCCACTAACAAGAGCCCGGTTCTCCCCCGCGGAGAACCGGGCTCTCTGTTTTCCGGATGCTCGACCCGCACGCCAGCGAACCGCACGCCAGCGAACCGCACGCCAGCTATGGGCGGGACAGGTCGATGCCGATCTTCTTCAACTCCTCGGCATAGTAGCGGCGCTGCAGCAGTTCAAACTCCTCGCTGCCTTCAAGAATCTCCCGCTTCTGCTTCCGCACCTTCTCCCGCGCCGCCTTGTCGATCTTGTCCTCGGCAACTAGCAGTTCGGTGAAGCCTTTGACAATCTCCAGCCGGATATCGTTCTCGGGCTTCTTCAGCCGGAACTCGCGCGACTTCCGGAACGTCGCAATCAGCTTATGCGAGATATCGGTAATCTTGTCGCGGGAAAGCTTCATCGCATCCCCGGTGTCCCGGCCCGAAGCCCGGATTACCTTCCGTTCGGCGATCAGCTGATTCTTGATCTTCCGGAACATATCGGAGTAGCTGATCTGATTCTCGCGCATGTAGTTGGCATATTGCTCGAGAATGCCGCGCACTTCGTCGTTCAGTTTGTCCTCGGCCGACAACTCCTCCACGATCAGTTCACTCCCAAGCAAGGCCCCTTTTGCCGGGTCGGCGACCTCCACATAAAGCGGGTTCAGCCGCTTAATCAATTGGCGGGAGAGATACTCGATCAGTTCCTTCGGCAGCAGCATTGGGTGTCAGGCACGAGTGTACCAAACGCTCAGCGGATACCGGGGAAATACCGCCAGCGGGTCCGCGCCCGATAGGCCGCGTAGGCCGCCCCCGCCAGCGCCGACTCCTCATGGGCCGCCCGCAACTCTGACCCAACCAGATAAACCGCCAACGCCGGCACGGTCCGCCACGCGGCGTGCGCCAACGCCGCGGTTGCCCCCAGCAGCAGGAAAAACGCCAGGTACATCGGATGCCTCACCACGGCAAACGGCCCGGTCGTCACCAGCCCGCCGCGCCTCCCTGCCGCCACCGTCGCCAGATACAACACCGCCCCGGCCGGCGCCAGCACGGCCGCGATCGCCTGCTCCCCCGGCCCCGGCTGTAGCGCTCCCGCTGGAAGAAACAGCGTAATCAGCAGCACCCCGGCTAACTGCAGCAGCATCCCCACCGGATGATGGGGCGCCGGCGTCCGCTCCCGGCCAGGCAGGCAAGTCCACAACGCACCGGCCGCCACCCCCATCCACGAGAGCAGATAAACGAGAAACGAAAACAGTCGCAGCGATGGCACCAGTCCTTCCAGTGTAGACAGGCCATAAAGTGGTAGTGTAACGATGATATGAAGACTTCGACCATCCAGAAAGCTGACTGGCAAGGGGTGTTCTCCGTTCCCCCGCTCGCGCGGCATCGCGATGCCGCCCGTTCCATCAACTGGGAGGCCAGCGCCAGGATCGCGGCCCACATCCACAAAGGCGGCGTCACCCGCCTCCTCTACGGCGGCAACGCGTTCCTCTACCACATCACCCTCGCCGAGTTCGAAGCCCTGCTCGATTGGCTCTCCTCGTTTGACGATGCCCTCTGGGCCATCCCCTCAGCCGGACCCAGCTTCGGCCGCCTCATCGACCAGGCCCCGCTCCTACGCCGCTATAAGTTCCCCACCGTCATGCACCTGCCCTGCGGCGACCCCCGCGACGCCAAGGGCCTTGAAGCCGGCCTCACCGACTTCGCCAACGCCTCCGGCCTCCCGCTCATCCTCTACCTCAAGGAGGAAAACAACTTCGGCGCCGATAAACTCGCCGGCCTCGACGCCGTCGCCCGCATGGTCGACCGCGGTCTGTGCGTCGGCATCAAGTACGCCGTCGTCCGGCAGGAGCCCGCCGACGACCCCTATCTCACCGCCCTGCTCGCGCGCGTCGACAAGTCGCTCGTCATCAGCGGCATCGGCGAACGGCCCGCCATCGTGCACATGCAACAGTTCGGCCTGCCCGGCTACACCACCGGCAGCGGCTGCATCGGCTCCGCCTGGACCCAGCAGATGTTTGAACTCTGCCAGAAGGGCGAATGGGAGACCGCCGCCGCCATCCGCGAACGCTTCATCCCGCTCGAAGACATCCGCGACTCGCTCGGCCCCGCCCGCGTCCTGCACGCCGCCACCACCGCCGCCGGCATCGCCGACGCCGGCGCCATCCCCCCCTTCATCACCGAACTCACCGACGAACAGTCCGCCGCCCTGCCCGGCGCCGTCGAAAGCCTGCAATTCTAAGGAGACCTCCCCATGCTCAGACGCACTTTCCTGGCCGCCATGGCCCCGGCGCCGCAGCCGGTCATCGATACCCACATCCACCTGTTCGACCCCCGCCGCCCTCAGGGCATCCCCTGGCCCAAGTCCGAAAACAAAGCCCTCTATCAGCCCGCCCTCCCCGATCGCTACCGGAAACTCATCGCCCCCCACAACGTCGTCGGCGCCGTCATGGTCGAATGCAGCCCGTGGCTCGAAGACAACCAATGGGTGCTCGACATCATCCGCAACGAACCCATCATGGTCGGCATGATCGGCAACATCGAGCCCGGCCAGCCCAACTTCGCCCAAAACCTCGACCGCTTCCGCAAGGACCCCCTCTTTCTCGGCCTCCGCTACGGCAACCTCTGGGACCGCGACTTCCACTCCGCCATCAGCAAGCCTACCGTGATCGCCGACATCAAGCGCATCGCCGACGCCGGCCTCACCATGGACAGCGCCAACCCCAACCCCCAACTCATCGCCGACCTCGTCCGCGTCACCGACGCCGTCCCCAACCTCCGCCTCGTCGTCGACCACCTCCCGCAGATCGAACCGCCCGCCGACCTCGCCAAACTCGCCCAGCGCCCGCAGGTCTTCATCAAAATCTCGGAGGTCCTCCGCCGCGTCGACGGCAAAGTCATCACCGCCCCGGCTTTCTACAAAGCCCGCCTCGATCAGCTCACCGGCCTGTTCGGCCCCGACCGCATCCTGTTCGGCAGCGACTGGCCCAACAGCGACAACTGGGCCCCCTACGCCCAGGGCTTCGAACTCGTCAAAGCCTACTTCGCCCCGAAAGGCCCCGAAGCCATGGCCAAGTACTTTGCCCGCAACTCCCGGGCCGCCTACCGCTGGAAGCCCCGCACCGCGGCCCAACGCGCCCTCTAGAAACTTTCGGAACGCGCGGGGCCAAAGCGACGTCTTCCCTGCAGGAGTAGCCCATGTTTCGTACCCTCTTGCTCGCCGCTTTGGCTCCGGCTGTCTTCCTCGCGCAGGACGCCGATAACCCGGTCTTCCGCAGCGATGTCTCGCTCGTCCGCGTCGACGTCCAGGTCCTCGACCGGACCTCCCGGCCCGTAGCCTACCTGCAGAAAGAGGATTTCACTCTCCGCGAGAACGGCAAAACGCTGCCGATTGTTAACTTCGCCAGCGAGAAGATGCCGATCGATATCCTGTTTCTGCTCGACGTCAGCGGCAGCATGCGCCCGCACGTCGAACGGATCGCCCGCGCCGCGCAGTCTGCCCTCGACAGCCTGAGCGAAGAGGATCGCCTCGCCATCATGGTCTTTGACCGGCAGACCCGCACCCGCCTGCCCTTCACCCCCATCGGCGACAACGTCTACCGCCAGTTCGACCTCGTCCTCGACCGCGAACGCTTCAACGGCGGTACCGACATCACCCGCGGCATGCTCGACGCGGCCTCCTACATGCAGCGCCACGCGCGCAAAGACGCCCGCCGCGCTATTATCATCCTGACCGACGATCAGACCGAGTTCGGCCGCGACGACGAAGGCGTCGGCCAAGCGCTGATCGACGCCGACTCCGTCATGAGCGCCCTGCTCGCGCCCAACGCCATGCACGGCTATCCGGGCGGGGGCGGGGGCGGCGGCTATCCGCCCTCCGGACGGCGGCGGGGCGGCGGCGGCTGGGGCGGTCTGGGGACCATTGTTCTCGGCGGGGGCGGTTATCCCGGGGGCGGCTATCCCGGCGGCGGGGGCGGCGGCATCAGCCTCGGACGCCTCTCCTCGGCCGGGACCGCCGAAATCGCCCGGGCCTCGGGCGGGGACAGCATGGCCGTCGATGGCGCCTCGGCGCTCGAAACCACCGTCGCCCGGCTCCGACAGCGCTACGCCCTCTACTTCAACCTCCCCGCCGGCGCCCGCCAGGGCCAACAGCGTCGGATCAACATCACCCTGGCCGGCGATGGCGCCCGCCGCCACCCCGACGCCGAACTGCGCTACCGCCAGAACTACCTCGCGCCCGTCTCGAACGACAGCGACCCGAACGTCACCGTCATCTCGGAGGCGAAGCCCGACGCCCCCGCCTCGAACGCCCCGGAGCGGCCCGCGCTGCGCCGCCGCCCGGTCGGCGATGGGACGGGCGGCGGACGCGGACCGAATCCGGCTGTCGGCACCGCGGACGCGCCCCCCTCCGCCTCTGCCAGCGGAGGATGGCGCCGCGCCGATGCCGCCGACACCCCGGCGCCTGCATCCGAACCAGCGCCCGCAACCATCCCCGCACCCGCAACAGCCGCACCCGCCAAAAAGGGCGGCTGGCGCCGCGTCACGGACCAGGACGCTCCGCCGCCCCCGCCGCCCCCGGCTAAACAGCCCTGATCAGGGAACGGGCGGCACGGCCAGCGAACGCACGAACCCCACCGCCTCAGCCGCAGGTGCCCCTCCCTGCCCCGCCACCAGGCACCGGATCGCCGCGACGCCGGGCAGCACCCGCACCCGAACCCACGAAGGACAGCGTTGTCGCCCACCGCAAAGGGCAGCGCGCGCCGGCGGCGGACGAGGCTTAGTTGCCCGCGCGCACCGGAATAAACAGAGTCTGTCCCAACGCCTCGCCGTTGACGGTCACCTTCAGCGCCGTATCCCCATCGGGAAGCCCCGCCGGAACCCGCACGTTGAACTGGTAGACCCCCACCAGCCCACCCGCCAGTCCCGAGTAGATCACCTCAGCCTTCTCGGCGCCAAACTCAAACACCACCGGAGCCGCCACCGATGCCGCCGTCTCCACCACCCGACCCGCAATCGGCACCGTCGCCGGATTCACCGGCCCGAAGCCCACGCCGTAGAACAATAACAGTTCACCCGGCTTCGCCGGCGCCGCGGCCGTCACAAAGCTCCCATCGGTCGCCCGCACCGTCGCCACGAACTGCTTCTCGCCCACCTTGAAACTCGGCGGCGCCAGCAACCCCGGCGCCAGCGCCCGCACCGGCAGCGAATACGCCGCGCTCTGCTCATTCCGGTTGAACACGACGATGTCGACGTTGCCGCCCACCGGCAGACTCGCCGGCAGTTGCACGTTGATCTGGTTCTTGCTCACGAAGTTCACAAACGCCAACTGCCCCCCAGCCGTCACCCGGACGTTTTCGAGCGTCTGCGGCGCAGCGCCGGCGACAAAGTCGGCCGTGTTCCACCCGCGGCTCACCTCGCCCCCCAGGTTGTTGCCGTAGATCTCAATGTAGGAGCCCGGGGCGGCAAACGGCATCGCTCCAAAGTTTCCGGCCGAGATCACGCCATTGGGCGAAATCTCCGGCAGCGGCGTCTCATCGAGAATGGTGATCGAACGCACGAAGACCACGTTCGACTCCGTCACCGTCTGGCCCGAACGGAAGTTCAGCAGCGGAATGTCGGTCAACTCGGCCGAATTCAACCGGAAGACCGGGGTCGCCGCAATGCGGTCCATGTTGGCGAGGCCATTAGTGATGCGCCCGAACACTGTAAAGCCGCCGTTCTGATTGTCCAGGTTCGAGGCGTTATTAGCCAGGTTGAAGAACCATTGGTTGGTGGCGCTGTTCGGATTGTTCCCCAGCTTGGCCATGGCAATCGTGCCGCGCGAGTTCGACGTACGAAACTCGTTGCGGACAGGCGGATCGGCCGCCAACGCCCGGAACGTTCCACTCGAGAACGTAAATCCGCCGCCCTGAATAATGAAACCGGGCACGGAACGATGGAAGATCGAATTGTTATACGTCCCCCGGCGCACGTAGTTCAGGAAGTTCTGCACCGTCGCCGGCGCCGAACCGGGCAACAGGAGAACATCAATCTCCCCAAGCGAGGTGTTAAACCGCACCGTCGGCCCCGTTGCCAACTGGGCCCAAAGACCGGAGGCGGCCCACAGGCCTCCCGCGATTGCCAATGCCATGCGCTGCATCATGGCCAATATTCTACCGTCTTACGCCCTCCCCGGACGTAAAACCTGCCGGCTACCCCCGCGCGCCCAGCAGAAACCGCGCCACCTGCGCCGGAGGAGTCGACCGCACCGCCAGCGCCTGATGCGCTGACCGCCCCTCCACCATCACTTCCCCGCCCCGCCGGTGCACCCGGTAAGCCGCCGCTGCGCCCGTATGCACCTGCAGCGAATCGAGCGGCCAGTCGGAGTCGGCGATCATCCGGACTCCCCCGGGTCCACCGGTCAGAATCGTCCAGTTCGTACCCTCACCGCTACACTGCGCGGTCTCGAGGATCGAATTGGCGTCCTGCAAAAAGGCGGTCACAAAACCCTTCTCGGCGGCCACCGCTGAAGTTTGAGCGTATAATTGCGGCATGCGGCTCAGCATTCCGGCACTCCCGCTTCCCCTCGTCCTCTGCGCGGTCGTCCTCGGCGCCGCCGAACGCAAGTTCCCCGCCGGCGTCTACGAAGATGACCGCATCCAAATCAAAGCCACCGTCTACCCCGACCGCGCCGACATCAAGCGCCTGCTCGGCAGCGACTTCGACGGCGCCATCATCGTCGTCGACCTCACCGTCACCCCCCTCGGCGAAGAGCCGCTCGATATCCAACGCGAACAGTTCCAGCTCTTCTCGACGCGCGACGCCCAACGCTCTCCCCCCTTCCACCCCGCCCAACTCGCCGGCCGCGGCGCCCTCGTCCTCGGCCAAGCGCCCGGCGGCGGCGGCACCTACGTCGGCAACAACCCCACCGGCCCCCGCCTCGGCGGCATTCCGCTCGGCAACGGCGGTATGGTCGGCGGCGCCGGCGCCGGCGCCGGAACCTCGCTCGAAAGCAAAGGCATGACCGACACCAAAGAGCACCCGGTTCTCAAAGTGTTGAAAGAAAAGGTGCTGCCCGAAGGCAAAAGCCTCAAACCCGTCAGCGGCCTCCTCTACTTCGGCTTCGACGGCAAGCAGAAAGCCAAAGACCTCGAACTCTTCTACCGCGGACCAGCCGGCAAGTTCGCGGTACGATTTAAAAACTGATGCACATCTCTGAACTCGATACCCCCGCTCTCGTGATCGACCTGGACATCATGGAGCGCAATCTCCGACGAATGTCGGAATACGCCGCCTCCCATGGCATCCGCCTCCGGCCTCACACCAAAACCCACAAGATTCCCGCCCTCGGCCGCCTCCAACTCGACCTCGGCGCCGCCGGCCTCACCGTCGCCAAGGTCAGTGAGGCCGAGGTCATGCTCGCCTCCGGCGTCGAAGATCTCCTGATCGCCTATCCCCTCTACGGCCCCAAAAAGTGGCCCCGCGTGGCGGAGGTCGCCAAGAAGACCCGCCTGACCGTTTCCGTCGACAGCTATGAGGTCGCCGAACCCCTGATTCCTACAGGAGTAGAATTCTTGATCGAAATGGATGCCGGTCTCGGCCGCGTGGGCGTTCGCCCGGAAGAGGTCGTCCCCCTGGCCAAGCGCATCGGCACCAACGTCCGCGGCCTCGCCTTCTACCCCGGCCATCTGAAGTCAAACGACCCCGCCGGACTTTTACAGGTGTCGAATCTAGTCCAGCAGGTCCTGCGCGAGGCGGCGGCCGCCGGTATCGAATTCGAACTCGTCAGCGGAGGCTCCACTCCCACCATGTGGCAGTCCCATCTGGTTCAGGGCATGAACGAGATGCGCCCCGGCACCTATATCTTCAACGACCGCAATACCATCGCCAGCGGCGCCTGCGGTCCCGAGGACTGCGCGGCCAGCATTCTCTGCACCGTAGTTTCTACAAGCGTAGACGATCAAATGATCATCGATGGCGGCTCGAAGACCTTCACTAGCGACCAGACCGCCGCCGGCGGATACGGCGAAGTCCTCGGCAGCCCGGAAGCGTTTTTCTTCAAAATGAACGAGGAACACGGTTACATCAAGCGCAACGGGGCAAAGTTTAAAGTGGGAGACCGAGCCAGGGTGTTGATGAATCACGTTTGCGTGAGCGTCAACATGGAGGAGAGGATTTACGGGGTGCGGGGAGAGGAAGTGGTGGAGACTTGGGAGGTTGCGGGGCGCGGTAAGCTGCAATAGCCGACCGCGCCCCGGGGGCAAATTACATCTTCACCGAGTCGATGTGGACGGAGCCGTCCTTCAACTTACCGGTGATGGTAACCTTGTGGCCGAGGTGATCTTTCACGGAGTCGGCGTTGTGGATCGGAACCACTTTGCCGTCCTCGGTCACGAACACGGGGGCGGAACCACCCTTCACGCAGCCCTTCACGCAGCCCATCGACTTCTCGGAAGCATCAGCGTGCTTGGCGCCGCACTTGGCGTCGGAAACGGTGCCCTTCCAGGTGTCCGCGAACGCAGCCACCGAGCAAAGAGCCAAACACAGAGCAAACTTTTTCATAACTGGATAATCCTCCCTGGATTGTTGGGCGCCGGAACGGTTGGCCGAATCACCCAAGCTGAGTGTAATCAAAAAAACGAGTGAGAGCAACTGCGTCCCTGTTTCAAAGGCCGGAGTGCAGCAGCCGAATCGAAGCGTTCGACGTTTGGATGTCGACCAGCGGTCCGCCGTTGCCAATTTTGCCGTCCACCCGCGTCCTGGTCGCCACGCCGCCGCTCCCGGCCAGCGGGAACTCGTTCGTGATGGCGGCGTTCGAGGTGCCGAGCCGCACCCGGGCGTTGGTCGCCTCCGGCAATCGCACCGTCACCGCGCCGTTGCTCGTCTGCACGCGCAGATCGCTCCGGGGCGCCTGCCGCAGCTTGAGGGTGACGCTCCCGTTGGTCGTGGCGAACCGCAGCGGGCCCTCCGCCGGAGTTTCCAGCAATGTCGCCGTGATCGACCCGTTTGCAGTGGCCGCGTCGAGCCCCCCTTTGAGATCTTCGACGCTCACCCGGCCGTTCGAGGTGCGCGCCGTCACGGGCCCAGTGACGCCGCCGATGTCGATGGCCCCGTTCGAAGTACTCAGGTCTAGCGCCCCCAGATGCTGTCCCACGCGGATAGCCCCGTTGGATGTCTGCACCCGTCCCGGCCCCTCCAGGCCCTCCAACCGCACGGCGCCGTTCGAAGTCACCAGCTGCTCGATCGCGTTCCGGCGCGGCACACGGATCGTGAACCGTGCGCCGGTCTGGCCCCGTCCTTCAGCTGGCGGTAGTGTCCGGATGGCCACCGCGTCCGGCCCGGCGGCCCGCGCCTCTACCCGCACCTCGGCCAGTTGCTCCTTCGAGGCGGCGTATTTGCTGCCCCGGACCTCGACCTGGTCCTTATCCCAGGCCCTAATCTCCACCGGCCCATTGTAGTTCTCGAGCGTCAGCCGCCCCCCGGCGCGCAGGGAGAGATCGAAAGAGAACTCCTCGAACTCTCGTGGGGCATCCGGCCAGGGTTCGAGATCACAACCGCCCAGCAGAAGGGCAAAGGGGGCCAGCAGGAGCAAGCGCATGCCGCAGAGTACGCAGCGGCAGGCAAAAAGGTTCAGAATGCTTATCGACGCAACCCTGTCCGGCCCCGCCAGCCCCTCGCGCACTCCCCCTCCCCATCACCCCCGCGCCAGCCGGGCGATCCCCTCGGCCGTCCACTCCGTCCGCGGCAACACCGCAACCCGCCCGGCCGCCCCCAAAGCCTCCCGCACCGCCGCCGCCTCCATCGTTCGCCCCGCCCCGTCCACCGTCCCGGCCACTGTGATCGAACGGTCCCCCAACCGAGCCATGATCTCCGGCAGATCGGTCGCCTTGAGCCAACCCGGCACAAAATTGGCAAAAGCATGCTGGTAGCTCTCCGTGGCCGCCACACTCGCAAAGCTCACCAGACCACCCGAAAGATAAAGCCGGCCAATCTCCGCGCTCAGCGCCGCCGCGCACTGCGCCACTACCGTAAACTGCCCCTGCGCCGCCACCACCACCGGCCGGTCCCGGTGCGCCGGATGCCGCCGCAAACCGCGCACCACCGCCAACAGATCGCTCACCCGCTGGCCCAGCAAGCTGCGCCCCAGCATCAGCGAGGCCCACGCATAGGCCTCCTCTTCGTTATGCGACCGCACATAGCGCGGGTTGCCCGGCCCCAGCTCCGGCAGCAGGTCACCCACGCCCCGGAGGTCCGGCACGCACACCGCAAAGCCCTGCCGGGCCAGCGTCTGGTGCAACTCATCCTCGTGCCAGCCCGTCCGCCGCCCTCCGTTCTGCAGCAACACGATCACCGGCTCCCGCCCGCCCCCCGCCACCGCCGGACGCGGCGAAAACAACCAGGCCGGGACATACACCGCCGGCGCCGAAGCCACCTCCACCGCCTCAATCGTCACACCCCGGCCCGGGAAAGTCTTCAGGATCGTGAACGGCTCCGCCGCCGGGGCATCCATCTGCAGCAGCTCCTCGAGCGCCCGCGGCTTCCGCGGCGCCCGGCCCTTGCGCTGCAGCGTAAACGGGGTCTCGGAACCGAGCGACCCAATCACCCCGCCGCCCTCGGTGCACTGCAGCGTCTCGGGGGCCTCCACCGTCGTCGGCGGCTCCTCGGCCACCGGCCGCGAGCCCGGCCGCATCCAGCGCAGAAACCAGTTATAAATCTGCAGGCGCGTGTCCAGCTCGAGCGAGTGCGGCAGCGCCGTGCTGCCCCAGGCCAGGTGGTCCGCCCGCCCCACAGTGCTATATAGCTTTTTCAGGTGCCCGAACTCCTCCCAGCCGCTCCGGATATACTGTGGGCTGTAAGTGCCGAGAAAGTCCTTGTCGCTCACGGTCAGCAGCAGGGGCTTGGGCGCAAAGGGATAGAGCATATCCCAGCGGTCGAAACCGGCCGGCGCGGCATTGAGCAGATTCTGTTCGGCGTCGTCGGTCGAACCCGGAGCCGAAAACTCTTTGCAGGCGAAGTTCTCGGAGTTGGCGCTCGTCAGCGCGGCGCAACTCAGCCGGTCATCGACGGCAAGCAGGAACATCGAATCCGTACCGCCGCCCGATTGCCCGGTGGTGGCCACGCGGCGCGGATCCACGTAAGGCAGCGACAGCAGATAGTCGAGCGAGCGGACCGCGTCCCAGGTCTGCAGGCGCGTGGCGGTGTCGCCCGAGAGCAGCATCTGCCACCCGGCCGTCGAATGTTCGTCATCCGCACTCGGCAGCCGCGAACGCCGGCCCGTGGCGTCCGGGTAGTAAATCCGTTCGCCCTGCCCCTGCGGATCAAACGCCAGCACCACAAAGCCCAACTGCACCAGGCCCTGCGCGCACCGCTGATAGGTGGCATAGGCCTTGCCGAGCGGGCTGTGCCCCATCTGCAGCAGGACACCCGGAAAGGGCCCGGCTCCGGACTCCGGGACGTACAGATTCGCCGTCACCGGAAAGCCGGGCCGCGAGTCATAAACGACCTTCTCAATCCGGTACCCGTCGCGCCGGACCACCCCGGCCGACCGCGGCGCAAGCGGCGTCTTTTCCAACTCGCCGCCAATCAGCGACCAGAACGTCTGCCGCGCCCAGCGCTGTCGCGCGGCGATGGCCCCCGGCGTCGTCAACGTCCGCAGGGCCGCCAGACGGCGCTCGTAGGCCACCGTTGCCAGACCCTTTAAGTAATCGGGCAGGCAGCGGGCGTAGTTGCGATAGACAACGCCAGGATAGGGAACATTCTGCGCGCGCAGGGCGGCGGCGGCGGAGAGAGCAAGACAAGTCCGGCGGGTCATAGGCGAAGTTAAAAAAACGGTACCACGGCGGGGTACGCTGGGAAACGATCATGAGTGAACTGCGCCTCTTGCAGGCCTCCGACATTCCCGCCGCCATGCGCCTGGTCGAAGCCGCCCATTGGAACCAGACGGCGGCCGACTGGGCCCGGACCCTGTCGCTGGCGCCCGGCAGCTGCTGGGGCATCTTCGCCGACGGCGAACTGGCGGCCACCACCACCGCCGTGCGCTACACGAGCGGCGTCGTCTGGATCGGCATGGTGTTGACCGCGCCCGACTACCGCGGCCGCGGCTACGCCACCCGGCTCCTCGAAGAAGCCTTGCAGATGGAGGCGGATTGCTTCCGGCTCGACGCCACGGCCATGGGCGCCCCGCTCTATCGCAAGCTGGGCTTTGTTGACGAACAGCCCATCGAGCGCTGGGAGCGGCCCCGCGCCGCGGTCGCCTACGATGCCCCGCTGCTGGCTGCCCTGGCCGGTTCCGGCCCCTGCGTCGGCCGCCCGGGCCGGCTGGCCTGGTACTTCGGCCCCTGGGTGGGGCCGGGCCTTGAAACGGCGCTGCAGCTCACCATCTCCCGCCGCGGCGGCGAAGCCGTCTGCTGGGACCTGTTTCCCGCCGACGCCGAAGCGGTGACGCTGGCTGAACGCTACGGGTTCGAGCGCCGGCGGGAACTCGTCCGCATGCGCCGCGGCCCTTTCCTCCCCGATGTCCCGGCCCGCGCCATCTGCGGGTTCGAATTCGGTTGAAACTCGTGGTAGCCTTTCCTGATGTCCCAGGATTCCACCCGTCGAACGGTGCTGCAGGCCGCCGGCCTCGCCTACACCACCAACCTGTTCACCGGCCAGGTGCGCGGCGCCAATGACAAGATCAACGCCGCCTTCATCGGCATGGGCCGCATGGGCCGCGGCAACCTGAACTCGGCCATGCGCCAGGACAATCTGCACGTCAGCGCCGTCTGCGACGTCTACACCCCCAACCTCGAACTCGCCGCCGAACAGTCCGCCAAGCAGCCCGGCGGGGCGGCGCGCAAGATCCGCGACTTCCGCGAGATCCTCGCCGACAAGAGCGTCGACATCGTCTGCATCTCGACGCCCGACCACTGGCACGCCTATATGACCATCGAAGCCTGCAAGGCCGGCAAAGATGTCTACGTCGAAAAGCCTTCGAGCGTCACGATTGAAGAGGGACAGAAGATGGTACAGGCCGCGCGCAAGTACAAGCGCGTCGTCCAGGGCGGCACCATGCAGCGCAGCGGCGCCCATTTCATCGAAGCCTGCAACATCGTCAAACGCGGCGACATCGGCGACGTCACCGTCGTCAAAACCTGGAACTACGGCAACGCCAAGCCCGAAGGTATCGGCAACCCGCCCGACGGCGCCCCGCCAAGCGACCTCGACTGGGATATGTGGCTCGGGCCCGCCCCCAAGCGGCCCTTCAACGCCAACCGCTTCGGCGTCGACCCCAAGACCTTCTCCCACTTCCGCTGGTTCTGGGACTACGCCGGCGGCATGATGACCGACTGGGGCGTCCACGTGCTCGACATCGCCCGCATGGGCATGGGCGAGCCGATGCCCAAATCCGTGGTGGCCCTCGGCGACAAGTATCAAATTAAAGATAACCGCGAAACACCCGACACCCTCACGGCCGTCTACGAGTTCCCCGGCTTCCTGGCCCACTACGAGAACCGGATGTTCAACGGCAACTCAATGTTCAAACAGAGCTACGGAACGCTCTTCCACGGCACCAAAGCGTCGCTGTTTGTCGACCGCTCGCTCTACCGCATCCACCCGGAGGGCCCGGGCGAGGTGGTCGAAGTTAAGAGTTCGAACAACGCCGGCCTGGCGCACTGGGCCAACTTCCTGGCCTGTGTGAAGTCGCGCGAGAAGCCCGCCTCCGACATCGAGATCTGCCATAAGTCGACGGCGACCTGTCTGCTCGCCAACGTCGCTCTCCGCTCGAAAGTAAAGGTCGACTGGGACGATGCCCGGCAGACCGTCCTGCAGCCGGAGGCGCGGAAGCTCCTCAAGCGCGAGGAGCGCGGCCCCTGGAAGCTCGTGGTATGACAGACACCCTACGCCTCACCCGGTTTGGCTTCGTTTCGCTATTTGCCGGTCCCGTGTTTGGTCAAGGTGGCCGGGATGTATTCCTGCTAGCCGGGCAGTCCAATATGGCGGGCCGCGGCGAGGTGGAAGCCGCCGATCAGCAGCCGCTGGCCGGCATCTCCGTCTTCACGAAGGACCGCACGTGGGCTCCGGCGCTGGACCCGCTGCACTTCGACAAACCGGCCATTGCCGGCGTGGGGCTGGGCCGAACCTTCGCGGCGACGGTGCAGAAGCACGGCCAACTGCGGGAGATTGGCCTGATTCCAGCCGCCATGGGCGGTTCGAGTCTCGAGGAGTGGTCCCCGGGCGGAAAGCTGTTCACCAACGCCGTCGAGCGGACCAAGGCCGCCGGCGGCCGGCTGCGCGGAATTCTCTGGCACCAGGGCGAGGCCGACGCGCAGCCGGGCCTTGAAAGCACCTACGCCGAGCGGTGGATGGTCGTGATGACCGCCCTGCGCCAAGCCGTGGGCGATGTGCCGGTAGTAGTGGGCGAACTGGGCCGCTTCAACCCGAAATACGCCGCCGTCAGCGAACAGCTGGCCTTGTTGCCGGTACGATTTCCGCGGACGGCGTTTGTCAGCGCCGGCGGACTCCGGGCAAAAGCCGACGGGGTCCACTTCGACGCGCCTTCCCTGCGAGAGTTCGGCCGGCGCTACGGACACGGCTGGCTTATGCTGACAGGAAATTGGTGATAGCCTGAAGTTAAGGTGGCTGAAGTTGTCATACGCACGGTCGGGCTGAGCAAGACGTACCAATCGGGTGCGGAGCCGCTCACGGTGTTTGCCAACCTGGATTTCGCCGTCGAACAGGGCGAACGTGTGGCTTTGATGGGCGCGAGCGGCGCGGGCAAGTCGACTCTGCTGCACTGCCTTGGCGGCCTCGACCGCCCGACGGGCGGGCAGATTTTTTGCGGGCAAAGAGAACTGCAGCGGCTGAGCGAAAGCGAATTGGCCGACTTTCGAAACCGGGAAATTGGGTTCGTTTGGCAGATTCACTATCTGCTTCCCGAGTTTACGGCCGAAGAGAATGTAATGATGCCGCTCTTGATTCGGGGAGTCCCCCGCGAGGAGGCCGCCCCGGCCGCCCGCGCCCGCTTGGCGGAGGTGGGCCTTGGCGCCCGCGCGCACCACCGGACCGGTGAGTTGTCCGGCGGCGAGCAGCAGCGGGTGGTTTTGGCGCGGGCCCTGGTGGGCCGTCCCAAATATTTGTTAGCCGATGAGCCGACGGGGAATCTGGATGAAGGGACGGGGGAGGTCATCAGCGCTCTGCTGGCCGATCTACACCGGTCGCACGGGCTGACATCGATTTTTGTTACCCACAACCCAAGCTTTGCCCGGTCCTGTGACCGGGTGTTGTTTCTGCAGAATGGAGAACTAGCGCATGTTTGAACGCTATACAGAGAAAGCGCGCCGGGTTATATTCTTCGCCCGGTACGAGGCGTCGCAGTTCGGCAGTCCGTACATTGAAACGGAGCACCTGCTGCTGGGCTTGCTGCGCGAGGACAAGGCTCTGGCGAATCGCTTTTTGCGTTCCCATGCCGCCATTGAATCCATCCGCAAACAGATCGAGGCTCACACGACGATCCGCGAGAAGGTTTCAACCAGCGTCGATCTGCCGTTGAGTCACGAGTGCAAGCGGGTCCTCGCCTACGGCGCCGAAGAGGCCGAGCGGCTGAGCCACAAGCACATCGGCACCGAGCATCTGCTGCTCGGCCTGCTCCGCGAAGAGAAGTGCTTTGCGGCCGAGATTCTGCACGAGCGCGGTCTGCGGCTGAGCCAGGTGCGGGAAGAGATCGCGCGGTCGAGTTCGGAGAAGATCACCTCGAACCGGCCCAAGGAGAGCTCGCTGCTCAGCGAGTTCAGCCGCGACATGACCCAGTTGGCCGTCGACACGCAGCTCGACCCGCTCATCGGGCGCGACTTCGAGGTCGAGCGGGTGGTGCAGATTCTGTGTCGCCGCACCAAGAACAACCCGGTGCTGATCGGCGAGCCTGGCGTGGGCAAGACGGCGATCGTCGAAGGCCTCGCGCAGCGGATTGCCGAAGGCGACGTGCCGTCGTTCCTGGCCGAGAAGCGCATTCTGGCTCTCGATCTGTCGCTGATCGTGGCCGGCACCAAGTATCGCGGCCAGTTTGAAGAGCGGCTGAAGACGATCATGAAAGAGTTGATGGACAACCAGAACGCCATCATCTTCATCGACGAGCTGCACACCTTGGTGGGCGCCGGGTCGGCCGAAGGGTCGCTCGACGCGGCCAATATTCTGAAGCCGGCGCTGAGCCGGGGCGAGATTCAGTGCATCGGCGCTACCACCCCTGCCGAGTACCGCAAGTCGATTGAGAAAGACCGGTCGCTCGAGCGCCGCTTCCAGGCCGTGAAGGTGCCGCCGCCCAATGAAAGCGACGCCATCAAGATCATGTTCGGCATCAAGGAACGCTACGAGAAGTTCCATGCCGTGGCCTACACGGACGAGGCGATCGAGGCCAGCGTCTACGCCTCGAACCGCTTCATCCCCGATCGTTTCCTGCCGGACAAGGCCATCGACCTGATCGACGAGGCCGGGGCGCGGGTGAAGCTGAAGCAGACCACGCTGCCGGCCGAAGTCTCCGAGATTCAGAAGCGCATCAAGTTCATCGTCCACCGGATGGAGAACGCCATCGCCAGCCACGAGTTTGAAAAGGCGCGTTTCTACTCGGACGAAGAGCGCAAAGAGCGCGAGAATCTGCGGGTTCTGCGCGAGAAGTACAACCTGGACGACGCCTCGACCGGCACGGTGACCAAGGACGATATCGAAGACGTGGTCGCCCGCTGGACCGGGGTGCCCATGACCTCGATAAAGGAAGAGGAGATCCAGAAGCTGCTCCGGATCGAAGAGGAGCTGCACAAGCGCGTTGTCAGCCAGGAGAAGGCGATCAACGCCCTGGCGCGGGCCATCCGCCGTTCGCGGGCCGGTTTGAAATCACCCAAGCGTCCGGCCGGGTCGTTCCTGTTCCTGGGTCCGACCGGCGTCGGCAAAACCGAAGTCGCGCGGGCGCTGGCCGATTTCCTGTTCGGCAGCGAGAAGAGCCTGATTCGCTTTGACATGTCCGAGTATATGGAGAAGCACTCGGTTTCGAAGTTGATCGGCTCGCCGCCCGGATACGTCGGTTACGAGGAGGGCGGCCAGCTGACCGAACGGGTCAAGCGACAGCCGTACTCGATCATCCTGCTCGACGAAATCGAGAAGGCGCATCCCGACATCTACAACATCCTGCTGCAGGTGTTTGAAGACGGCCAGTTGACCGATGGCCTCGGCAACATGGTGGACTTCAAGAACACCATCATCATCATGACTTCGAATCTGGGCGCCCGGTTCCTCGACAAGAAGTCGCAGTTGGGCTTTGCTTCGCCCAACCAAGTGGTGCCGGCCAAGATCGAAGACCAGGTGATGGGCGAGGTCAAGCGGGCCTTCAATCCGGAGTTCCTCAACCGGCTCGATGAGGTCATTCTGTTCACCTCGCTGCTCGACGAGGACCTGCTGAAGATCGTCTCCCTGCTCGTCGATCAGATCAACGTCAACCTGGGCACCAAGCAGATCAAGATCCATCTGCGCGAAGACGCCGCCAAGTACATCCTCGAGAAGACCTGCGGGGACCGCAGCTACGGCGCCCGGCCGTTGCGGCGCGCCCTGCAGAAGTACATCGAAGATCCGCTGTCGGAGGCCCTGATTCAGGGTTCCCTGCCTCGGCCTTCGGAGTTTGAAGTCTATTTGGGCGACTCCGGTATCATGTGCCAGCAGATCAGCGGCGAAGGCGCCGAGGAGGAGGCCACCGTCGGCGCCGGCAGCGGCGCGGGCGGTCCGGTCACCACGCTTTACCCCTTTTAGACTTGATTGGCTGTTCTTAACGATTCCCCCGTGCCGGCTTGTACCGATTCGGGGGAATATGTTTTTATGAACACGAACAAGCTGATCCAGCAGATCCGGCAGTTGGATGAACAGGAGCGAGCCGTGGTGGCCGCCTTGCTCAACCAGAACACAATTTCCCGGGATATCAACGAGGAGTTCAGCGAGCAGTTAACGTTTGGTCAGCGGGTGGCGGATCGCGTGGCCTCGTTTGGCGGCAGTTGGTCCTTTCTCGGGCTTTTTCTGGGCGCAATGGTGTTGTGGATCGGGGCCAACGTGGGGCGGCCCGGGGTCTTCGACCCCTATCCGTTCATCCTGCTCAATCTCGTGCTGAGTTGTGTCGCCGCGATTCAGGCGCCGGTGATCATGATGAGCCAGAACCGGCAATCGGCCCACGACCGGCTCGATGCCCGGCACGATTACGAGATCAACCTCAAGGCCGAAATGGAGGTGATGGGCCTGCACGCCAAGATCGACGAGCTGCGAGACCGGGAGTGGGCTACGCTTGTGCAGATGCAGGAGCGGCAGATTGCACTGCTTGAACAGATTCAGGCCCGGCTGGAGCAGCGCGGGGAGTAGGGCTGAGGCGTCCAGGAAAGAAAAAAGTGTTGCGCGGGGGGAAATCAGGTGTAAGATTCGGCTAGGAAGACCATTCCATCGCCCGTTTTTTCATTTGGCCT
Source organism: Acidobacteriota bacterium (assembly GCA_026393985.1). GTDB lineage: Bacteria > Acidobacteriota > Terriglobia > Bryobacterales > Bryobacteraceae. The sequence goes on from JAPKZB010000080.1 coordinate 143,726, forward strand.
AATTCATAAATTTTGGGCAAAGGAATGGAGGTCTCCCATGTTTGACAGCCTCGACGAAACGATGAAAAATGACGCCAAAAAAGCTAGTTCGGCGTCAGAAAGGACGATGGTTTGGGTCGCGGTGGCGGCAGCTAGTGTACTGCTGTTTGCCGGGCTCTACTTTGGAGTAAGACTGGCGGGCTAAAGCCCAGCCGTCTCAAGCTCCAACTGCTGCATGACCCGTTTGACGGCCACGCTGTAGTGTGGACGCGCATTATAGACCCTGAGTTTGTCGTCGACCGACTTGCCGTAATAGAGTGGTGAGTTGGCGAGTCGTTCGGCGACTGTGTGGATGCCCGCCTGCACGGAAGAGAACCGCTGGCGACAGGAATCCCATCCGAATATGTTGTTGTTCGTAAAAGCTTTACCGCCACTGCTCTCAATCAGAGCCAGGGAGGGAAGCAGGCGCCAGTCCAGGCGGTAGCGGTCAGCTGCGTCAACAAACTCAGCGGCGTAGCGCTGTGCGGGGCACTTGCGCTTACGAAAAAAACTGCGGATTCGCTGCATGCGGCTGTCCTCTTTTTCCGCACTCCGCCATAAATTCTCAGCGGGAGCGTTGATTGCTGGTGGCAAGGATACGGCAAACAACACCAGTCCTTTGGTGATCCATCGTTTTAATATCAAATCGCCTCTATGTACTTATCGGGTTTACGATCAAAAAAAGGATGTCGGAAATCGCAGAATCGTTTCCGCTTCCAGTAGAGGATTACAACATGATTACAGTATACCAGAGAGCCCCCACCCGCTAGCTTCTAACGGGATCCCGGTCCGCCTGCCAGGACCACGAAGCGCTCGCGAACGAACGCAAAGCGTTGGCTGGCCGGGTTGATGACGTTCAACTGCGCCGTGTACTCCCCGGGCGGCAGAGGAGCAAGGGGCACGGCGAACTCCATCGCGTTTTGGCTTTGTTTCGCCGGGGACTCAAATACGCGCTGGCGGCCCCGGTACACCGCCAGCGTGGCTTGCGACGGGGCGTAGACTTCGGCAAAGACGCGCAGGGTCTGCCCGCGCCGGAACACGTTCGTCACGGCCGGCAACAGCTTTTGCCCGTCGGCCACCAGCGGGTGGAGCTGCTGGAGCTTCCGCTCCCTGGCCGGGGCGGTAATCGGCGCGCGTTGGACGGCCAGCACGAGACTGGACACCGGCGCGGCGGGACCGGCATCCAGGTTCGGGACGACGAGACGCGTCTCGAACGTCCCCATGGCGCCGCGGGTGTTCTCCCGGGCCAGCACCTTCACGCGGTACTCGCCCGGGGGCAGCGAGAGACCGGCGTCATAGAGCAAACTACGACCGCCGAGTTCGGCCTTCAGCTTGAGCGTATCGCGAAGCGTGGAGACCGTCCGGCCCTGCCCGTCCTTCACACTTCCGATGAAGTCCAGCCCCGTATTCGGCGGCAGGTTCGAGCCGGGGATCTTGATGGCGAGCGAAACGAAGTAAGCCTTGGGCGTAGTCCGGAAGTAGAGCAGTTGCACGGCCAGCGGCAGGTCGGTCACGGGGTTGCCCAACTGCAGCGCCTCGGCCAACTGCTTTTCCCGCTCTTCGTCGTTCAACTTGGTCCAGACCTTTTCGGCGTAGTAGCCGGGCCGGTGAGCGAGCTTCATCTTCGGAGGGCCTTCGACGCGGATCTTGCGGAAGCGGCCGTCTTTGGCGTCGTTGGTCGAGTAGTAGCCGAGGATATAGTAGCTGTCGAGCTCCTTTTGCGCCTGCCGGATCCCTAACGATAGGTCGTTCGCGTCGAGCAGCGCCCGTCCGCCGGTGTCGTTGGCCAGCGAGAACAGGGTCTCCTGCGAGTCCAGATCCTTATCCCGGCGCTGCCGTTGGGTCTGCCCGGAGAAGACGCCGGCGCCGCGCGGCGAGGCGGCCGAGGCGTCGCCGGCCGGGGCGGAGGCCATGAGGCCCCGGGCGTCGATGGGATAGAAGCTCAACCCCGCGCGGACGGCGGCGTTGGTGGTGGCGGCCAGCTGCGATTGGTTCTCGACGCCGGTTTTTGAAACGCCGCTCGAGAAGTAGACCACGGCCTTCTTTTCCGGGATCGCGCGCAGCTGTTTGGCGAGGTCTTCGAGCGCGGCCAGCTTGCGGTCGGTATTGAAGATGGCGAACTCGGTTTCATCGAGGGAGAAGGAGTCGGGGTCGGCCGTATCGAGATCGGCGACGGGGAGGTCCAGGGTGTCGGTGGCGCCAAAGGACTGGATGGCGGCGAGCAGGGCGGCGCGGTCGGTAGTGAATTCGACGAGCTTCTTGAGGCGGGTCGAAAAGGTGTAGACGGCCACGAGGTCGACGGCGGTCATCTGCGTGGCCAGGAACTTGGCCGCGGCCTGCTGGCTGCGGACCTGCTCGGCGATGCCCAGCGAGGAGAAGTCGAAGAAGAGGACGAGCAGGCGGCGGTCTTTATAGACAGGCGCCGGGGGGGCGGCGGCCGGGGCGGAGAGCGGGGCCAGGGGCGGGATGGGCACCGGGGGCAGGGGCGTCGAATCGAGCTTCTGATACTCGAAGACGGCGATCTGCTGGGGTTTGCCGTCTTCGAAGATCCGGAAATCCTCCCGTTTGAGGTTCTCGCGGCCCTGGGCGGCGAGGTTGACGAGCACAAGGTTCGAGGAAGTGGAGAAGCTGGCCAGCCCGGGGTCGCGCGCGGGCGTCTGGGCCAGGAGGGCGGCGGCGGAGAGCAGAAGCAGGGGTCGCATGGCTAGAAACGAAAACGGATCTGTACCCGCACGGTGCGCATGTCGCCGACGGCGAGCGGCACGCCATAGTTGGACGCGTTGACGGTGGTGGCGAGGTTGGTGATCACCGGGTGGTTGGTCAGGTTGTTCGATTCCGCGCGCAGTTCGAGGCGGCGCCGTTCATTGAGGCGGAACGAGCGGCCAAGGCCGGCGTTGAGGGAAAACAGACCCGGCCCGGGAATCACGTTCCGCGCCGAGTTCCCGTAGCGACCGGGGGGCGGCAGGGTGAAGGCGGCCAGGTTGAAGAAGCCATCGCCGGCCGCGACGGGCAGGCCGGTGGCTTCGGCGCGGCCGGCGCCGAGGACCCCGGTGCCGGCGGTGTCGGACTGGTTGCCGAGGACGCGGGCGGTGAGCGGCGTGCCGGTTCGCAGCTGCAGGCTGCCGGTGAGGGACCAGTTGTTCCACCACTTGCTGCGCCGTTGGGGGGCGAAGACGAAGCTGCCGTTGAAGTTGTGGCGGATGTCAAAGCTCGACAAACCGCGCTCGTTGGCCAGGTTCTGGTCATCCTGAGCAACCGTGCCGCCTCCGCCGCCACCAATCGAGCTGGCGTTATCGATGGACTTGCCCCAGGTGTATAGCGCCGAGCCGGACAGGCCGCGGGTGAATCGCCGCGTTAGCCGCAGCTGCGCGGAATGGAGGATGGAGTTGGCCTCGGCCGTGTCGAGCGTGAAGCCGACGGCGTTGCCGATGCGGCGCCGGGCTTCGGAGTCTAATTGGGAACCCGGGTTGGCGCGGTTGGGGGCGCGCTGCATGTCGAGCCGAGTGCCTTTGGTGGCCAGATAGCCGACTTCGAGCACGTAGGAGCGGAACAGATCGCGCTGCACGGACAGCGACCAGGTCTGGGCGTAGCCGATGCGATAGGACCGATCGACGGCGAAGGTGTTCGTGATGTTCTGCGCCGGGGTCTGGGCAAAGCCGTTAGCGAGGGTCAGCCGCCGCATGGCGGTGGATTGCACAGTGCCGGTTTGAGCAAAGGGCGGCTGAGAGGCGAGGCGCGTGGCGAAGTTCTGGTAAACGCTGCCGTTATAGTACCAGCCATAGCCGGCCCGGATGGAGAGCCGTCCGTGGTTGGCCGGCTTCCAGGCCAACCCCAGCCGGGGGCCGAAGTTGTTCCCATCGCGGTCGACGAGGGCGCGGGAGAAGCGGCCGCTGTAGGGTCCGGGCTGGCCGGGGGTGACGGGGGCGACGGCGGTTAAGCCGGGCGCGAGGTCGAGATTGGCCAGACGATCGTATCGTTCCGAGAGCGGGGCGAAGAGTTCGTAGCGCAGGCCGAAATTCAGGCTCAGGTTAGGCCGGGCTTTCCACTCGTCCTGCACGAAGGCGGCGTAGCTGGAGCCGCGGAAGTAGTTCGACGGCGAACCGAAGCGCAGGGAGGTCGACTGCGGGAACCCGAGCAGGAAGTCGGCCAAGTCGTAGCCGGTGGCGGCGGCGGGTTGGCCGGCGTCTAGGCGGCTGGTGGCGAGGCCGGAGAAGGTAAAGGTGCCGCGGGCGTTGGTATCGGTGCGCTGGTTGTTGCGCTGGCGGGTGAAGTCGAAGCCGGTGACGAGAGAGTGGTTGCCGCGGACCCAGGTGAGCCCCCAGTTCAGGTTGTTCGACAGGTCACGCCGGAACAAAGGGACGCCGTCGGCGAGGCGGCCGAAGTTGGTGAAGTTGAGCGTGGGGGGGCCCCAGTTTATGGGGTCGCGGGCGGCGCCGCGGATGCCGAGTTCGCCGGCGACGTCGCGGGTGAAGGCAAAGTAGGGGGTGTTTTCGGTGAGGTTGCGGGTGAGCCGGTAGCGGAGGGATTGGATGAGGCGGGGGGTGAGGTTGCGATTCCAGGTCAGGTCGGCGTTGTAGCCGTGGCCGCGGGTCTCATCGAGGAAGCCGTATAGCTGGGCGCTTTGGCCATCGCGCTGCTGCCAGCCGAGCTGAAAGGAGAGGCGATCCTTGCGGCTGAGGGCCTGATTCAGCCGTCCGCTGAGTTGGCGTGCGTTCTGCGCGACGCCGGTGAGGAACTGGTAGTTTTGAACGGCGGCGGCGGTGTTGGCAGGTGGAATCAGGAGCAGGAGGCCGCGCGCGGCCGGGTCGAAGCGCGAGGCGGGAATCCGGTTACCGGCAAAGGGCAGACCGGCGAGGGGGTCATAGAGGGTGACCGGCAGGTTGGTGCGCGAAGCCGAAAAATCGCCGCCGCGTTCGCTGTCCGTGGGCACGGTGGCGACGCCGTTGAAGGGGTTGCGGCCGAGGGTCATGTTGTAGCTGAGCGAAAAGAAGGTGGTGTCGCCGAGGATCAGTTTCGGGATCTTGAGGGGGCCGCCGAGCACGCCGTTAAGGCGGTACTGGGATTGGTCGGGCCGGGGGTATTCGCGCCCGGTGAGCGAGTAGGGACGGGCGTTCCAGTCGGCGTGCCGTCCTTCGAAGGAGAGGGCGCCGCGCACGCCTTGATTGTTGCGCCGGCGCCGGTTGCCGACGGTGGCGTTGCGCATCTGTTCGAGGCGCTGCTGGATGGCGGCGCCTCTGCCCGGGCCGCCGCCAAATCGGCCGCCGCGCCCGCCGCCAAACCCGCCACCGCGGCCACCGCCGGGACCGCGGTCGAAGCCGCCAAAGCCCCCGGGGCCCTCCGGGCTGCCCGCACGGAGACCGGGCCCGTCCATTGGCATGCCCGGCGCCAAGCCGGCCTCGGGCGGCCCCTCGGCCCGGGTGGCCGCCAAGCCACGCGACAGGCTGCCGTTGAGCAGAAACGCTTCGTTGCTATCGGCCGGGTCCGGCGGCGGGGGCGCTTCGGCCGAGGGCAACTCCGGCAGCGTGAACCCGGTGGCCGGCCCCGGGCCCTGCGCCTGGGTTCGCAGCTGGAGTGACCATTGGGCCGGCGAGCTTTCTGGTACTTTGCGAACCTGCGTGGCGGTGGCGAACCCGAAGATCTGGACTGTCAGGGTCCATTCACCCGGCGTCAGCGGCAGGTCGTAGCGGCCCAGTTCATCGGTGGTGGTCTCAAGGCGCGTCTGGCCCCGGTTGGCCGTCACCACCGCACCCGGTACGGGCCGGCCGCTCGCCCGCACCGCCCCGGTCGACTGGGCGAAGGCCGCCGGACAGCACAGGAGAACCATCCAGAGCATTCGCACGGCGGTTGACTTAAGACCCGGCCTTTTTGAGGAGCAACTCTGTGGCCCGCGGAGCACCTTCGCGCTGCATCTTCAAGCGCAGCTGTTCGCCGTCGAAATTACCGGTGTAGAACAGGGAGAGCGGGCTGCCGTTGAATTGGAGGGTGACCTTGAAGGAGAGACCCTGGGCGTGCAATTTGCCTTCCGCGATTGCGATGCTGTCGCCAGCGGGGCCCAGCATCTTGCCGGTCAGCCGGTCGCCTTTGGCTTCGAATTGGAAGCGCACCTCCCGCTGGTTGCCGTCCCGGCCCGGTATGGTGCCTTGCCATTTGCCGGAGAGGTCGGCCCCGACGGCCGACAGCGCGGCGAGCAGAGCCAACGCGCACAGGCGCCGGGCTGGGCGAGGTCTCTGGTTCAAATCGTCGCAGGGCATGGGGAGGCATCCTCGCGAGTAAACCCGGTCCGATCGGGAATGTTGCGGTGGCCAGGGAACTCTCCGGTTTAATGTGGTACTCTCGCTGAAGACCCTATGGAAGCACTTGGCATGGTGGAGACAAAAGGCCTCGTCGGCGCGATTGAAGCGGCGGATGCAATGGTGAAGACGGCCAACGTGACGTTGACTGGAAAAGAGTACATCGGCGCGGGCTATGTGACGGTTACCGTGCGCGGTGACGTGGGCGCGGTGAAGGCGGCCACGGATGCGGGCGCGGCTGCGGCGCGGCGTGTGGGGGAACTGGTGGCGGTACACGTTATTCCTAACCCGCACGAGGAAGTGGAAAAGATCCTTCCCGGCGCGATGAAGAAGTAGGCCCCGGCTAGGAACAGGCAGCGATGCTGCACGATCCCGACCTGCTTACAATTCAAGAGGTCCGCACGAAGGTCGAGAAGGCCTGGGCGGCTTGGGAGAAGTACCGCTCTTTTAGCCAGGAACAGGTCGACGCGATTCTGGAGCGCATGGCGGAAGCCGCGCGCGGCAACGCGGCCAAACTGGGGGCGATGGCCGTCGAGGAGACCGGCTATGGCAACGCCGGCGACAAGCTGGCCAAGAACCTGCTCGCGGCCGAACTGCTGCCGCAACGGCTGCGCGGCATGAAGACCATCGGTGTACTGCGCGAACTGCCCGAGGAGCGCGTGACCGAGATCGCCGCGCCGCTCGGGGTGGTGGCCGCGGTGCTGCCGACGACCAACCCTACATCGACGGCGATCTATAAGAGCCTGATCGCCCTGAAGGCCGGCAACGCGATCGTCATCAGCCCCCATCCGCGGGCCAAGGGCTGCACGTGCGCCACCGTGGAGATCCTCTACCGCGCGGCCATCTCGGCCGGAGCGCCCGAGGGCCTGCTGCAGTGTCTGACGCAGCCGACGCTCGAGGCGACGAACACGCTGATGCGGCATCCGAAAACGGCTGTGATCCTCGCCACCGGGGGCGGCGCAATGGTGAAGGCGGCCTATGCAAGCGGCAAGCCGGCCTATGGCGTTGGGCCCGGTAATGTCCCCGTGCTTATCGACACTTCGGCAGATATCGATGCGGCGGTCGGCAAACTGCTCTCCGGCAAATCGTTTGACCATGGCACACTCTGTTCGAGCGAGCAGACGCTGATCGCTGAAACCAGCCGCCGGGAGGCGGTGCTACGGGCCCTGCAGGCGCAGGGCGCCCACCTCTGCGCGCCAGAGCAGACCCGGGCCCTTGAAAAGGTGCTGTTCAGCCGCGGCACGGCCGTCAACCCGGAGTTGGTGGGCCACTCGGCCACGGCGATTGCGCAGGCGGCGGGGTTTGCGGTTGCCGCTGGCGTCCGCGTGCTCGCTTGCGAGATTGGCGGCATCGGCAAGGAGTATCCGCTGTCGGCCGAGAAGCTCTCGCCGGTCCTGGCACTGCGCTTTGTCGCGGGCTGGCCGGAGGCGCTGGACGCCTGCGAGGCGGTGCTGCGGTTTCACGGATTGGGCCATACCTGTGGGATCTACACGCAGGACGAGGCCCGCGCCCTCGAGTACGGCCTGCGCATGCCGGCGCACCGGATTCTGGTCAATTCGCCGACCCCGCAGGGCTCGGTCGGCATTACGACCAATCTGTTCCCCGCCATGACGCTAGGCTGCGGAGCCGTGGCCGGCAACTCGACCGGCGACAACGTCACCCCGCTGCACCTGCTGAACATTAAACGGGTCGCCTGGGCGGTGAGGGAGCCGCACGAGGCCTTGCCCGCTCTGGGCAAGCCTGCCGCTGCCGCCGCGACAAGGGCTAGCGCGGGAGCCGTGGAGCGCTCCCGGGTCATCGCCGCCGTGGAAAAGGTCCTCGGCCAGCGGGGGGTGTCGACCGCGCCCAGCTCGACAGCCGATATCGTCGACCGCTTTCTCGCCCGCCGCGGAACTCCCGCGCCGGCGGCGGCGTTGGCGGCAGCCGCCGAACCCGCCTTACCCACGGCCCCGGCGCCGAAGCCAACGATTGTCGATTTTGTCTGCGAGAACGATGTACGCGAAGCGATCCGCCATGGGCGTAAGATCCACATCTGTCCGAAAAGCATCGTCACCCCCGCCGCGCGCGACCTGGCCGGCCAACAGCGCGAGGAAGTGCTGATTCTGAACCGCAGTGATAAGGGAAAATAAAACCATGCATCCTGATCTCGATACCCTCAAGAACGAACTCCCGCCCTATCTCGAGTCGCGAGGGATGATCGTCTTCCACGGCGAGTCGCGATTGAGCGACAACGGCGGCGTGGTGATGTGGGATGTCGAACGGCGGCCCGATTTCCGGGAGTTCATTGAATGCTCGCAGCGGCTGGGGGTCAAGCTGGTTGTGCTCCACGCCCGCGAGTTCGAGCAGCAGAGCATCGACGATGTCAGCGAAGAGCTGGCCGAAAGTGAAATGCCGCAGCCCGAACGCCGGGAGATGGAACGGCGATTGAAAAAGCTGGCGCCCTACACCGGGTTCACCTCGCAAATCGAGATCAGCTTCGACTATGAGGACAAAGTCTACATGTACGAAGTCCGCAGCGAGTTCATGAATGAGCTGCTGTCGATCATGAACGATATCGACCTGTGGCTTCCGCCCGGCGACGAGAGCGACGACGACGACCCGATGGGCGGCGGCTTCTTCTCACGCAATTGATGAACGGACGGCAGCCCTTTCGCTGGGAACTCCCGGTCCATCCGGAGGCGGAGGTCGCTGCGCTGGCAAGCGCCCTGGGACTCACGATGCCCGCGGCCCGGGTGCTGTGGAGGCGGGAGATCCGGGACCCGGCCGCCGCCGAGCGCTTCCTGCGCCCGTCGCTGGCGGAGTTGCACGATCCGTTTGGCTTGGCCGACATGGGGCGGGCGGCGGCCCGTCTGGCCCGGGCCGTGCAGACGAAGGAGAAGATTCTCCTTTACGGGGATTACGATGTCGACGGCACCTCTTCGGTCGTCATTCTGATGAGCGCGCTTGGCTTGGCGGGGGCCTCGGTAGCCTTCCACGTGCCGCACCGGATGCGCGAGGGCTACGGCATGCGCACCGAGGTGGTGGGGCAGGCGGCAGCGGACGGGGTGGGCCTGATTGTCAGCGTCGATACGGGCATCCGGGCCGGGGGGGTGGTAGCCCACGCCAAGGAACTTGGCATCGACGTGATCGTGACCGACCACCATCTGCCGGAGGGCGAACTGCCCGCCGCGGTCGCCGTGCTGAATCCGAACCGGGCCGACTGCGGCTATCCGTCGAAGAACCTTTGCGGCGCCGCCGTGGCGCTCAAACTGGCGCAGGCGCTCTTCGTCGAACTCGGCTGGGAGGCGGGGCGCCGCGAACGCCTGCTCGCATCCTTTCTCAAGCTGGCCGCCATCGCCACGGTGGCCGATGTCGTGCCGCTGACGGGGGAGAACCGCGCCATCGTCAAGCATGGCCTCGCCGGGCTGCGCGACCCACGCAACTTGGGACTGAAAGCCCTGTTCGCCATCGCCGGGCTCGAGGAGGGAACCGTGCCCTCGGCGCGGCAGGTGGCCTTTCAGATCGCTCCCCGCCTCAATGCCGCCGGGCGCATGGACGATGCCCGGAACGTGATTGAGCTATTTCTGACCACCGACGCCGGGCGTGCCCACGAGTTGGCCGTGGCGCTCGATGCGATGAACAAAGAACGGCAGGAGACGCAGACGGAGATCGTCCGGAGCTGCGAGGCGGTGCCGGTGGGTGAAGAGGAGGCCGGGCTGGTCTTTTCGGCGGGGGACTGGCATGCCGGGGTGGTGGGGATTGTCGCCGGCCGGCTGGTGGAGCGCTACTGCCGTCCTGTGTTTGTTTTGAGTGAGGATGCTGAAACGGGCGAGGCGAAGGGCTCCGGCCGCAGTCCGGCCAACTTCCATCTGCTCGAAGCGCTCGAGAGCATGCCGGATCTGTTTGTAAAGTTCGGCGGGCACCGGCAGGCGGCGGGTCTGACGATGAAGTCGCACCGGATTAGGGAGTTTCGCCAACGCTTTGCGGCCTACGCGGCCGCGGTGATGAGCCGGGAGGACCGGGTGCCGGTTCTCGAGATCGACGCCACGGCGACGCTGGCGGAGCTCGATGGACAGGGTGCGGCCGACTTGCTGAGTTTGGCTCCGTTTGGCGCGGCCAATCAACCGCCGCTGCTGGTGCTGCGGGGGCTCGATCTCGTGCTCACGCCGGAGGTCAAAAACGGCAAGCATCTGTTTTTGAAAGTGCGACAGGACGGGGTGATGCGGCAGATTAAGGGGTGGAATCTGGCCGAGGCGGGCGAGGCCCTGCGGGCCGGCGACCGGATCGACGCGGCTGTTTTGGTGGAGGAGGACGCTTGGAGCCGGGCCCGGGGCGGGGCCGGGTGGGGGCTCATTCTCAAAGATCTGCGCCGGTCTGGCGAGTAGCCAGGCAATCGGTGTTGATAAAATGCAGGACAGATGCACTCACGGCGTTTCCTTTCCTTCCTTCTCGGATTCTGGCTGGCCGGCCTCGTCGGAATCACCCTGTTTATTGCGTTCCGGCCCCGTCTGGCGAACGGAATGGTGGGGAACCCTCCTGACGAGGCCGCCAAGTGGGTTGACCTGTTGGGCAAAGACCGCACGCAAACGCTGCTACAGCACTACGATGCGGAGGTCGGCCGTCAGATGCTCACATTTTGGTACTACCCGGACCTGCTGCTATGCACTTTGATTCTGCTGACCGCCGTCATGATCAAGACCGGAAGGCCGACACTCCTCGGCTCGGCCCTGCTTCTGTTGCTGGGCCTCGCCTCCGTGTTTCTGATTACGCCGCAGGTTGTGGCCGTGGGGCGCCATCTCGATTTCCAGCCAGTGCTACCGGTCCCTCCGGAGCGAGCTCAATTCGCCGCGGTGAATCGAATATTCCATGGTCTTGGCTTCCTGCGCTTCCTCATCGCCACGGCAATGTTGACAATGCTCTTCAACCGGACGCAAACGCACCGATCACGCCGGAGTAGCTATCTCGACGAGATCGATGCGGTCAATAACTCCAATCACAACCATATCAATCGGTGAGTCGGGCCGGCCCACCGCCGTCATCGCGCTGAAGCCTTCCGTAACCAGCAGTACGAGGTCGCCCGGCCCGGCGTCCGCCGCATCAACGGCCAGGACCGCATCGCCGCGGGGCGTGCTCTGATCCAACTGCACCGGCTGCACCAGAAGCAGCTTCTGGCCCTCGTGGCTGGCGTTCTTCATCGTGGCCACGGCATCGCCGATCACCCGCGCCATCAACATCGATTCACCCGGTCGATGATCCCCACAATCGTCGTATCCGTCGGCACTTCCACCGGCAGAAAGGGAAAGCTCGACTCCTTGCCACGGGTCCAGTAGACCAACTCGCCGGCCCCGGCGCCAATCGCGTCGGTACAAACAAGCTGCTTGCCCGTGGGCTCAAGCGCCGACGTTAACGGCTGGACGATCAGGAGCCGCTGGCTGGCCAGCCCCGGATCCTTCACCGTCGAAACCACCCGGCCGATTACCCTGCCGATGTACATTGCTCACTACCCCGCTAACTGCCCTTGACCGCGCCTTTATCAAGGCTGATGGTATCGACGATACCGATGATCGCCGTATCCACCGGACGGTCCTTGCACCCGTCCGCCATGCGCGCCGAACTGCCCGTCACGGCGATCACCGTCTCGCGGAATCCGGCGCCCACGGCATCGACGGCAATCAGGTAGCTTGCCTCATCCTTGCCTTCGGGCGAGACGGGCTTCAGGATGAGAAGCTTCTTACCTTCCAGGCGCGGATCCTTGCGCGTGGCGACGACGGTTCCAACTACGCGCGCCAGGATCATCTACTTCCCGTTTACCTTGCCAATCGGTAGCACGCCCTCAAGGCTGGCGTGCGGCCGCGGAATCACGTGTACGCTCACGAGTTCACCCACCCGCCGCGCCGCGGCCGCGCCGGCGTCGGTAGCCGCGCGCACGGCAGCCACATCGCCGCGCACAATGGCCGTCACGTAGCCCGATCCGATCTTTTCCCAACCAACCAGACGGACATTCGCAGCCTTCACCATCGCATCCGCGGCTTCAATCATCGAGACCAGTCCGCGGGTCTCCACCATTCCCAGTGCATCGCCCATAGCTTTCCCTGCAAGTATCGCGCAACCGGATGCCGTTGTCGATGCGGCTTACCGGCCCGCCCGCACGGCCTCGTCAATCAGGACGATTAACTCTTCCCGGGTCACCGCAATCCGTTCCTGGCCCGCCACGTCTCCGGCCGTAATCGGACATCCCGGCGCGGCCTTCGAGTTCGATTGGATTCCGTAACGCGCCCGGGCTTCAAACAGCCGGTCGACTTCGTGGCGATCGAGCAGTTTCGGCCCGCCGAGTTGCTCGGCCACCAGCGCGATGCGGGCGACGTGTTCAACGGTCTCCATCTTGTGAAACGCGCTCCACAGGTCGGCCCCGCCGCAGACGACGCCGTGGTTGCCAAGCAAAATAGCGTCGTAGTGCGGAATGAAGGGCTTCAAGGTTTCGCTCAACTCCGGTGTCCCCGGTAACCCGTACGGCGCCAGCGGCACGCAACCGAGGTTCACGACCACCTCGGGGAGAATGGCCATGTTCAGGGCCCGGCCCGCCACCGCAAAGCCCGTGGCCACGGGCGCGTGGGCGTGCGCGACGGCCCGCACATCGGGCCGCATCTCGTACATCGTTAAATGCATGAGGATCTCGCTGGTCCGCTCGCGCCGCCCGGCAATCTTGTTGCCGCGCATATCGCAGACAATCAGGTCGTCGGGCGCCATCCGGCCTTTGCTGATGCCCGTCGGTGTGCACAAGATGCGCTCGGCGTCCAAGCGCACACTGATGTTGCCATCGTTCGAAGCCACCCAGCCCTTCTCATACATGAGACGGCCGATGGCGACAATATCCTGTCGAAGTGCTGTTTCGTCCTGCGCCACGTAATCCTCAAGTGTAGCAGCGCCGATACAATAGGAGCAGTGTCTTATCAACAATCTGGGATCGCCAGCCTGCTCGGCCCGAACCGCATGGCCACCGGACTCCTGCTCCTGGTCAACAGCGCCTTCTTCCTGGCCGTTCTGCTGAGCAAGAACGAAGCCTTTCCTTTATTTGCCGCCAAAACCTTGCCCGGTCTCGCCGCCGGCGAGTGGTGGCGGCTGCTCACCGCCGGGTATTTGCACATCTACCCCATGCACATTCTGATGAACATGATGAGCCTGTACAATCTCGGACCGCTCGCCGAAGAGATGTTCGGCACGCGGCGCATGTTCACCATCTGGACCGTCTCCACCATCGGTGGTTTTCTGCTCAGCGCCGTGTGGACGCCGGCGCCCTCGCTCGGCGCCAGCGCAGGCATCTTCGGCCTGATGGGCGCCATGATCGCCGCCGGGGTGATCAGCCGGCATCCCTACGCGAAATACCTGCAGCGGCAGCTGCTCATCAACGCCGGCCTCGGCTTTATCATCGGCAGCCTGCCGATGTTTCCGATCGATAACGCCGCCCACCTCGGCGGCATGATCGGCGGCTTCGGCACTGCCTGGGTGGCCGGGTTCCCCCGGCCCTTTGACGACGCCCGGGAGAAACTCTGGAGCCTCCTGTCGATCGTCTCCCTCGCCCTGACTATCTACGCCTTCTACGAGGTCGCCATGAAGCTCAACCAGTTTGCCGTCCGGCTCTAGATCGTCTCCCGCCTACCGCTGCGCCGCCCACCCAACAAACGCCCACACGGCCCGCAACTCGTCCGCCGTATAACCCTGCACCACCCGCGCATGGCGCCAGGCGCTTTGGGCTTGAATCCCCTGAATCTCGCCGTTGTCCAGGTGACGCAGCACGGGCGGTGTACTCTTCAGGTCGTAGACCCGCGTCACGATGGCCCCCCGGTCAACCACCACGGCCGGGAACCGGTCGCCGCTCGTGAGCACCACATCCCGCACGCGCCGTGCCCGGGCGTTCCGCACCGCGGCCACCGCCTCGGCCCCCAACTGCTGCTTATTCAACTTGCCGAGATCCACGCTCACCACCGTGCCAATGCCCTGCAAACGGTGGCAGTTCGAACAGCGCTGCGCCCGCTGCGCGTCATAGAAAAGCTCCCGGCCCTGCCGCACCTCCGGTGACAATTCGGACTCCTTCACGGCGACGGGCGGCGCCGCGCTGGCCGCCTCCGCCGGCGCCGGACCCTCGCTCGACGCCGTCGCCAGGCTCTGGATATACGCCACCAGAGCACTGATATCACCGTCCGTCAAACGGTCGCCCCAGGCGGGCATCGCCGTATTCGGAATCCCATCGCGGATCACCTTGACAAGATAGTCCCGCTCAAACACCCGGCCCCGCAGCCGTGGACTGCGCGCCGCCGCCCCGGCCGTGCCGTGGCAGTAACCCACCGCGCACCCCTGCGCAAACAACTGATCCCCCCGCGCGACAACGGCCGAGGTGCCGAGGCTGCCCTGCTGCTCAGCCAGCAGCAGCGCCGGCAGGATCACCAAACCCGCCCAAACCTTCATCGTTTCGTCTCCGGCAACGCAAACACAAACACCGCCGAACCACTCGGAAACTGCTCCGTCTCCGGCCAAAACTGCTGCATCAACCCCGCCACGGCCGAACCCCATCCCGAAGGCGTCGCCACATACTGCCTCCCGTTTACGGCATACGTAATTGAACTGCCCCGGTGGCCCGAGCCTGTGTTGAAGCTCCATAGCTTTTTGCCCGTCCGTGCATCCAGGGCAAAGAATTCGCCCTCGGCATCGCCCGTAAAGATCAGGTCGCCTGCCGTCGCCAGCACCGAAGCCAGCAGCGGATACTTGTACTCATAGCGCCACACCGGCTTGCCGGTCAGTGGATTATAGGCCGCCAGATGCCCGCCGCTTTTGCCGTCCGGCGTGCTCACCAGTTTGAACGTCCCGCCAAAGTAGGTCTTGCCCTCCACCGGGGTCTCCGGCTGCGACACCACCTCCTGGCACCATTCAATGCCCGTCGTAAAAAACAGCCCGGACTTCGGCGACCACGCACCGTGGTTCCAACTCCGGCCGCCGCCAATCGACGGACAGATCAGCTTCGGCTTGCCCACCACCGGTTCGTTCCGCCCCAGCAGCTCGCCCTTCGGACCCACGCCACTGATCCAGTTGATGTTCTTCGCCACCGGCCACGCCGTGAGGAACTCCCCGTTAGTCCGGTCCAGGACATACGTGTAGCCGCCCTTGCTCACGTTGATGAGCAGCTTGCGCATCTGCCCGTTCACCGGCAGATCCACCAGCACCGCCTCGTAGGCCGCGTCCCAGTCCCACACATCATGCGGCACCTGTTGGAAATGCCACTTCAGCTTGCCCGTCTGGACGTCCAGCGCGACCATTGAATCGGTGTACAGGTTGTCCCCCTTGCGGTTCCCCCCGTAAAAGTCCGCCGCCGGATTGCCCACGGCCCAGTACACCATCCCCAGGCTCTCGTCGAACGAGCCGGTCATCCACGTCGAACCGCCGCCAAACTTCCAGCTATCTCCCGCCCACGTCTCGTGCCCTTTCTCTCCCGGGCCCGGAATCGTCCAGAAGCGCCACAGATGCCGGCCCGTCCGCAGGTCAAAAGCGTTGATGTAGCCGCGGTGCGCCGAGTCGCCCCCGGTCACGCCCACGATCACCTTACCCCGCGCAATCAGCGGTGCCGCCGTGATGTTGCAGCCGCATTGGTTGGCATCCTCGACGTTCACCTTCCACAGCTCGCGGCCGGTTCTCGCATCGAGCGCCACCACGTTGTTGTCCAGTGTACCCATCAGCACGCGCCCCTCCGCCACGGCCACCCCGCGGTTCCACGGGCCATAAAAGGTGGTAAACGTCTTCGGCAGCTCATACCGGTAGCTCCACAGCCGCTTGCCCGTCACTGCGTCCAGCGCAAACACGCGATTGTGGGACGTCGAAACGTACATCACCCCGTCAATCACCAGCGGCGTCGATTGCAGCCCGCCATCGTTATCCCCGGTCTGAAAAACCCAAGCCGCCGTCAGTTGGCTGACGTTGCCCGTATGGATCGCATCGAGCGCGCTGTACCGCCAGGCGGAGTTCTGCCCGCCGTAGGCCGGCCAGTCCGCCTTCGTCGCACCGTCCTGCGCGCAGCCGATCACCGCTCCAACCATCAGCAGGCCAACCATCAGCAGAAGGATTATCCGAATCATCGAAGCGTTACCCCTCTAATACCTGTAGACAAGCCAGCGCAAAAGCCGGCAGATCCTCCGGCTTCCGCGAAGTCACCAAATTCTTATCCACCACTACCTCGGCGTCCACCCACTCGGCCCCCGCGTTCACGACATCGTCCTTGATGGCAAAGAAGCTGGTCACCTTTCGGCCCCGCAGCATCCCGTGCGCCGAACAAAGCACCCACGGCCCGTGACAGATCGCCGCCACCAGCTTACCCTGCGCGTTCACCCCCGCTACGAACTGATTCGCCTTCGGATGCCGCCGGATATGGTCGGGCGCAAACCCGCCCGGCGCAATCACCCCGTCGAAATCGTCCGGGCTCACCTCGTCATAGCTCATCTGCGCCACGCACGGATAGCCCAGCTTGCTGCCGTAACTCTTACCCGCCTCGGCGCCCACCGTGACCACTGTCACCCCGGCCTCCTGCAGCCGGTAGAGCGGATACCAGACTTCCATCTCCTGGTACAACTGATCCACCAGCATCGCCACACGCTTGCCTTTCAATTCCATCTGATTTACTCCAAAAATCGCCCGGCCGCATTCGCGCGGTCCAGCTTTCGAAAATGATCCAGCAGGATCCGGGCCGCTCCCGGCACCGGACTCTCCCCGCCCAAGTACGCCCCAAACACCGCCAGCGCAAACGGCCGTCGCGCCAGCATCACCACACCAAACTCGCACTTCACCCCGTCGAGGGAGCCGGTCTTGGTCGCCGTCGCCACCGGCGCCGCCACTTTCCGCACATCCCCATCCACCAGACTCAGAAACGCCAGCATCTCCCGCGACGAAACCGCATCAAGCGCCGTACCGCTATAGAGCATTTGCGCCAGCCGCGCCATCTCCATCGGCGTCGCTATGTTCTCCCGGTCCGCCCGCGCCGCCGCCAGATCAATCATCTTCCGCCGCAGCCGGATCCCCGGCAGGTTCATCTCGTCCATCCGCGTATTGACGGGCGCAAACCCGCCCACCAGATCAATCAGCTTATTCGTCGCCGCGTTGTCGGAGTTTTGAATCATGATCGTGATCAACTGCCGCACCGTCAACGACCCGCCGTCCGCCACCGCCTTCTCATACGCCGCGCTCGAAGGCACCACCTCGCCCCGGCTCACCGGCACCACCTGCTCATACCGCAACTTCCCCGCCCGAATCAGCCGCGTCACCTCGACCAGCAAGGGCACCTTAATGGTTGACGCCGTCGGAAACCAGGTATCGCAGTGGTAGCAGAGCCGCTCGCCCGTCTTTAGATCAATCGCCGCCACGCCCATCGTCCCGTCGAGCGCCGCGTCCATCGCCGCCAGCCGGGCCAGTGTCTTGGCCACCAACAACTCGCTCCCCGCCGTCTGTCCCAACAGCGGCATGGCCAGCACGATCGAACTGAACCAGCGCAGTCCCATTGGACCGATTGTAAACTACGAGTCTATGTTCGATTTTGAAAAGCTCGGCGCCTTCTACCTCGGCAAGACCGAACAGGGTCCGCTCCTCCTTGACGCCAAAGACTTCGTCACCCACGCCGTCTGCGTCGGCATGACGGGCTCCGGTAAAACCGGCCTCTGCCTCAGCCTCCTCGAAGAAGCCGCCATCGACGGCATCCCCGCCCTCATCATCGATCCCAAAGGCGACCTCGCCAACCTCCTGCTCACCTTCCCCAACCTCGCCCCCGCCGACTTCCTCCCCTGGGTCAACGAAGATACCGCCCGCCAGAAAGGCGTCTCCAAAGAACAGTTCGCCGCCGACACCGCCACCAAGTGGAAAGACGGACTCGCGCAGTGGGGCCAGGACGGCAACCGCATCCGCAAGCTCCGCGAAGCCGCCGAGGTCGCCATCTACACCCCCGGGTCGAACGCCGGCATCCCCATCTCCGTTCTCCGCTCCTTCTCCGTTCCCTCCGCCGCCATCCTCGACGACCGCGAAGCCCTCCGCGAGCGCATCCAGTCCACCGCCACCGCCCTGCTCGCCCTCCTCAACTTCGCCGGCGACCCCATCCAGAGCCGCGAACACATCCTCATCGCCAAGCTCATCGAGACCGCCTGGTCCAACGGCAGCGACCTCGATATCGCCACCCTCATCCAGCAGATCCAAAAGCCGCCCATCACCCGCATCGGCGTCCTCGAACTCGAATCCTTCTTCCCCGCCAAGGAGCGCTTCGAACTCGCCATCTCTCTCAATAACCTGCTCGCCTCCCCCGGCTTTGAAGCCTGGATGGAAGGCGTCCCCCTCGATATCTCCAGCCTCCTCTACACCCCCGCCGGCAAGCCGCGCCTGGCCATTCTGTCGATCGCTCATCTGTCCGACGCCGAACGCATGTTCTTCGTCGCCCTGCTCCTCAACCAGGTCGTCAGTTGGATGCGCACCCAGTCCGGCACCACCACGCTCCGCGCCCTCGTCTACATGGACGAGATCTTCGGCTACTTCCCCCCCACCGCCAACCCGCCCTCCAAGCTCCCGCTCCTCACCCTGCTCAAGCAAGCCCGCGCCTTCGGCGTCGGCGTCGTCCTCGCCACCCAGAACCCCGTCGATCTCGACTACAAGGGCCTCGCCAACTGCGGCACCTGGCTCATCGGCCGCCTGCAAACCGAGCGCGACAAACAACGGCTTATCGACGGGCTCCAGGGCGCCGCCGCACAGTCGGGCGCGCCGCTCAACCCAGCGGCCCTTGACCAGCTGCTTTCGAGCCTCAAGTCCCGCATCTTCCTCATGTCCAACGTCCACCGCGGCGGCCTGGAAGTCTTTGAATCCCGCTGGTGCCTCTCCTACCTCGCCGGCCCGCTCACCAAAGCCCAGATCAAAACCCTCACCCAGGCCAAACCTGCCGCGCCCGCCAGCGCCCCTCCTCCGCCGCCTGCCTTCGCCGCGCCTGCCACCAACCCTCGTCCCGTCCTGCCCCCCGGCATCGAACAGCACTTCCTCCCCTACCGCGGCCAGGGCCCCGCCAGCTATCACCCCGTCCTGCTCGGCCTCGCCACCGTCCGCTTCACCGACACCAAAACCAAAGTCGATTTCTCCCGCGAGGTCGCCTACCTCACCCCGCTCCTGTCCGGCCCCCTCCCCGTCGACTGGCAGCGCGCCGAGGCTGCCGAGGTCGAACCCGCCGACCTCGAAGCCGAGCCGTTCACCCCGGCTTCCTACGAAGATCTTCCCACCCCCGCCACCCAGCCCAAATCCTACGCCGCCTGGAGCAAGGACTTCGCCAACTACCTGTTTGCCGGCGAGAAGCTCGAACTCTACCGCAGCAAGAACCTCGGCCTCACTTCCCTGCCCGGCGAATCCGAACGCGACTTCCGCATCCGTCTCAACGATGCCGCCCACGCCGCCCGCGACGAGGCCGTCTCCGCGCTCCGCCAGAAGTACACGCCCAAACTGATGCTGCTCGAAGAGCGCATCCGCAAAGCCCAACAGATCATGCAGCGCGAAGCCGAGCAGGCCTCGGCCGCCAAGCTGCAGACCGGACTCTCCATCGCCACCGGCTTCCTGGGCATGTTCCTCGGCCGCGGCTTCACGAAGTCCACGGTCGGCGCCGTCGGCACCGCCGCCCGCTCCGTGGGCCGCGCCAGCAAGGAGTCGGGCGACGTCGCCCGCGCCGAAGAAAATCTCGAGGCCGCTCAGCAGCAGAAAGCCGAGCTAGAAACGCAACTGCAGGAAGAGATCGCCACCATGCAGATGAAGTACGACGCCCTGAACGAAACGTTGGAGGCGACTGTCATCGCCCCCAAGAAGACCAACATTACCGTAAAGCTCTTCTCCCTCTGCTGGCGGCCCGAGTAACTACGGCACCCACTCGCCGACAAAAATATTGAACTCAAACCGGCTCGTCGTCTTCCACGAACTCGAAAACACGAGGCGCTTGCCGTCGGGAGAAAACTCCGGGAACGAACTGAACCCCCCGAAGTTCGTAATCTGCTCCTGCCCGGTGCCGTCCAGATTCACCATATACAGCTCGAAGTCCCGGCCGTCGCACTTATGCTGGTTCGAACTGAAAACAATTTTCTTGCCATCGGGAGTAAACGTCGGCGCAAAGTTCGCGCAGTTATTCTTCGTAATCTGCCGGGCGTTGCGCCCGTCGGCGTCACTTACCCACAACTCCATCTTCATCGGCGCCGTTAGGTTCTCTTTCAATAGCGCGTCATAACGCGCCATCCCCTCCGGCGTCGTCGGATGGTTCGCCCGCCAAACGATCTTCTTCCCATCCCGCGAAAACACCGCCCCGCCATCGTACCCTCGCGTCTTCGTCAATTGCTTCTTATTCGAGCCGTCCGGCTTCATCGACCACAAATCCAAATCGCCCGACTCCATCGACGTGTAGATCAACCGGTTCGTCTTATAATTCACCGTCGCCTCGGCATCGTAACCCGGCATATTCGTCAACTTCTTCACAATCTTACCGTCAAGGTCCGCCACAAACAGCTCATACCCCGGAAACACACCCCATAAGTAACCCTTCGACCGGTCCGGCGGCGGCGGACAGCCCGGCCCCGCCTCGTGCGTCGACCCGTAAACAAGATGCTTGTTGTCCTTGAGAAAGTAAGCGCACGTCGTGCGCCCCTTCCCCGTCGAAACCATCTTCTGGTCGCTCCCATCGGCGTTCATCGTGAAGATCTGGTCGCATTCCAGCTTCTCCCGCGTCGACTGAAAGACCAGCTTCTTGCCGTCCGGAGACCAGTAGGCCTCGGCGTTCTGCCCCCCTTTGGTCAACTGCTGAATATTCCGCAGATGCTTCGGCTCCTGCGCCCCCGCACCCACCACCATCACAAAAAACAAAAGCGTTCTCATTTTGCTACCTTCCCTCGTACAAATCGCGCCCGGCCACCAGCGCCCTCATCTTGCCGTCCGCCACGCTCCGCTGCAACATCCAGAATCCGCAGTCCGGATGCACATACGGAATCCGCTCCGCACCCAAAACCTTCACCGCATGCTCAATCCGCCGCGCAATCAGCTCCGGCGACTCAATCTGCGTATCTTTGATATCGATCACGCTCAGCCCCAGCCCAATCTTCGGGTCCAACTCCTTGAACTGCTCCAACTCGTCGTATCCACGCCGCGCAAACTCGAGAATGTAGTGGTTCGCCCGCATACCATTCAAAAACGGCATCAGATCCTTCCAAAACCCCTTCTGCACGCTCTGCCCGCCGTAGTTGCCAAAGCAGATGTGCACCCCCCGGTCGCCCTTGATCCCGTCGAGCACCACATTCATCGCCTCGAGCGCCCACTCCCGGTCCTCCGGATGGCCGCTGATATTGGCCTCATCAATCTGAATAATCTCGGCGTCGATCCTCTCCAACTGCGCCCGCAGCACCCGGGCAATCGCCAGGCAAAGCACATCGCGCTTCTTGTAATGGCGGTCCGTCAACACCTTCGTCAACATGTGCGGCCCCGTGCACGTAAACTTGATCTTCGACCGCGTCAACCCCTTGGTGAACTCATAATCCCGCTGCAGGTTCAGCAGCCCCTCGCCCACTTCATCGAAGACAATGCCCGCCGGATCCGTCCGGTACGTCAACTGCGCATCGGCCCGGAACTCCCGAATATCGCTCACCGAAAACTTCGTCCGGATCCCGGCCATCCGGCTGATGAAGTAGTCGATCATGCCGTTCGTCTCGGGATGGCTCGGGTCAAACCGGTTCAACTCGCCATCGGCCACCACGTCAATCCCGGCCAACTCCTGCGTCTTCAGCACCACCATAATCGCATCGCGCAACGCGCCCCGCGAACTGTTGTTGAAGAGCCACTGCGGGGTCGGATAGCTGCCGACCACAGTTGTCAGAATGGACATAAACGATCATTGTATCTAGATGGCTCTGTTCGCTCTGTTCGCCGCCGCCGCGCTCCAGTTCACCCCCCAAACCATCGCCACCGGTCTCACCGGCGGCTACCAGGTCCTCGCCGTCGACATGAACAAAGACGGCCGGCCCGACCTTCTCGCCCTCGCCAGCGGTCTGCCCGAACTCGTCTGGTACGAAAACCCCACCTGGCAGCGCCACGTCATCGTCAGCGGCATGAAACGCATGATCAACGTCTGGCCCATGGATGTCAATAAAGACGGTACCCCCGAACTCCTCCTCGCCCATCTCTTTGAAAACGAAGCCGCCCGCTCAGCCGGCGCCGTCTCCTTCCTCCAGTACGACGGCAAAGCCTGGACCATCCGCGAAATCGATCGCCTCACCACCAGCCACCGCCTTCGCAGCGCCAACGGCCTCTTTATCAACGCCCCCCTCACCAGCGCCAGCGCCGTCGCCCCTGAATACCGTGGCCCCACGCCCCTGGTCACCTACGACCCCGCCAACTTCGAACGCCGCCAAATCTCCGCCGGTGACGAAGGCGTCCTCCACGGCCTCTATATCTTCGACTGGAACAAAGACGGCCGCGACGACATCCTCACCGCCAGTTTCCGCGGCATCGCCGTCCACCTCGCCCAACGCGATGGCAGTTGGATCCGCCAACTGATCACCCCCGGCGATCCCTCCCCCTGGCCCAGGTCCGGCAGCTCCGACCTCGCCGTCGGCCACTTGGGCAAACAGCGTCTCCTCGCCGCCATCGAACCCTGGCACGGCCACCAGGTCGTCGTCTATCGCCAAACCAAAGGCCAATGGCAGCGCCAGGTCATCGACGATACTCTCACCGACGGCCACACCATCCTCACCGCCGACTTCGACGGCGACGGTCGCGACGAACTCCTCGCCGGCTTCCGCCAAGGCCAACGCGGCGTCTATCTCTACCGCCAGGAAAAGGGCCAGTGGCGCCGGCAGATCCTTTCCGAAGGCCAAATCGCCGCCGCCGGCTGCGCCATCGCCGACTTCAACGCCGACCGCAAGCCCGACATCGCCTGCATCGGCTCCGCCACCGCCAACCTCCTCCTCTGGACCCAAAACTAAAACGCTCATGGACCTCCGCCCCTACACCCCTGCCGACCACGCCGCCTGCGCCGCCCTCTGCGGCCCCTTCACCCCGCCGCCGCACTTCTCCGTCCTCGATCACGAAGGCCAGATCCTCGGCTGCGGCGGCTTCACCAACGATGGCGAACTCATCCTCGGCACCGTCCATCCGGACTTCCGCCGCCAGGGCCTCGGCCGCTTCCTCCTCCTCGCTCGCCTCCGCGAACTCGCCAAACTCCCCGGCCTCACCCACGCTCGCCTCCAAGCCCCCGCCGGCTACGAAGCCTTCTACGTCAAACAAGGCTTCAAACCCACCCCCACACCCGGCCTCCTCCAACTCCGCCTCAACGTCTGCCCCTAACCACCGCCCGCCACCGCAGCACCGCTTCTCGCACCTCCACGAAGCTCGTGTACAACGGCGCCAAACCCAGCACCAGCCACTCCCCGTCGGCCTCCACCATCACCCGGTGCTCCTCCTCCAACACCCGCGCCACCTCCCCCGCCCCCACCTGCCGGATCACCACCCGCCCTACCCCCATCGCCGCCGCGTCCCCCACCAGCGCCACCGCATACTCCCCCAGCGCCCGCGCCTTGGCCGCCAGCGCCGCCACGCCCGCCTCCAGCGTCAGGTCCAACCCCGGCTCCGCCGCCGCCACCGCCAACCCCGAAAATCTTCCCCGCTCCCCCAACCCGCTGAAATACCCCGGAGCCCCCGGCCCCCCACACAAAAACCCCTCCAAGCTTCCCCGCACCACCTCCCCGCCCAACTCCACCACCCCCGCCTCCCCCGTCACCTCCCGCCCCTCAACCCCCTCGCCCAGCTCCACCCGCGCCCCCACAACCAACCCCACCTTCTCCGCCACCCGCGCCGACACCCGCCCCCAGTCGCCTTCCAACCGCCGCCCCCATGTCTCCTCCACCGCTCCCTGCATCACCCCCACCGCCGCCTTCGGCAACCGCCCGAGTAAATGTCCCCGCAGATAAATCCCCGGCTCCTCATCAAAAACAAACCGGTCCCGGAACCGCGCCAACCCATCCCGCCGGTCCGCCGCAATCGCATACTGCACACTCCAAAGCGAAGAGTCCATATACGCTACACTAACGTCTTGCGCTCTCCGCGGGTCACAGTAGTCATTCCTACTCTCTCGGCCGACGCTGCCCTCTGGGATTGTCTCGCCTCCCTCCAGCTGCAATCGTTCCGGGATTTTCAAACTGTTGTTGTCGACAACAGCGGCCGCCAACTCGTGAGCCAGGGCCCCCCCGTCCACGCGGCTATCCTCAATCCCCCCTCCAACCTCGGCTTCGGCGCCGCCATCAACCTCGCCGCCCGCGAATTCCCCGCTGAATTCATCGCCGCCCTCAACGACGACGCCCTCCCCAACCCCGAATGGCTCGCCGCCCTCGTCGCCGCCCTCGACGCCCATCCCCGCGCCGGCATGGCCGCCAGCCACATCGACAACGAATCCGCCGGCCTCCTCATCGCCCGCGACGGCTCGAGCAAACAACGCCTCCCCATCCCCAGCGACGACGACGCCTGTCTCCTCCCCAGCGGTTGCGCCGCCCTCTACCGCCGCGAACTCTTCACCCTCCTCGGCGGCTTCGACGAGTCGTTCTTCCTCTACTGCGAAGACACCGACCTCGCCCTCCGCGCCCAGTGGGCCGGCTGGAGCTGCCGCTACGCCGCCGCCGCCCGCGTCTCCCATCGCTACTCCCATTCAGCCGGCCGCGCCTCCGCCCTCAAAGCCTACCTCGTCGAACGCAATCGCCTCCGGCTCGTGCTGAAGTGCTTCCCCCTCAGCCGCCTCGCCCTCGTCCCCTTCGCCGCCCTCTGGCGCTACCTGCTCCACCTGGCAGCCCTCCTCACCGGCCGCGGCGCCGCCGGCGAATTCCGCGCCTCCGGGCAAAACCCCCTCCAACTCCCGCTCTTCGTCCTCCGCGCCCACGGCGAACTCCTCCTCGCCCTACCCCGCCTCCTCGCCGCCCGCCGCGCCATCCGCCGCTCCGCCAAGCTCTCCCCCGCTGCCTTCGGCGCCCTTCTCGACCATCACCGCATCTCCCTCGCCGAGGTCGCCGCCGCGTGATCCGCCCCCAACACCCCGACTCCCTCATGATCCTCATCCCGGCCTATAACGAAGGCGGGGCCATTCGCCGCGTCGTCACCGAAGTCCGCACCCAACTGCCCCAGATCCCCGTCCTCGTCCTCGACGACTGCTCCACCGACGACACCCGCACCGAGGCCCTCGCCGCCGGCGCCGGCGTCATCTCCGTCCCCTACCACCTCGGCCTCGGCGGCTGTGTCCAGGCCGGCTACCGCTACGCCTACGACGCCGGCTTCTCCTACGTCATCCGCATCGACGGCGACGGCCAGCACGACCCCCGCTTCATTCCCGACCTCTTTGCCGCCCTCCGCCACTCTCCCATCCAGATGGTCATCGGCTCCCGCTACCTCAACGGCAAGGTCCCGGCCACCTCCTTCGCCCGCGGCATCGGCATCTGGTTCTTCCGCCAGATCCTCCGCCTCATCCTCGAAAAGGAGGTGCACGACCCCACCTCCGGCTTCGTCGGCGTCAACCGCCAGGCCCTCGAAGTCTTCGCCCGCAGCTTTCCCCTCGAATACCCCGAAATCGAAGCCCTCGTCGTTCTCCAGCGCCGCCAGTTCCGTTTTGCCGAAGTACCCGTCGTCATGCGCCCTCGCATGGCCGGCGTCAGCACCATCACCGCTCTCAAATCGTTCTACTATGTTCTCCACGTGCTTCTCGGCGTCGTCGTGAATATCCTGAAGTATGAAGGCAAACGCCGAAAAGGATAGCTTGTCATGGATCGCCTGCTAAACGTCGTCACCGGCATGAGCGTCCTGCTCATCGGACTCGTCTTCTTTGCCATCCGCCGCGCCCACATTCGCGTCGAGTACTCCATCAGTTGGCTCAGCGCCGCCCTCGTCATGCTCATCCTCAGCCAGTGGCAATGGGCCCTCGCGCAGATTGCCGACTTCCTCGGCGTCAATAACGCCCCCTTCGCCCTCCTGCTCATCATCCTCAGCCTCTTTCTCATCGTATTCTTCCGCTTCTCCGTCATCATCAGCGACCTCAAAGACGCCAACATCGCCCTGACGCAAAAACTCGCCATCATCGAATACCAACTGCAGCATGTCCAAGAAAAACACTCCCCCTCCCGCGACGCCTAACGCAGCCAACGCCAAGTGGCCCGTCGCGGCCGGCCTGTTCCTCCTCGCCTTCGCGCTGCTCGAAATCTATAGCTCGGCCCTCAACGGCCCGTTCCTGTTCGACGACCGCTACCTGCCCTTCCTCCTGCCCGGCTTCGCCGACAACGCCCTCCGCTACTGGGTCCTCGGCGTCCGCCCCCTCCTCATGGTCACCTACTGGGCCAACACCCGCCTGTTCGGCCTCGACCCCTACTGGTTCCACTTCGTCAACCTCCTGCTCCACGCCTCCGCCGGCCTCTTCGTCTGGCTCATCGCCCGAAAGCTCACCCAACACAGAATCCTCTCCGCCTTCTGCGCGCTCGTCTTCCTGCTCCACCCGCTCCAAACCGAATCGGTCTCCTATATCGCCAGCCGCTCGGAGGTCCTCGCCGGCCTGTTCTTCCTCGCCGCCTGGGCCGTCTTCCTCTACCGCAAGCAACAAGCCATCTCCGTCGGTGAATCGCTCCTCGTCATCGCCCTCTACGGCATGGCCGTCCTCACCAAGGAGCACACGGTCGTGCTCTTCGCCGTCCTCCTGCTCACCGACTACTTCTACAACCCCGGCTTCCGCCTCGAAGGCATCAAGAAAAACTGGAAACTCTACGGCGGCCTCCTCCTTGCCGGTCTCGCCCCGGTCCCCTTCCTCCTCCGCACCCTCAAAAATGCCGACTCCGCCGGCTTCAACATGAAGGACCTCACCGCCCTCGACTACCTCCTCACCCAAACCCGCTCCCTCTGGGTCTACGTCCGCCTCTACCTCCTCCCCCTCCAACAAAACCTCGACTACGACATGCCCATCTCCCGCTCCCTATTCGATTACGGAGCCGGTCTCTGCCTCCTCAGTTGGCTCGTCCTCGCCGCCATCGCCTGGAACAAACGCAAACAATTCCCCCTCGCCAGCTTCGGCTTTTTCCTCTTCCTCGTCCTCCTCGCCCCCACCTCCTCCCTCCTCCCCATCCGCGACGTCCTCGTCGAGCGCCGCATGTACATGCCCGTCTTCGCCCTCACCCTCATCGCCGTCGAACTCCTCCGCCGCTCGAAAACCACCCCCACCGTCCTCGCCGTCCTCACCGCCGCCGTCTCGCTCGCCCTCATGGCCGCCACCTACCAGCGCAACGCCGTCTGGGGCTCCGCCCTCGCCCTCTGGGCCGACACCGCCGCCAAATCCCCCAACAAAGCCCGCCCCCACTTCCAACTCGCCTACGCCCACTATGAAAAGGGGCAGTGCCTCGAAGCCACCCACGCCTACGCCCGCGCCGCCGAACTCCAAAAACCCGACGACCATCTCTACGTCGACTGGGCCCTCGCCCTCGACTGCGCCGGCCAGCCCGCCCTCGCCCTCTCCCGCCTCGAAGACGCCAACCGCCTCAAACCCTCCGCCCACAACTACTCCCTCATGGGCATGATCCGCGGCAAAACCCAGCAGTACGACGAAGGCCTCGCCGCCCTCGCCGAAGCCGAAAAGCTCGACCCCAACTTCCCCATGCTCCACGTCTACCGCGCCAACATCCTGTTCGTCCGCAACGAACTCGACGCCTCCATCGCCAGCTACCAGACCGCCCTGCGCCTCGCCCCCGACCTCGCCGCCGCCGCCCAGGGCCTCCGCAACGCCCAAAACACCAAAGCCAAAGCCCAAGCCGATGCGAATCGGCGTTAACGCCCTCTATCTCCTCCCCGGCGAGGTCGGCGGCACCGAAATCTATCTCCGCAACTTACTTGAGGCCCTCGCCCAGGAGCCCGACGACCACGAGTACATCCTCTTCACCAATCGAGAAACCGGCCCCGACCTCGCCCCGCCGGACCCCCGCTTCCAACTCTGGCCCCAACCCGTCAACGCCCGCTTCCGTCCCGGCCGCATCCTTTGGGAGCAGTTCGGCCTCTCCACCGGCGACTGCGACTTGCTCTTAAATCCCGGCTTCACCGCCCCCTGCCTCGCCCGCTGCCCCCAACTCACCTGGATCCACGACCTCCAGCACAAGCGCCACCCCGAATACTTCAAACCCGCCGACTTACTCGCCTGGCGTTTCTTAGTCTGGGCCGCCGCCCGCCGCTCGAAGGCCATCCTCACCCTCAGCGAGAAATCCAGAGAAGACATCCACGAGATCTACAAAGTCCCCCTCGACCGCATCCACTTAGCCCCGCCCGGAGTCGGCGAAGTCTTCCCGACGCTCAACGCCCAACGCACCGAACCCATCGTCCTCTGCGTCTCCACGCTCCACCCCCACAAAGGCATCGAGACCCTCCTCGAAGCCTTCGAGAAGTTCCGCCAAACGCACCCCAACTACCGCCTCGTCTTAGCCGGCATGAAAGGCTTTCACACAAAGGCGATCGAGGCCAAGGCCGGCCCCAACGTCGAGATCACCGGCTGGCTGGACCGAGAGGACTTATACGACCTCTACCGCCGAGCCAGCCTCTTCGTCTTCCCCTCAACCTTCGAAGGCTTCGGCATGCCGATTCTCGAAGCGATGGCCGCCGGCCTCCCCACCATCTGCGCCGACGCCCGCCCCATGAAAGACGTCAGCGCCGACGGCGCCCTCCACTTCCCCCCGGGAAACGCCACGGCCCTCGCCGCTCAAATGGAGAAAGCGCTCACCGCCCCCGGCCTGATCCCAAAGGCCAAACAAAGAGCCGCCGAGTTCACCTGGCAAAAAACAGCCCGATCCGTCCTCACCGCCGTCAAAGCCGCCGTTACCTGAAAACCGGGCTCCGGCGACCGCCGTTACTCCGGCACCGCGATCAACTCAATCGCCAATGAAGCATCCATGCTCGGCAACCCCTCAAACACCAGCGCCGTACTCGCCGGCGGCTTGGCCGGGTCAAAAAACTCAAACCGGACCTTCCGGGCCACCTCCAGAATCCGGTTCGAAATCGGATAGAGGTTCGAAAACGCCACCTGCTTCATGCTCGCCTTCTGCCCCTCGAGCACCTTGGCCATGCGCTGAAACGCCAACCGCACATCGTTCTCTTCAAAGTTAAAGGCCACCTGCGTCCCGGTCAGCACCAGTCGCGGCGCGTTGATCAAAACGAACTTCGAAAAGCGCGGCGACGGAGCCATATCCACCGGATTCAGAAACACCACCGGCACCACCGGCCCCTTCACCAACCGGACCACCCCCTCGCACTCGGCCAACGCCGCTCCGTGCCCCCGCTGTGCCTGAAACGCCGTGAACCCCGCCGCCGGAAACGCCGCCGCCACGCGCGACCGTACCTCGGCCATCTGCGTCAGCGACGACAACATACAGGTCACCTTCACCACATCAGTCTTCTGACTGCCCGCCAACTGCGCCGCCTTGCCCAGGTCCGCCAGCGCCCGCTCGAGCATCGGCAAAACCTGGTCCGGCTCCTCTTTTCCGTATCCCCCCATGCCCGAAAGGAACCCCAGACCCTGAGGATTCACCGCTTTCTTGGCCACCACCATGGCCTCCACCACCACCTGCGCGCCCTCCATCGGCAGCAGCCCCACCTGAATGGTCGATACGGCCGGCAGCGGAAGACGCTTCTCGCTGAACTCCTCGCTCACAATCGCCGGCACCCGCCGCAGATCACCCGTGCCCGCCACAAACGCGCGCAGCTTCACAATCTGCCCGCCCCTGGCCTGCGCCTTCAAACTCTTAAGCGCATCCCGAACCTGCGCCGAAAGCAAACCCTTGCCCGTCATCGGCGACACCAGAAACTCAAGCCGCGCCGTCTCCACCGTCACCGCCGCCGGCGGATCGGGGGGAATCTCAAGAACCTGCGTAATCTCCTCTTTGGTTTCTTTCTTGCTCTTCTTCTTTTGCGCCGGCAAATCGCTCGTTATCGCGAAAAGCAGCGCCCAACATAAGGGGAGTACGCGGCGAAGCATCTCCCGAAAATTCTAGCAGCTATCCGGCCAGCCACAGCAAGCGCTCCGGCGCCAACTCCACGTACCAGGGCTGCGGCCGCGCCTCCCAAACGCGCCACTCCTCCTTGCCCATCTGCATCGCCAGCGTCCCCGGCGCCGTACCCTCACCGAGCGCCAGACGCAACGTCATTTCGTGCGGAGACTCGCTCAGCTCGCGCAACCGGCAAGGGAACACATTCACCCGCCCGCCGTCTTCGGCCCACAACCGTAGGTGCCGCGCCCGAATGCCCACCTGCCCCGGCGGCCCCGCCCGCTCCCCGCCCGCGAGCGAGACGCCCAACAGCGGCACCTCCACCCGTCCCTCGCCGCTCACCACCACTGGAAAGATGTTCTTGCAGCCCGTCAACCGGGCCGCCGCCGCGCTGCCCGGACTCTCAAACACCGCCCGCTTCGCCCCGGCCGCAATCACCGCGCCTCCATCAAGCACCACCAGGTCGTCACAAAAACGGTACGCCTCCTCCATATCGTGCGTGACAAAGACCACGGCGCCCGCGTAGGTCCGCAGCGCCTCCCGCAGCTGCGTCTCCAGCTGCCGCCGCAGATGCGCATCGAGCGCCGAAAAGGGCTCATCGAGCAACAGCGCCTCCGGCCGCGGCGCCAAGGCCCGTCCTAAGGCCACGCGCTGCCGCTGCCCGCCCGACAACTCCCCCGGATACCGGTCCCGCAACCCCTCCAGATGCACCAAACGCAGCGTCTCGGCCACGCGCCGCTCCCGCTCCGGCCCCGGCAGTCCGGCCAACCCGAACGCCACGTTGCCCGCCACCGTCATGTGCGGAAACAACGCATAGTCCTGAAACAGCACCCCGATCCGCCGTGCCGCAGGCGGCAGGTCGATCCCCTGCGCCCGGTCAAACAGCACCCGGCCGTTCAACACAATGCGACCCTCCTCCGGCGTCTCGATCCCGGCCATGCACCGCAACGCCATACTCTTGCCCGACCCGGAGGCCCCCAGCAAACCGACCGGTCCACCCTGCGCCGTAAACGAAGCCGACAGCGCAAAGTCGGCATACCGTCGCGCCGCGCGGAACTCGAGCGTCCTGCCGCCCGGTCGCGCCACGAAGGGTCCGGCGGGAGAGCGCTGCATACCCTCGGGCTCCTCTCCCACCGGGCCGCCCGCGCCCCGCCGCGGCTCCCTCCGCGACCAGTAGCCCAGGGCGACAATCGCCACCAGCGAAACGGCCACCGTCAGCAGCACCCAGCCCAGCGCCCGACTCATCTCCCCGCCCTCAGCGGCAAAAAAAATCGCCACCGGCATCGTCTGTGTGCGACCCGGAATGTTGCCCGCCAACATCAACGTAGCGCCAAACTCGCCCAACGCTCGCGCAAACGCGAGCACGGTTCCCGCCAGAATCCCCGGCCCCGCCAGCGGCAAGGTAACCTGCCGAAACACCCGCCACTCGGAAGCCCCCAGCGTCCGCGCCGCCTGCGGCAGGCTCGGCGCCACCTGCTCAAGCGCACCGAGCGCAGCGCGATACATCATCGGAAAAGCCACCACCGTTGCCGCAATTACCGTCGCGGGCCAGGAGAAGGCAATCGTTACGCCCAGGCTCGCAAGCATCCGTCCCACGCCGCTGTTGCGCCCCAGCGCCAGCAGCAGCAAAAAACCGATCACCGTTGGCGGCAGCACCAAAGGCAGCAGGAACACCCCATCGAGCAAAGTCCGCCCCCGGCCGCGATAGACGTTCATCCAGTAAGCCGCCGCCAGCCCCAGCACGAAGGTCAGCAGCGTCGCCACCACCGAGGTCCGGAGCGAGATCCAGAGCGGCGAAAGATCCCAGGGCGGCTCCGGGGGCGGCTGGTCCCGGGCCGGCGCCACTCCTGGCAGCAGGCCATACCGGGCGAACACCGCCCCGGCCTCGCGCCCCCGCAGGAAGGTCACAAACTCCCGCGCCAGCCCCGGCTGCTTCGCCCCGGTCATCACCGCCACCGGATACACAATCGGCGCATGGCTGCCCGGCGGCGCCACCGCCACCACCCGCACCCGCTCCACCCCCCGCGCATCGCTGGCATACACCAACCCGGCATCGGCATCGCCCGAGGCGACATAGGTCAGCACCTGCCGCACGTCCTTGGCCAACACCAGCCGGGATTCGACCCGCTCCCAAGCCCCCACCGCGCGCAGCACCTGGCGGCCGTACTCGCCCGCCGGCACGCTGGCCGGGTCGCCCAGCGCCACCGTGCGAACCGCGGCGGCAGACAAATCCTCAAAACCGTGCGGATGCTCCACCCCGGCCGGCGCGATCAGCACGACCTCATTGCGCAGCAGGGCCACGCGGGTCCCGGCCGCCACCAGGCCCTGCGCCGCCAACCGGTCCATCGGCTCCGGCGCCGCCGGCAGAAAAACGTCCACCGGCGCACCCTGTTCAATCTGCTGCCGCAGCGCCCCGCTCGCGCCGAAGTTCCACACAATCCGGGCCTCCGGCCTCACCCGGGCAAAGGCAACCCCAATCTCCTCCATGGCCAGCCGCAAACTCGCCGCGGCCGACACCGTCAGGCTCTCGGCCTCCGCCGGCGCACAGCCCAGCGCGAGTGCGGCCAGCGCACCCACCATGCTTCTGCGGCCGGCCTTCATCGACCCTTCCCACCCCATCCAGCGCCATCCCAATACCTCATCATGCTTCCCTTCCCGCTCCAGTACTCTCAGCTTACGCCGGGGAAAGCGAACCCGGGCCGCGGCCTCCGCCAAGCCGGAAACGGTCCGGGACAAACGCCGATTACTTGGTTCTAGCGTTTTACTTTCAACAAATTAACATGGTACCCTAATGGTCAAACATGCGTACCGTCGACCTGATCACCCGCAAAAGAGACGGCGAGGAACTATCCTCCGAAGAGCTCGCCTACCTCGTGCAGGGGTACATGAGCGGAGCCATCCCGGACTACCAGATGTCCGCGTTCCTCATGGCCACCTTCCATTCGAGCATGACCGAAAAGGAAGTCGGTACCCTCACCGACCTTCTTCTGAAGAGCGGCCAAACCGTCGATTTCTCGGACATCCCCGGACTCAAAGTAGATAAGCATTCCACCGGCGGCGTGGGGGACAAAACCAGTCTCATCGCCGCACCGATTGCCGCCGCGGCCGGTGTTACCGTGCCGATGATCTCGGGCCGTGCCCTCGGCCACACGGGTGGTACCCTCGATAAGCTGGAGTCCATCCCCGGCTTCCGAACCAATCTGACAATCGAAGAGTTCAAGGCTCAGGTTTCGAAGCATAAGCTGGCTTTCATCGGTCAGACCGCCGAAATCGCCCCGGCCGACGGTGCGCTGTACGCCCTCCGCGATGCCACCGGCACCGTCGAATCCATTCCGCTGATCGCCAGCTCCATCATGTCGAAGAAGCTGGCCGTCGGACTCGACGCCATCGTGCTCGATGTCAAGGTCGGCTCGGGCGCGTTCATGAAAAAGCAGGTCGACGCCCGCCGCCTCGCCCAACTGATGGTCGCCATCGGGCGCCGTCATGGCAAGCGCGTCCAGGCGCTCATCACCGACATGAACCAGCCGCTCGGCTACGCCATCGGCAACGCCCTCGAAATCATGGAGGTCTCGCAGACCCTCCAGAACGCCGGCCCGATCGATCTCACCCGCCTGTCCATCGAACTCGCCGCCCGGATGATTCACCTCGGCAAAGTCGTCCCTACCATCGACGAAGCTCGGGAGATCGCCCAGCGGCGCCTGGTTGACGGCTCGGCCTACAAGAAGCTCAAAGAGGTCATCCGCGCTCAGGGCGGCGACCCGAACGTCCTCGACAAGTTCGAACTGCTGCCGAACGCTACCGGCGCCCGCGATATCGTCACCACCCGCGGCGGCTACGTCTCGGCCGTCGATGCCCAGGTCATCGGCGCCGCTTCCACACTCATTGGCGCCGGCCGCAACACCAAAGACGATGCCATCGACCACGCCGTCGGGGTCATCCTTGAAGTCAAAGTCGGCCAGAAGATCGATCCGGGTGCTATTCTTTGCCGCCTCTACTACCGGGACGATGCCAATGTCGAAGCGGCTGCCGACCTGGTTGAAGATGCCTTCCGTATCTCCACCTCGGCGCCCGACGAGCGTGAGAACATCCTCGAAGTCGTCAGCTAACTCCCATGGGCGTCGTTGGGCTGCTGCTCATCCTCGCGTTAGCATGGCTTTGCTCCACCAACCGTCGCGCCATTCGCCCCTCGCTTCTGGCCTGGGGCCTGGGCCTGCAGATCCTCTTCGCCCTCCTCGTTCTCAAAACGCCCCTCCGTGGCGCTTTTGAAGCCGCCAGCCGCGCCGTCGAGGCGCTCCTGCGCTACGCCGAAGAAGGTTCGTCTTTTCTGTTCGGACCGCTCGGCAAATCCACCGGACCCTTCGGGGTCCTTTTTGCTTTTCAGGTCCTGCCCATTGTGATCTTCATTGCCGCCCTCTTCGGCATCCTCTACTACCTTGGCGTCATGCAGGTGATCATCCGGGCCATGGCGCTGCTCATGCGCCGCGTCATGGGCGCCAGCGGCGCCGAAGCCACCTGCGTCGCCGCCAGCATCTTCATGGGGCAAACCGAAGCCCCGCTCACCATCCGCCCCTTCCTCGCCCGCCTCACCCAGAGCGAACTGTTCACCATCATGACCTCGGGCATGGCTCATGTCTCCGGCGCCGTCATGGCCGCCTACGTCATGTTCGCCAAGGTCGAAATCGGCCACCTGTTGACCGCCGTCATCATGACCGCCCCCGCCACTATCCTCCTGGCCAAGATGTTCATCCCCGAAACGGACGAACCCGAAACCATGGGCGGCATCAAAATCGAGATTGAAAAGAACGGCGTCAATGTCATCGACGCCGCGGCCCGCGGCGCCGGCGATGGCTTGCAGTTGGCCCTCAACATCGGCGCCATGCTCATCGCCTTCGTCTCGCTCATCGCCCTCGTCAACGGACTCTTCGGCTGGGGCCATGCGAACCTGGCCTGGTTCCCCGCCACCATGCAGGAGCTGTTCGGCTGGATCTTCGCCCCCATCGCCTACCTGCTCGGGGTTAGCTGGGCCGACGCGCCGCACGTCGGCAAACTCCTCGGCACGCGCCTCGTCCTGAACGAGTTCGTCGCCTTCATCGACCTCGGCAAACTCCCGGAGCAAGGGGTGGTGCTCGACCCGCGCTCGAAGATCATCGCCACCTACGCCCTCTGCGGCTTTGCCAACATCTCCTCGATCGCCATCCAGGTGGGCGGCATCGGCGCGCTGGTCCCCTCCCGCAAGTCCGATCTGGCCCGCCTCGGCCTTCGCGCCGTCGCCGCCGGGACACTCGCTAACTTCATGTCCGCCTGCATTGCCGGATTACTCGTATGAACCCCGTTGACGCCGCCGTAGCTCATCTCAAAGAGTACCTCCCGTTCCTCCCGGAGATCGGCATCGTCCTCGGCAGCGGCCTCGGCGCCTTCGCCGAGGCCGTCGAAGATCCCACCGTCATCGCCTACCAGGACATCCCCCACTGGCCCGCCTCCACCGCCATCGGCCACGCCGGCAAACTCGTCGCCGGCCGGATCGCCGGAAAGCGTGTGGCCGTCCTCGCCGGCCGCGCACATCTGTACGAAGGCTACTCGCCCCAGCAGGCCACCTTCTCCGTTCGCGCACTGGGCCAACTCGGCGTAGGCTCCCTGCTCCTCACCAACGCCGCCGGCGGCATCAACCCCGCCTATCGCCCCGGCGACCTCGTTCTCCTCTCCGACCATATCAACCTCCAGGGCTCGAACCCCCTCGCCGGCCCCAACAACGACGCCTGGGGCGACCGCTTCCCCGGCATGACCTTCGCCTACCACCCGGCCTATCGCGAAATCGCCCAGCGCTGCGCCGCCGAGCTTGGCTTCGTTTTGCAAAATGGCATTTACGCCGGACTGCTCGGGCCCAGCTATGAGACGCCGGCCGAAATCCGCTACCTCCGCTCGATCGGCGCCGACCTGGTCGGCATGTCCACCGTGGCTGAGGTCATCGTCGCCGTCCACATGCGGATGAAGGTGCTGGCCATCTCCTGCGTCACCAACATGGCGGCCGGCATGCTCAACCAGGAGTTGCACCACCAGGAGGTTCTCGACACCGGCCGCCAGCACGCCGGGCGCTTCGAGCAGCTGGTCCGGTCCATCGTCGCCAACCTCCATGAGTGAACTCGCCCGGCTAGCGATCGCAGCGCGGGAGAAGGCCTTTGCTCCCTATTCGGGCTTTCTCGTCGGCGCGGCCGTCGAAACCCTGGACGGCGCCGTCTACACCGGCTGCAATATCGAAAACGCGAGCTACGGCCTCACCGTCTGCGCCGAACGCGTCGCCATCTGGAAGGCGATCAGCGAAGGGGTCAAGCCCGGCGAGTTCCGGCGAATTGCCGTCGCCGCCGATTCCGCGCGCCCCACCCCGCCCTGCGGCGCCTGCCGCCAAATCCTCGCTGAGTTCGCCCCCCACGCCACCGTCACCCTCATCAACCTTCAAGGCGTCACCCGGGAATTCACCGTCGCCGAGCTTCTACCGGAGTCGTTCAATGCTTCGTTTCTTCGCTAGCCTGCTCTTTGTCTCCACACTCGGCGTCTCCGCACTCGGCGCCGCCGACCTCGTCATCACCGCCCGCTATGTCGTCACCATGGACGGCAGCCGCCGCATCGTCGAAAATGGCGCCGTGGCGATCGAAAAGGACCGGATCGTCGCCGTCGGACCCGCCGCCGAAATCCTCAAAACCCACGGCGCCAAGCCGCGGCTGCACCGCCCCGACGCCATCCTCGCCCCGGGCCTGATCAACACCCACACCCACGCCCCCATGACCCTGTTGCGCGGCATCGCCGACGATCTGCGCTTACAGGACTGGCTCGAACGCTACATCTTCCCAGCCGAAGGCAAAAACGTCAGCCCCGAATTCGTCCGCATCGGCACGGACCTCGCCGTGCTCGAAATGCTGCTGTCCGGTACCACCACCTACACGGACATGTATTACTTTGAAGAGGTCATCGCCGAAGCCACGCGCCGCGCCGGCATGCGCGCCGTCCTGGGCCAGACCATCATCGGCTTTCCCGTGCCCGACGCCAAGACCCCGGCCGATGCCTTGCGGCGCACCGAAGCGTTCCTCAAACAGTTCGCCGGCGACGCGCTCATCACCCCGGCCGTGGCGCCCCACGCCATCTACACCAACTCGGACGAAACCCTCCGGGCCTCCCGGGCCCTCGCCAACCAGTACGGCGCCCCGCTCCTCATCCACCTCTCGGAGACCAGGAAGGAAAACGACGACACCCTAAAGCAGCGCGGCCTCAGCCCCACGCAGGCGCTCGAAAAGCTGGGCGTATGGACCGGCCGCACGGTGGCCGCCCATGGCGTCTGGCTCGACGACAACGACATTGCCACCCTGGCCCGGCGCGGCGTCGGCGTGGCGCACTGCCCGAGTAGCAACATGAAACTGGCCAGCGGCATCGCCCCCGTGCTGAAGCTGCTCCGCATGGATGTCGCTCTCGGCCTGGGGCCGGACGGACCGGCAGGTTCGAACAACGATCTGAACCTGTTTGAGGAGATGGACCTCGCCGGGAAACTCGCCAAAGTATCCGCCAACGATCCCACCGTGCTGCCGGCCGCCAAACTCTTCGCCATGGCCACTATCGAGGGCGCCCGGGTGCTCGGCCTGCAGAAAGAGATCGGGTCGCTCGAGGCGGGCAAACGGGCGGATCTCATCACCGTCTCCCTCTCCGAGCCGCAGGCCGTGCCGCTGTTCAACGTCTACTCGGCGCTCGTCTATGCCTTGAAGGGTGCGGACGTGCAGGACGTCGTCGTCAATGGCCGCGTGGTGGTCAGGCAGCGCGTGCCGCAAACGCTCGATCGGGCGCGCGTACTCGCCGCGGCCCGCGCTTACGCCGGGCGCATTAGCCGCTCGCTCGCGCCGAACCACTAGCCGGCACTGGCCATCCGAGCCGATCCCGGTTTCTCTAGCGTCGCAGCAGGACTCACCCGCCCACGCAGCGGCTCACCCCGGGCCGTTCCGGAACCACTATGACCTTCGAGAGCGGAGGCCGGAATGGGGAAATCGGCGATTGACAGCGTTTTAAAATTCTTATTCTTCTTTTTTTCAATTACTTACGAAAGACCATAGCAAGGAATACCGGGGCTGGCCAACCTAGGATCGAGTTGAGAGTGAGCGAGTGACAAAGCGCTCACGACCAAGGAAAACCGATGGACCCGATCATCATCATCATTATCGAGCTGTTGTAGTTCGAACGGCGAAAGCCGTTTGTCTTCGTGCGTAACAGCCGCACGCCTTCCACATTGAAACTTCAGTACTACACTCGCTCAGTACACCGTCTGGTATGATTTCTAGGAGTACTCCCGCTAAGGGTACTCCTAGGAGCGCCAAGTTCCCGCCTCTCCTGTTCCATTGATTCGTTTTCGTACTTCCCGAAGAAATGCGTACTGTCGTCCTGTTGTTTCTTCTTCTTCCTGCCGTTTTCTACACCAACTCCCTCCGCTGGCCCCCCGCCAGCAGGATATCTTCCGATCTGGAATTGGCGTGGAAAGATAGTACGTACTCTTCGTTTAAAGACTTAGGCGCACGCAGCACCGCCCAAACCGACTACCGTTCCGCAGCAGAGTACTACGGCCAAGGCGCCGAGACGGCCTTGCGCCGGGGAGATCGCTCCTCCGCCGCCCGTTTTTTTGTTAACCGCGCGAGCACGCTCATGGTGGAAGGGCGTCTTCGTGATGCGCTGACCACCTATCAGCAAGCCCGCCACTATGCCACCGAGGCAAACGATGAAAAGACGAGCCAGACCGTGCACTTTGCCCTGGCAAACCTCTATATGGCCTTTGGAGACCGGACAGCGGCGGCGCTGGCGGCACGTCAGGGACTGGTGGCGGTGCACTACACCGCTCAGCCGTCCTTGCGCATGTCTCTCTATCTGATCCTCGGCCGGCTGGAGATCCGCGAGAGGCGCCTCGACAGCGCGTTACCGTATTTCTTCGAGGCGATCGCCACGGGGCAGACCCTGGACGCCGCACGACCCGCAGGCAAACAGTCCCACGAAGCCGAGGCCTGGGACAACTTTGGTTTTGAAGTGATGCAAATCGGCCGTTTGGATGCCGCCGAAGAGGCCTTCTGCCGGGCTTGGCGGCTGCGGCAGTTGCGGAGCGATCCACGGCTGGCCCAATCCTATGCGCTGCTGTCGACTGTGTTTTACGCCAAAAAAGATTTGCCTCGGGCTAAACTCTGGAACGAACGGGCCGCCCGACAGGTAGCCAATCTGCGACTCCGCAAGCCGTGGATGCTCGAGCACCGGCGCGGCCAGATTGCCGAGTCGGAAGGGGATTTACGGGCAGCCCTGCTGGCGTATCAGAAAGCTTTGGAGGAGGCCCGGCGGTGGCGATCGGGCTTGATTCCGTCCGACCACTTCCGGACCCACGGCGAGGTGGAGATCAGTGACCTGTTTGACGACCTGCTGCGGGTCTCGACGATGCTGCCGCAGACAGCGGCGCTGCGCCAATCCACGTTTCAGGTGCTGCAGGAAAGTCACGCCTGGAGCCTGCAGGCACAGTTGGAAGTTTCTGCGGACCTTTCCGCGCGGTTGCCGGCAAGCTATCGGGAGGAGTTGACCAAGGTGCGGCAGTTGGAGGCCCGGTTGTTAGGCCAAGATGATCCGGCCGCGCGAGCGGAGGTCGATCAGCTGCGCGTACGGCTGTTAGAAATGGAAGCCGCAGCGGGCATGCCCGCGCAGATGAGCGGAAAACCGGCCATACGGTCGGCGCCCCTCGAAGAGCAGGAAGCCGTTTTGACCTTCCACACCGCCGAACCGTCCTCGCAGTTGTGGCTCCTGACCCGCCACGGTCTGCAGGTGACGAGCCTGCCGGGACGCAGCACACTGGCCGCGGCGGCCCGCGAGTTCCACCAGAGCGTGTATGAAAACGCCCCGGCCCTGCGCGAACAGGGCGAGCAGTTACTGAATACGCTGCTCGGTTCGCTGCGGCAACCAGCCCTGGCGGCCACCAAGTGGCGGATAGTACTGGACAATGGGCTGTTTGACATTCCCTTTGCGGCTTTGTCCGTAAACAAAAGAGATTTTTTGGTT
Source organism: Acidobacteriota bacterium (assembly GCA_026393985.1). Taxonomy (GTDB): domain Bacteria; phylum Acidobacteriota; class Terriglobia; order Bryobacterales; family Bryobacteraceae. The sequence continues at coordinate 184,131 of JAPKZB010000080.1, forward strand.
GAGACGCACACTGTATTGCAAGTGCCTACTCTTGGCGTTTCGGTAACCGGCAAGCCCTTGCGTGGGTCTTGGCTGGGGGTTGCGGATCCGATCTTCAACCGTGCCGATGCCCGCTATCCCAAGTCATCGCCTGGCTTCTGGCCGCACTGGCTGTTCGCCTCGGCTGGTACGGCGGGCCTGGAGTTGCCCCGCTTGCCCGCCTCTCAACTGGAGGCGCGACAGGCACTGGCGATCTGGGGTTCCGGCCGCATCCTGACCGGAACAGCGGCCTCGATAGAGGGGGTCATGGAGGCGCTGCGAACCGAGCAGCCCGTGGTTCTACATCTGGCCACGCACGCCATCCCCCTGGCCGCCGCGGGGGCGCCGGAGACGACCGGCTTGGCGCTGAGTCTCGGCGAAGACGGGCAAACCCGCTTTTTTGCGCAGCGGGATATCGTCACGCTGCCGTCAGCGCCGGCGCTGGTGGTCATGAGCGCCTGTCAGTCCGGCAAGGGAGAGCAGCGGCCGGGGGTGGGTGTGGTGAGTTTAACCCGTTCCTGGCTGATGGCCGGCAGCGAGAACGTAATGGCAACGTACTGGCCCGTCAAAGATGACGCGGGACCCTTTTTTACAACGTTTTATCGTCAAATTGTGCAGGATGCTGCGCTGGAATCCGATGGCCGCGGTCGCTTCACCGTCGCAGCCGCACTTCGCCGCTCGCAACAGGCCTGCCTTCGCTCGGAGACCTTCCGGGCGGAGCCCCGGTACTGGGCAGGCTTTTTTTTAGCAGGAAAAGGATAAGCTTGTGATATTCGCCGTGGGTGATCCACCTAACATCCCAGACAATTCGGAAGCAGTCCCTTCCCCCAACGACTCCGTCAACTGGAACGACCTCGTCGCAGCGGTGCAACGGGGAGACAATGAGGGAATGGAGCGGCTCTATGCCGTCTTCGCGCGCGGAATCCGTTTTCTGCTCATTCGCCAATTGGGCTATCAGGACGTCGAAGACAAAATTCACGACACGTTTCTGATTGTCGTCAACGCTATCCGCCGGGGCGATCTCCGGGAACCGGAACGGCTCATGGGTTACGTGCGAACCGTGGTGCGGCGGCAGGTGGCGACGCACATCGACGGACTCGTGCAGAGCCGGCGCGATATGGGCGACGTCGAACTCGGCTACAAACTGGTAGACGACCGGCACGACCCGGAGGCCGAAGTGCTGGGCAAACAGCGCTTCCGCATCATGGAGCAGATCCTGCGCGCCATCTCCCGACGGGACCGGGAGATTCTGACCCGGTTCTACCTGCACGAACAGACCCAGGAGCAGATCTGCGCGGAGATGGGGCTGACCGAAACGCAGTTCCGGCTGCTGAAATCGCGCGCCAAGGCCCGCTTCGGCGAGTTGGGCCGGCGGAAACTGGGCAACAAACCGCCCGATGCCAAGAGCTTCCGGCAGACGGGCGGCCGGTAGAAAAAAGCCCCTTGACGGCGGGGCAGGGCCAGCGGACAATAGCCTTTATAGCGAACAAAAGGCGAAACCATGGCCCTCCCAATTCTGTCCCTGGCCGAACTCACCCGGCGCAAACCTCCGGCCGTGGAGCTTTGCGCCTATACGCCCGCCAGCTTGGCGGCCCTCGTGCCGGGGCTAGCGCCCGGCACCATTACCGAGATTACCGGGGCCCGGTCATCGGGGCGGACCGCCCTCGTGCAGGCCGCGCTGGCGGCGGCGACGCAGGAAGGCGAGTTGTGCGCGCTGGTCGATGGCGGAGGCACGTTTTGCCCGGCCTCGGGGCAGGCGGCGGGGATTAGCCTCGATCGGCTGCTGTGGGTGCAGTGCGGGCGGCACCTGCAGCATAGCCTGCAGGCGGCGGATCTGATTCTGCGCGGGGGAGGGTTCCGCGTCACGGCGCTGGACCTGTGCGAGTTCCGGGCCGAGGAGTTGCAGCGAATTCCCCACTCCTGGTGGCACCGCTTCCGGCTGGCGGTGGAGCAGACGCCGGGCATGCTGCTGATTACCGCCGGGCAGCCGGTGGCAAGGCAGTCGGCTGCGACGCAGATTCAACTGGCGCCGCGGACGGCGCACTGGAGCGGGAATCTACTGCGGGGATTGGATGCAGAGGCCAGCCTGCAGAAGCCGGTACGGGCCGAGAGAGCGCGGCTGCGGGTACTGGCGGGATGAGCCATGTTTGTCTGCATCCATCGCCGGAGCGGCCCGGCGGAACATTTACCGGTATTGGCAGCACAGTTCGCCAACGGCCATGAGCCACTGGACGAAGACACGATTGTGTTCTCCATAGCGGGCTTGGGGCGGCTGTTTGGCCCGGCGCCGCAGTTGGCGGCCGAGATTGGGCGGCAGGGCGAGACGTTGGGCTTGGCGGGCAACATCGCCATCGCGCGTCACCCGGATACCGCGGCGCTGGCGGCGCGGAACTGTACGGGGGTGACGATTCTCGAGCCGGGGCGGGAGGACGAAACGCTGGGTCCGCTGCCGGTGGAGGTGCTGCCGGCGAGTCCGGCCGTTCTCGAGACGCTGGGGCGTTGGGGCGTCAAGACGATCGCCGACTTTCTGGCGCTGCCGCCGCTCGGCGTACTGGAGCGGCTGGGAGAGGAGGGCGGACGGCTGCAGGCACTGGCCGAGGGGCGGGGCGCGCGCGTGCTGCAGTTGGCGCGGGCGGCCAGAGAGTTTCTCGCGGTGCGGGAACTGGAGACGCCGGTAAGCAATCTGGAGCCGCTGCTGTTTGTGATCTCGGGTTTGCTGCACGATCTGGTCCGGGAGGTGACGGCGACGGGGAATGCGGTGATGGAGTTGAGCCTGCAGTTGGAGATGGAGCGGTGGGAGGTGAGCGAGCGGACCATCGGCTTCCCTACCCCGGTGCAAGACCCGCGCGTTCTGCTCAAGCAGGTGCAGTTAGCGCTCGAAGCGGACCGGCCGGCGGGGCCGGTCGTGGGGGTACGGCTGGAGCTGCGGCCAACCCCGCCGCGCGTGGTGCAGCGGGCCATGTTCAGCCCGAACGCGCCGGAACCGGAGCGGCTGCAGACGCTGCTGGGGCGGCTGGCGGCGTTGACCGGGCAAGGCACGGTGGGTTCTCCCGAACTGTTGAACACCTACCGGCCGGATGCGTGGCGGCTGCGGCAGCGGAATCTGTTTGCGGCGGGGACGGGGGCGGTCGCCGCCACGGCGCCGGCGCTGCAGTTGGCGGTGCGTCTGTTCCGGCCGGCGCTGCCGGCGCGGGTGCGCTTGGTGGAGGGACGGCCGGTAGCGTTGCGGGCGACGGGGGTGGAAGGGGCGGTCGCGGCGGCGGCGGGGCCGTGGCGGACGACCGGGGAGTGGTGGGCGGAGACGGCGTGGGCGCGGGATGAGTGGGATGTGGCGGTGACCGGGGCCGGGCTGTACCGGATCTACCGGCAGCATCCGGGCGAGGTCTGGTTTGTGGATGGGGTCTATGACTAAGTGGCAAAGCGGGCGATTTCGCCCCACGTTGCGGCGGTGGCCTGCGCGTAATCCCGCGGCGAGAGCAGGATCTGCGTGCCGCGGACCCCGGCCGAGATGGAGATGACGTCCCAGAGCTGGGCGGTCTCGTCGAGAAACACCGGAAAGTCCTTTTTCGGACCAAGAGCGGTGACACCGCCGCGGATGTAGCCGGTGAGCGGCTGCACCTCTTTGAGCGGGACGAGTTCCACCTTGCGGTCGCCGCTCAATTTGGCGAGCGCCTTCAAATCGAGCTCCATGTTGCCGGGGATGACGGCGAAACAGAGGCCTTCCCGGTCGCCGCGGACGAGGAGCGTTTTAAAGACCTGCTCGGGCGGTAGACCAACCTTAGCGGCGACGGTGATGGCGTCGAGATGATCCTCGTCAACCTCATAGGTACGCACCTCGTGGGCGATTCCCTGGGCTTCGAGCAGGCGGACGGCGTTCGTTTTCATGTCGTCTATGCCTTATTCTAAAGGCCATGCGCTGGTTTGTTTTTCTATTGGCGGCCGCAATGGCGGCCCAGACTCCGGACGCCTGGCAGAAGAAGGGGGAAGATGCTTTTCGCGCCGGCAAGTTCGCCGAGAGCGTGGCGGCTTTCGATGAGGTGTTGAAGCTGGTGCCGTCGTATGCGGCGCAACACTGGCAGCGGGGAATTTCGCTCTATTACGCTGGGCGTTTTGAAGACTGCCGGAAGCAGTTTACGCTGCACCGGACAGTGAACCCGGAGGACGTCGAGAACGCCGTCTTCCACATGCTGTGCGCGGCGCGGATTGACGGGCTGGCCAAGGCGCGGGCTAATCTGATTCCCATCACCGCCGACACGCGACCCGGTATGCTGCAGGTGCATGCGCTGTTTGCGGGCACCGGAACGACCACGCAGGTGATGAACGCGGCCAAAAACGGCGGGTCGACCGGGATGTTCTACGCCTTCCTCTACCTGGGCTACTACGAGGAGACGGCCGGGCGACGCGAGGCATCAAAGCAGTACTTCCGCGAGGCGAACCGGTTGGCCGGGGCGGACTACATGGGCGATACGGCGCGGGTCCACTGGAAGGCGCTGCAGGAGGGCAAGCTGCCGTAATGGGCAAGAGTCCCGGCGAGATGATGGCGGCCGTCGTCGCCAACCTCGAGGCGAGAACCGGCAAGCCGCTGGCGGAGTGGATGGCGATTGTCGCCGCGGAAGGGCCGGCGACGCCCGCAGCGCGGAAGCAGTGGCTGAAGCGGACCTACGGCCTCGGCCAGAATACGGCGATGGCGATTCTAGGCAGCCTGGACGGGTCGGCGGCGGCGTACGAAGACGCCGCGGGGCTGGTGGAGGCGCAGTACGCCGGGCCGAAAGCGGGGCTGCGGCCGCTCTATGAGACGCTGGCCGCTCTGGCGCGGGACCTGGGCGCGGACGTGAGGCTGAAGCCGTGCCGGACCTACGTGACGATCGCGCGGCGGAGCCAGTTTGCGGTGATCCAGGCCACCACGCGGACGCGCGTCGATCTGGGCCTGAGCTTGCGGGGCGTCGACTGCGACCTTGCGCCGGCCCGCAACCTGGGCGGCGGCGAGGCGATCACGCACCGGATTCCGCTTGCCGCGGCGGCTGACATTACGCCGGCCGTGCGGGAGTGGCTGCGGCGGGCCTACGAACGCAACGGAAAAAGCGACGGATGAGGTTGGCCGCACTGGGGTCCGGCGCGCTGCCCGGGCGACGGGGATGCGACCGGGGGCACCGGATGGTTCTGACGGCCGGAGTCGGCATCAGCCGAGCGTGCGAAGGCCGCGGGTGAAGTGGGCCCTGCTCGGAGCCGCCGCGCGGAGGCCTCGCAAGCGGGGCAGCGGCGGCGGTCTCCCGCCGCCGCGCTGCCCGGGCGACGGGGATGCGACGGGGCACCGGATGGTTCTGACGGCCGGAGTCGGCATCTGCCGAGCGTGCGAAGGCGGCGGGTGAAGTGGGCCGTGCTCGGAGCCGCCGCGCAGACGCATAGGCAGCGGGCCTATGAACTCAACTCAAAAAACGGCGGATGACGTTGGCCGTGATACGGGAAACATCGGCGTCCGGAAACAGCGCCGAGACCCAGGTGATCGATCCGACCGAGAAGACGGCGCCGCCCGAGGGCGTATCGAAGGTAACGATTTCAGCGCCCCCGTCATCGACGTTCGTGCCCTTGGCGAGAAGGACGGTGTTGGGCGGCGACGACGCGCTGCGCTTGTCCGTTTCGTGGCCGGAGGCGCCGCCGGGAACCCGTTCGTGGAGCGTCTTGTGGCCGAACTCGTCACCGTTTTTCAGGCCCGTGCCGGCGAAAATCCAGTGATCGGCGTCGATGACGCGGTACGGGGCCGAGGTCATGATACCCGTCTCGGTGCAGACCACGCCGAGGAGGTTGGCTTCCGATTCCAACGTGCGCGCCATGCGGCTTTCAAAGCGGCCGCACATTTCGCCGTGCTCGCTGTAGAGATGCGACAGGCAGCGCATGGTGCCGTCTTCGGCCAGCGTTACCTCGCAGTTCAGGCCGTTGCCGGCAAGGTAGAGGAACTTGCCGCCCCGCTCAAACACCCAGCTTTTCACGCGCCGATACATCTCCCGCGTCCAGTATTCGGGATGGACGGCGACAATCAGCATCTGATACGCATCGAGATCGAGGGTGCCATCGTGGAGTTGGGCCTCGGCGTAGAGGTCGTAGTCGAAGCCTTCGCGTTCAAGCCAGCCGTACAGGCGCCACTCGCCGGGAGCCTGCCCGCATTGGACGCGGCCGGGAATGGGGTCGGTAATCTCGCCGTCGACGAGTAAGTGGTTGTTCGGCTCCGGACGGTCGAATGCGAGCGGCAGATACTCTTCGTCAGCGGGGCGCCAGCTGCCGAACGGCAGACCGTCCGTGTAGCGGCTCAGGTCCTGCCGGGAGTTGACCACCGGGGTGGCGGGCAGGCCGGTGGGATTGACGTAGTTACTCCGGCCGCCGTAGTTATTGTAAGCGTTCCAGTTATTCGTGGCGGCCAGGACGGCGATCTTCGCCGTCGGCCGGGCGGGCGCCACAACCCAGGGGAAGCTGAAGGCGCGGCCCGACGGGGTACGGGCCCACAGGTAGTAGAGGCCGGAGCGTTCCGGGGCCGGGACGACGGGCGGCGACGGGTAGCCGTCGTTGTTCCAGCGGACGCCGGTCTGGGTGAAGTCGCCGTCGGGCAGGACTTGGCGGTTGGCCTGCGGGCCGTGTTCATCCACCCAGCCGATCATGTGGACATACTCTTTTTTGAGACCGTAGCGCCAGAGCGTCAGTTGATACTGCTCGTTCGAGTGGACGCGATACTCGCTCTTGCCGCCGGCGACGGCCCACTTCGGCCACATATAGCCGGTAAGACCATCGGCCAGCAGACGGAACTGGGGCGGGGTCGCGATATCCGCGGTGACGGTTTTGGCGCCGAAGCCGTCCTTGGCGAGAGTAACTTTGTAAGTGCCGGGCGGCAGGTCACCGTAGAAGGCGCCGCGGGCGGAGGAGTGGAGGACGGTAATCTCGCCGGAGGCCGACTCAAAATCGGCGATCACCCCGGGCAGGGCGAGGTACATCTCGTCGCTGACGTAGGCTAGAACACGCATGTTCCTCAAATTGTATAGCATGGGCCTGATGCGACTTTTTGCGGAAATGAACCGGGAGCAGCTGCGCGCGGCGGCTCCGGAGAGCTTGGCGATTCTGCCGATCGGGGCCACCGAGCAGCACGGACCCCACCTGGCAACGGGCATGGATTTTCTTACCGTCGAGCGGATTACGCGCGCCGCGGCCGAGCGGAGCGGCGTGGCGGCCATTGTAACGCCGACGCTGCCGTTCGGCTCCTCGCACCACCATCTGGTGTTTGGAGCGACGCTGTCTCTGGGCACCGAGACCTATCTGGCCGTTTTGAAAGATCTGCTGAACTGCCTGGTGGACGACGGGTTCCAGCGGATCTTCGTCGTCAACGGGCACGGCGGCAACCAGGATCTGATGCGGCTGGCGGCGCGGGATGTGCGGCGGGAGCGGAATGTGCTGCTCGGGTGCGCGGCCTACTGGGGCGCGCGGGGGCCGGGCCACGCCGGCGAATGGGAGACGTCGCTGATGATGGCGGCGCGACCGGAGCTGATTGACCTGACCGTCGATTTCTGGAACCCGGCGCGGGAGCCGGACTGCCGGCAGGAACGCCCGGACTTCTGGAAAGCGATTGACGGCTACACGGACGACCCGCGGGCGGCGACCGCGGAGCGGGGGCAGGCGCTGACCGAAGAGATTGTCACGGAGCTGGCTGGCATTTTCCGCGATTTCGTGATGAAGTAATTGGCCTATGACTCGCCGTGAACTGCTTGCGCTGGCGGCGGCCGCCGGATCCTCCTCCGCCGCCGCGCCCGTCATCGATACGCATGTGCACCTATGGGAGCCCGCCAAGTTTCCCTACCATCCCAAGGGGACCTACGCGCCGCCGGCCGAGCCGCTCGAGCCCTACGTCGCCTTCGTGAAGAAGGCCGGCATCGACCATACGGTGATTGTGCATCCGGAGCCTTACCAGGACGACCACTCGTATCTGTGGCACTGCCTGCGCGAGCCGCGTTTCAAGGGGACGCTGCTGCTCGACCCGATCGATCCGGCAACGCCCGGCAAGATGCGGGAGCTCGTCAAGGCGCATCCCAAGCGGCTGGTGGCGCTGCGGATTCACGCCATGAACAGCGCGGCCGAGCCGCCGGCGCGAAGCGGGCCGATCAAGAACCGCGACCTGGCCGACCCGGGCGTGGCGGCGTGCTGGAAGACGGCGGCGGACCTCGGCCTGGCCATCCAGATGCACTTCGTGCCGGACCAGGCGGCGAAGATTGGCGCGTTGTGCGCGCAGTTCCCGGGCCTGACGGTGGTGCTGGACCACATGGGCCGCTGCGGCACGAAGCGGGGCGGCATGGAGGCCGTGATGGCGCTGGCCCGGCATCCGCGGACGATCTTCAAATACTCCGGTTGGAGCTACTTTGAGACGCCGGTGGCGCCGGTGGTCAAGCGGGCCTACGAGGCGTTCGGGCCGGAGCGGATTCTCTGGGGCGGATTGGGCATGAACGCGGCGGAGTACACGAAGAACCGGGCGCTGTTCGCCGAGCACTGGGCGTTTGCGACGGCCGCCGAGCAGGCAAAGATTCGGGGCGGCAACGCGGCGCGGATTTATGGATTTTAGGCCCGGCCTTAGCACTCCTTAACCTGGCGGGCCGAGTAGACGCGGCGCGAGTGGGGTTGAAGAGAGCATGAAGCACCTTACCCTGTTCTTCGCGCTGAGCACGCTGATGCTCGCCCAACCGCGGCGCGGCGGTCCCGTGCTGGCGCTGCTCGACGCCGACCAGGACGGCGTGATTACAGCGGCCGAGTGGCAGAAGGCTCCGGCCGCTTTGGCGAAACTGGATAAGGACGGCGATGGCAAGGTTTCGCCCGAGGAGTTACGCCCGCCGGGTCCGCCCCCGGGAGGTGGTGGTGAAGAGATGGCCGCCCAGATGATGTCGTTCGATAAGGACGGCGATGGGAAGCTGAGCGCGGCGGAGCTGCCCGAGCGGATGCAGGGCTTGATGGCGCGGGCGGACAAGAATGGCGATGGCTTTCTGACGAAGGAGGAGCTGACGGCAGCGGCGCCGCCGCGCAGCTACGGCGGGCGACGAGGCGAAGGCGGGCCGCGGGGCGGCATGATGCGGATGGATCCGATTCTGGCCGCGGTCGACACGGATCAGGACGGGACGCTGTCGGCGGCGGAGATCCAGGGCGCCGCGGCGCAGATCGCCAAGCTCGATAAAGACGGCGACGGGAAGCTGACGCGAGAGGAGATCCGGCCGGCTTTCGGACCGCGCGGAGAAAGGGGACCGCGTCCGTGACGCGGCGGCAACTGTTGTTGGCCAGCCTGGGCGGGCACCGGGAGACGGTGTTCGCCTTCGGGCATGAATGCGTATTGGGCACTTCGCTCGACCTGCAGTTTGCCGCGGACTCGGCGGCCGATGCCGCACTGGCCGAGGAGATGGTGCTCAGCGAAATCGACCGGCTGCGCCGGGTGCTGAGCACGTGGGACCCGGATTCGGAAGCCAGCCGGTTTCTCCAGCGACGAAACGAAGCCACCGAGGTCTCCGCCGATCTGGCGGCCGTACTGCGGGCTTTCGACACCTGGCGCGAACGGACGGGCGGCGCGGTGGACCCGGCCGTAGGGGCGGCAGTGGCGCTGTGGGAGGGTGCAAGCCGGGCACCGGACGCCGGGCAGCGGGCGGCGGTGGTGGCGGCGATCGCCCGGCGTCATTGGAAGCTGGATGGGCGCGTGGCCACGCGGCTGGGATCGACGCCGCAGGTGTTTGCGAGCCTCGCCAAAGGATATGTGATCGAGCAGGCCCTGGCCGTAGCGATGACGGGACCGGTGCGGGGCGCGTTGGTCAACCTGGGCGGCGACCTGGCCGTCCGCGGCGACCTGCGGCCGCGGATCGCGGTACGAAGCCCGGAGGAGGGGACGTTGGCGCAGGTAGCCGTGCGGGATGGAGCCATGGCCACGAGCGGCGACTACCGGCGGGGCTACCGGATTGGCGGGCAGTGGTACTCGCACCTCGTCGACCCGCGGACGGCGATGCCGGCCACCGCCGTGCGCAGCGCCACGGTCACTGCGCCCGATGCCGTCACGGCCGGGGCGCTGGCGACGGCCCTGGCCGTGATGGACCCGGCCGACGGGCAGCGACTGGCCGACAGCGAGCCCGGGACCGAGTATCTGCTGGTGGCGGCCAACGGGCGGCCGGTGCTGAGCCGGGGCTGGGTTGCGCTGGCGCAGACGACGCCGCCGAACGCGATGGAGCTGGTCGTGGAGTTCGAGATTGCCCGGGTCGAGGGGCAGCGCTACCGCCGGCCGTACGTGGCCGTGTGGATCGAGGACAAAGACCGGTTTCCGCTGCGGACGCTGGCGTTCTGGGTGGAGAAGTCACGCTGGTGGCCGGACCTGCGATCGTGGTACCGGGGCGACCGTCTGCGGGCGATGGCGGAGGGGACCGAGATCTCGGCCACAGTGGCGAGCGCGACGCGCGCGCCGGGCAAGTACACGTTGAAGTGGGACGGCAAGGATAGTCAGGGCAAGCCTGTGAAGCCGGGGCGGTATGCCGTCTGCATTGAAGCCGCGCGGGAGCACGGCACCTATCAACTGATCCGTCAGGAAATGGAGTTCAACGGTACGGCGCAGTCCGTGCCGCTCAAAGGCAATGTCGAAATCGCTGCGGCAAACCTGGATTACCGAAAAGTTGGGCGCTGAACCGGGGCGCGGGGTATGGCGGCGGCGTATAGCGACGGCGGCGCGCTGGCTGCATATCTACGGCTCGATGGTGAGCCTGTCGCTGCTGCTGTTCTTCTCGGTTACCGGGCTGACCTTAAACCACGCCGACTGGTTTGCGGACGCGCAGCGCACGGCGCAGTTCCGCGGGCAGGTTCCCACGGCGTGGACGAAGGGCGAACTGGCGAAGCTCGAGATTGTCGAACAGCTGCGGCGGAGCCACGGGATCAAGACCGGCCTGAGCGAGTTTCGCGCCGAGGAGGGGCAGGCGTCGGTCTCGTTCAAGGGGCCGGGCTATACGGCCGATGTCGTGATGGACCGGGCGACCGGCCGCTACGAGGTGACCGAGACGCGCATGGGGCTGGCCGCGGTGCTCAACGACCTGCACAAGGGCCGCGACACCGGCCCGGCCTGGAGCCTTCTGCTGGACGTCTCCGCCGGGCTGATGGTGCTGGTGTCCGCGAGCGGCCTGGTGCTGCTGTGGTACCTGCAGCGCAAGCGCGCAGCCGGGCTGTGGAGCCTGGCGGGCGGAACGCTGGCTTGCTACCTCGTCTATGCGATCTGGGTGCCTTAGGCCGGAAGTGCGTTACTTGTTGAGGACTTCGTCCAGGTTGAGCAGCTGATTGGCGAGCATGGTCAACGCGGCGCCTTCGGCCGGGGCTACCTTCGCATCGACGGGCGCTTCGCCGGAGGCCAGGAGTTTTTTGGCATCGGCGAGGTTCGAGTCGTAGTAGCGGAGATAGTCCTGATAGGCTTGGCGGGCGATCTGCCGTTCGGGCTCGGCGAGGGGACGCTGAAGCACGGCGGCGGCCAGGAAGTCGGCGCGAGGGTCGAACCCGGCGCCGGCGTAATAGGCGCGCTGGCCGAGCACACGGGCGGCTTCGACAAACTGGGTATCGTTCATCGTGACGAGCGCCTGGAGCGGGGTGTTGGTGCGCTCGCGGCGAACCGTGCAGGCTTCGCGCGTTGGGGCGTTGAAGATATCGAGGCTGGCCGGCGGGGCGCTGCGCTTCCAGAACCAGTAGACGGAGCGGCGGTAGAGGTTGTCGCCGGAGTCGGGTTTATAGAAGCGGGTGTTGGAGCCGTTCATGGCGACGGTCTCCCAGACGCCGGCGGGCTGGTAGGGCTTCACGCTGGGGCCGCCGAGTTGGGGCGACAGCAGACCGCTCGAGGCCAGGGCGTAGTCGCGGATCATCTCGCCGTCCATGCGGAAGCGGGGGCCGCGGCTGAGCAGACGGTTCTCGGGATCTTTGGCGAGCTTCTCGGGCGTGTGGAGGGCCGCCTGGCGGTAGGTGGCCGAGAGCATCACCTGCTTATAGAAGCGCTTCATGTCCCAGCCGTTGTCGCGGAAGTCGATGGCGAGCCAGTCGAGCAACTCCTGGTTGACGGGAGGCTGCCCCTGGCTGCCGAAGTCTTCGGCGGTGCGCACGAGGCCATCGCCGAACAGCTCCTGCCACATGCGGTTGACGGCGACGCGGGCGGTGAGCGGGTTCTCCTGGCTGACGAGCCACTGAGCGAGGCCGAGGCGGTTGCGGGGCAGACCGGCGGGCATGGGCGGCAGGACGCTGGGGGTACTGGCGTCGACCCGGGCGCGCTTCTGGTCGTAGGCGCCACGATAAAGTACATGCGCGAACGGCATCTGGCCTTCGCGCTCCTGCATGACGTGGGTGACGGCGCCACGGCGGGCGATAGCCTTGGCTTCGAGCTGGAGCTGGGCCTGTTCGGCGGCCAGTTTCTGATAGGCCGGGTCGCGGTGGAACAGGTAGTAGGTCCGCAGGGCTTCGCGGTCTTCGCTCCGGCGCAGGGTGGCCCAATCGGCCAGCAGCCGGGCTTCGGTTTCGCTCACGACGCGCTTGAAGATGCGGAAGTCGGCGATCTCGCCGCCCGGTAGGGCCTTGCCCAGAATGAGCGGAGCGGAAGAATCGATGCGGCCGGGGAGTTCGACGTTCTGGTTGCCGCCGCCCTGGGTGGGAATCGCGCGGCCGTTGAGATAGAAGCTCAGGCCGGACTGATGGCGGGAGCCGTCGTAGGCGACGACGATGTGGTTCCAGCTGCCGTAGACCATTTGGTTCAAGTGGCCGGCGCGAATCTCCACATTACGGCCCTCATCGCCAACCAGGCGGAAGGCCGAGACCCGGCTGGTGACGTCGATGTACCAGCCGCGGCCCTTGTCGGCGGCATCCTGCTGCGAGGCGATGACGTAGGGCTGCTCGGTCTTTGGGAAGTAGAAAGAGACGGCGATGGTGAACGCCTGGTCGGCCAGGAGTTTGGGCGCTTTGGGCACGGGCTGGCCTTCGGTGACGATCGAGAGCGGCGCGGGGAGGGCGTAGAGCTGGTCTTTGGTGGGCAGCGGGTGGGCGGAGATCGTCTTTTTTGCGGAACGAAGCCAGCGGTCAAAGCGCGGGTCCGGGCTCAGGCGGCGGCGTTGGAGTTCAGCGGTGAGCGCCGTACGGCGGGCGGAGACCTGCTCCCAGCGGGCGCGGTCCTCGGCGCGGGGGACGACGAGCACCGGGGGCGTATCGGGGATGTTGTCGTCCATCACGTTCTGCGTGGTGTTGCGGAAGAAGGCGCCGAGGGAATAGAAATCCTTCTGCGTGATGGGGTCGAACTTGTGGTCGTGGCAGGCGGCGCAGCCGACGGTCATGCCGAGCCAGACGGCGCCGACGGTATCGGCGCGGTCCTTGGCGTAGATTTCGGCGTACTCGTCCTCAATGAGGCCGGCTTCGTTGGTGGTGGGGTTACAGCGCTGAAAGCCGGTGGCGATGCGCTGTTCGAGCGTGGGGTTGGGCAGCAGGTCGCCGGCGAGTTGTTCGGTGGTGAAGCGGTCGAAGCTGAGGTTGCGATTGAAGGCCTGGATGACCCAATCGCGGTAGGGCCACATTTCGCGGTAGTTGTCGACGTGGATGCCGTGCGTGTCGGCGTAGCGGGCGGCGTCGAGCCAGTAGCGGGCGCGGTGTTCCCCGTAGCGGGGGGAGGCCAGCAGCGTGTCGAGGAGCTTTTCGTAGGCTTGGGCGGAGGAGTCGTTCAGGAACGCCGCGAGCACGGCCGGTTCCGGCGGCAGGCCGGTGAGGTCGAGCGCGGCGCGGCGGGCCAGCGTCCGCTTGTCGGCTTCGAGCGCGGGCGTGAGGCCGAGGGGGCGGAGCTTGGCGAGCACGAGTTCGTCGATGCTGTTGGCGGCGGACCGCACCGGGGCTTCGTAGGCCCAGTGCGCGGTCCACGGGGCGCCGGCTTCGATCCAGGTCTTGAGGGTGGCGACCTGTTCGGGCGAGAGCTTCTTATGCGACTGCGGCGGGGGCATGATGCGCTGCGGGCGCGCGTCGGTGATGCGGGCGAGGATAGCGCTCCGCTTGGCGTGAACGGCGTCTTTCTGATCGAGCCGCAAGCCGGCCATGCGGGTACTCGCATCGGGCCCGTGGCACTGGAAGCAGTTATCGGAAAGGATCGGCCGCACCTGTCGCTGGAAGTCTACGGCGGCAAGGACGGAGACGGAGGCGCAAAAAAGGAGCAGAGTACGCATACACTTTTAGTGTAATGCCGGCAGTGTAATGCCGGGTTAGTCGCCCGAGGTAGCGGGCGCGGGGTTCGGGGCAGCGCCGCGGCGCTGCGTCAGCCACAGGCCGGCGTCGTCGAGCAGGCTGTAGACGACGGGGGTGAGAATCAGCGTCAGCAGCAGGGAGAGGCTCTGGCCGCCGATGACGATGATGGCGATGGAGCGCCGCTCTTCGGCCCCGGGGCCGGCGCCGAGCGCGAGCGGCATCATGCCGGCCACCAGCGTGATGGTGGTCATCAGGATGGGCCGCAGACGGTCTTTATTCGCCTGCAGTATGGCTTCGAGCCGGGGCAGGCCTTCGCGGCGCAGGTTGTTGGTGTGGTCGATCTGCAGAATGCTGTTCTTTTTGACGACGCCGAACAAGACGAGAATGCCGAGCGCGGAGTACAGATTCAGCGTCTCGCCGAAGAACCAGAGCGAAAGGAAGCCAAACGGCACGGCCAGCGGCAGGCTGAGCAGGATGGTCACCGGATGGAGCAGGCTTTCAAACTGCGAGGCGAGGATCATGTACATGAAGACCACCGAGAGCGCGAAGGCGAGCAGAAACTCATTGAGCGTCCGTTCGAACTCACGGCCGCGGCCGACGATGGTGGTGGAGTAAGTGGCGGGCATGTTCATCGCCGCGGCGGCTTTGAACATTTCAGGCAGGCGGTCGCCGAGACCGTAGCCGGGCAGTACGTTGGCGCGGATGCCTACTTGGCGCTGCCGGTCGAGGCCCTCAATGCGGTAGGCCGACATCGCCTCTTTGACTTCGACGACGTTATCGAGCCGCACGAGGCCGATGCGCGATTTGTTCGATGGCACGTAGAGCTTCGACACCGTCGCCATCGAGTTGCGGTCCTGGTCCTTGAGCCGGACTTCGACGTCGTACTCTTCGGCGAGTTTATCGTCGCGGAAGCGGGAGACCTCGTCGTCGCCGCCCACCATCAGGCGGAGCGAACTGGCGATATCGGCGGCATCAACGCCGAGGTCGGCCGCGCGGTTGCGGTCGATGACCACGCGCAGTTCGGGCTTGTTCATCCGGAGGGTGGTGTCGATGTCGGTGAGGCCGGGGATGGTAAGCGCCGTTTTGCGGAGGCGCTCGGAGTAGGCATTGAGTTCGGTGAGTTCGGGGCCGCGGATGACAAAGTCGATGTCGTAGGGCGCCGAGCCCTGATTGAGCGATTGAATATTGCCAACGCGGGTGCGGATATCGGGAATCTGTTTGAGCTTGGCGCGGATGGCGGCCATGACATCGCGCTGCGAATAGATCCCCTCGAACGCTTCGCCGGGCTTGCCGGCGAGCGTCTTCTGCCACAACCGGGAGAGCGAGAAGACACGATTTTCAATCGGCTCGAGCTGCACGTAGATGCGGCCGCTGTTGACCGACTGCAGGTAGCCGGAGCCCACGACGGCGACAACCTGCTTGATACCCGGCATGGGTTTGAGGTCTTGGTAGGCACGGTCGAGCACGGCCTCCATGGACTGCAGACTGGTGCCTTCGGGGGTATTGATGCTGACTTCGATTTCGCTCTCGTCGACGTTGGTGGGCAGGTACTCCTGACGGACGAGCCGGAACAACGGCACCATGCTGCAGATGGTCAGCAGGCCGAGCGCGCTGATGGCCAGGCGATGGCGCATGGACCAGCCGAGAGCCCGCATGTACAGGCGCTCGATCATGCCATAAAAGCCCTTGCTGGTGGTATGCTGCGCTTCCCCGGGCCGCAGCATGCGGGAGCACATCATCGGCGTAAGGCTGAAGCTCACGACCAGCGAAACGAGAATAGCCACCGTGGCCGTCACGCCGAACGAGTACAGAAAGCGGCCCGAGATGGACGACATGAACGACACGGGCAGAAAGACCACGACCAGGCTAAGCGTGGTGGCCATGACGGCGAGGCCGATGTCCTTGGTGGCTTTGACGGCGGCCTCCATCGGATGCATTTTCTTCTCGTCGACAAAGCGGAAGATGTTTTCCAGGACCACGATCGCGTCGTCAATTACCACCCCGACCATGAGCACCAGCGCCAGCATGGTGATGTTGTTGAGCGTAAAGTTCAGCGCGCGCATGGCGCCAAAGGTAGCGATGATGGAGGCCGGAATGGCGACAGCGCCGATGACGGTCGCGCGCCAATCCTTCATGAAGACAAAGACGACGAGCGAAGCCAGAATCGAACCCAGGATCAGATGGAGCAGCACTTCGTGGAAGGCCGCTTCGATGTAGCGGGACTGGTCCTGCAGAATCTCCAATTGCACGCCGGGCGGCAGCAGTTGCGTCACACGGGCGAGGCGTGCCTTGACGTTGTTGACTACCTCGATCGTGTTGGCGCCAGACTGGCGGCGGACTTCGAGCGCGACGGCGGGGCGGCCGTTGAAGCGGGCGGCGGTGCGCTGCTCCTTGTGGCCGTCTTCGGCGTAGCCGATGTCGCGGATGCGCACGGGCGAATTCCCAATGGTGGCGACGACGAGTTCGTTGAAGGTTTTCGGATCGGGGAAGCGGCCCAGGGTGCGCAGCACCAGCTCGCGCGCGCCTTCGTCGACACGGCCGCCCGGAATATCGGAGTTCTGCCGGGCGACCGCGTTGCGGACATTGAGAATCGGAATCTTATAGGCGGCCAGCCGGTCGGCATCGACCCAGATGTTGATGGCGCGCTTCTGCCCACCGACGAGCTGCACCTGCCCGACACCGCCCACGCTCTCAATCGAGTCTTTGATTTCGCGCTCGGCCGTTTCGTAGAGTTCGCGCGGGGTTTTCTCACCGCTGAGCACGAGCGTCATTACCGGCGAGGCATCGGTATCGAGCTTCTTGATCAGCGGCGGCTTGGCGTCGCGCGGGAGTTGGACGATGATGCCGGCGATGGCGTCGCGCACGTCCTGGGCGGCGAGGTCGATGTTGCGGTTGAGATTGAAGGTGATGGTGACAATCGAGATCGATTCGGTGGAGGTGGACCGGATGTTGTCGATGCCTTCGACGGTCGACACCGAGTCTTCGACGAAGCGGGTAATCGTGCTTTCGATCTCCTCGGGGGAGGCGCCGGGGAGCAACGTCCGGACGGAGATGATCGGCATGTCGACATCGGGAAAGCGGTCGATGCCGAGCTTGGCGTAGGAGACCCCGCCGACGACCACCATCGCCAGGATCAGCATGACGGCGAAAACGGGGCGGGCGACGCAGACTGCAGCGAGCTTTTGCATCTAGTTTTCCTTTACGCGTAGACCCTTGGTCATCCGGTCGTTGGCTGGACTCACCAGTAAGTCTCCCGCGGCCAAGCCTTCGAGCACTTCGATGCGGCCGTCATCCAGGCGGCGCCCCGTTTTCAAGAGCCGATCTTCGAGCACGCCCTGTTTGACCACAAACGCACGCTCCGTGCCGGCGAATCCGAGCACCGCTTCGCGCGGCACCGAGATACCCTGCGCGTTGGCGTTCAGCGTAATCGCCCCCTGCACGAAGGACCCGGGGCGGAGGACGCCGTCCGGATTGGGGATCTCGCCTTCGACGATCAGAGAGCGGCCCTGGGCTTCAATGGCGGGGCTCAACCGCACGACGCGTCCCGACCGGACTACGGGTGCGCCTTCAAGACGCACTTCAATACGCTGGCCCTGTTTGACGCGCGCGGCCAGGCGTTCGGGAACCTCCAGGCGCACGCGCAGCGGGTTCTGGCGGACCAGCGTCAGGATGGGCGCGTTGACGCCGAGATACTCCCCAGGCGAGGCCGGGCGGCGGGTGACCGCGCCGGTGAAGGGGGCTCGAATGGTGCAATCGTCGAGTTGCTGCCGGGCCAGGGCCAGGTTCGCGCGCCGCTCACTCAGTTGGGCGCGGAGTTGCATGACGTCAGCGACGACGGCGGCATAGTGCGCCTCGACGCCATCGCGGCGCACCTGCGCCTTTTCGAACTCGATGCGGGAGACGACGCCCTCCTTCTGCAGTTTCGCCGTCGTGTCGAAGATGAACCGGGCCTCTTTCAAGGCGGCGGCGGCTTCCCGCACGGTCGCAGTGCGGACGGGGTCGAACTCTTCGTCGGGGCGGTTGGACAGCGCCAGGCGGGCGCGGATCTGATCGACAGCCGCCTCGCTTTGCTTGACGCGGAATTCGTATTCGGTTTTTTCGAGTTCGGCGACGATGTCGCCCGCTTTGAGCACGCTACCGAGGTCGGCGTAGAGTTTGGCGACGCGGCCCGGCACTTTGGCTGAAACCGTCGTCAGCTCTTCGGCGAACAGTTCGCCGTTGGCGCTGATGGCCTCGGGAAGCGTCGTGAGAGTTACCGGTAGAGTCTTTACGGCCACCGGGGCCGGGTCTGGCTTCGCCTTGGCGGCGCCGCCTTGGCTGTAGGGGCCGGAACAACTGGATAGCAGGAGCCCGAAAACGAAAAACGTGCCGAGAAATCGCATGAAATAGGAAATCATCATTCTTCCACAAACCACTTCCACAAACCACGCCACCAGAAACAAGGCGTCCGGATCGCGGGGCCGGTTACCGCCGGCCAACGGCGCAGTATACTGCCTAAATGGCCGGTAACTCCCCAGGCATCGTTAGTGAGCTGAGGGAACTCCGGGAGTTGGCGCCGGGTTCTTTACACGATCTATTGATCGAGGAGACCGCTGCGTGGCGGCGAGAGCTGCGTTGGGACTTCGAGCCCTCCGCCGCGCTGGTCCGGCAGTTTGCCGATGAGCAGACGCTGGGCGGCCACGCCCTCGTTTCCGGCCGCGAGGTGCTGGGCTATGCCTACACGGTGGCCGACAACGAAAAGGGCCTAATTGGAGATCTGTTCGTACGGGAGCAGTACCGGACACTAGAGCGGGAAAACCGTCTGCTGGCGGCCTGTGTCGATTCGCTGGCCAAGATGCGCGGCATCCGGCGAATTGAAGCGCAGATTCTTCTGCTCAAAGCCCCGCGGCCAATGCCGGCGGCCTACCACGACCAACTGCAGGTTCACGAACGGCATTTTCTGCAGTGTGTCCTGCAGCCTTGGCCGGCGTGGCCCTCCGGCGCCGCGCAGTGCCGGCTGGACATCGATTCCTGGCACAGCCGCTACCACGCCGAAGCGGCCCGCCTGCTGGCGGATTCCTACGACGGGCACGTGGATAGTCAAATCAACGACCAGTATCAGAGCATGGGAGGCGCCCGCCGGTTCCTGACCTACATCGTTGATTACCCGGGCTGCGGCACCTTTGACCAGGAGGCCTCGCTGCTGGCCTGGAACCGCGATACGGGACGGCTGGTGGGCATGTGCCTGGCCAGCCGGGTAGCCCCGCAAACGGGCCACGTGACGCAGGTCTGCGTCAGTCCCTCGATGCGGGGCCGCGGGGTTGGCTTCGCCCTGATGGTGGACTCCCTGCGCGCCATGAGCGCCGCGGGTTGCACGCACTGCAGCCTGACGGTGACGAGCGCCAATCGGAAGGCCATTGGCTTATACGAGCGGATGGGCTTTGTCCGCAGGCAAAGCTTTGCCGCGATGGTGTGGGACGGCATCCGGCCGCCGCGGCGGGGCTTTTTCTCCTAACCGGCAGACTCGTTACGCCTGCTCCGGATGGGCGGCGGCCCAGGCAAGATACTCCTCAACAGAACGGAAAGTCTGGTGTTTGTACAAACGCCCGGCGTCTTCCACCGGGGCTGTCCAGTTGTACGTCCACGCATCGCCGGTCTCGGCCATCTTCCGGGCCAGACGGCGGTCGAGACTCGCCTCGAGCGCCTTCCGCTTACCGATGAGATTGTTTTGCTGGTAGGGGTCCTCCTGCAAATCGTAGAGCACCCAGGGACGGTCGGCGTACCGCGCGTAGACGTAACGGTCGGTGCGGATGCCGCGCCAACCGCCCGCCGTGCCGTCGCCTGCAAAGGGACCAAAGATCTGGAAGAAGGCTTCGCGCGGCCCGGTTCCCTTCCCGCGCAGCAGATCCCGGCTGAGGTCCTTGCCCTGCATGGCGGCCGGGACGCGCACCCCGGCCAGGCCCAGCAGGGTCGGCGCGAAGTCGACGTGGGTGAAGAAGGCCGGCGTCGTGGTGCCCGGAGCAATCTTGCCCGGCCAGCGGAGAAAGCCCGGCACGCGGATGGACTCCTCCCACGGCTTGCGCTTCAGGCGCTCGCCCTGCGAACCCAGCATGTCGCCGTGGTCGGACGAGTAAAGAATAATCGTGTTTTCGGCCAACCCGAGCGTGTCGAGCGCGGCCAGGATCTTGCCGGTGGCATCGTCAATCGCGGTGACCATGCCGTAGTATTCGGCCATCTGCTCGGGACCCGGCACGCCAGGCTTGGCCTGCCAGTTGGGCCGCATGGTGAGTTTGGCGGGGTCGTACTGTTTCCGGTACTCGGGCGGGGCCTTGTAGGGATCGTGCGGTGGCCCCCACTGGACAGTGAGATAAAACGGCTCGCCGGCGGCTCGGGCCTGCTGCAGGAACTCGATGGCGAAGTCGGCGTAGGCATCGGCCTCGAACCGGTCGAGGCGAATGGGCTCGGGGGTATCGCGAAAGATCGTGTTGTTGAAGTGCTGATGGCTGCACTGGTTGGCGGCCCAGTATTGGTAGCCCTGCCGGCGGGGTCCGGGCGGAACAAAGCCGGGTAGCCGCGGCCCGCCATCAAGATGCCACTTGCCGACGAAACCGGTGCGGTAGCCGGCCGCCGCGAGCGCCTTCGCCAGCGAGGGGCCGTCTTCGCGCAGACGGAGATCATTGGCCACCATGCCATTGCGGTGGCAGTACTGACCGGTCAGCAGAATCGCCCGGGCCGGGCAGCAGACCGGGGTATTGGCGAAAGTGTGCGGGATGGTGAGCCCGTCCCGCGCCAGGGCGTCCAGATGCGGCGTCTTCACCTCCGGGTTGCCCAGGCAGCCTACGGCCTGCGCGCGGTGCTGGTCGGGCATCAGGAACAGAATGTTCGGGCGAGTCGCGGGAGGCGGCGCGAGAGCGGCTGCGGAGGCCGTCGAAAGAAACTGCCGGCGGGTGGTGGCCATCGATACGGCAGTCTATCGCATGCCCGCGCCGAAAGCCATGAGGGCTTAATTGTTCCGGAAGTTGGCCGCCTTGGCTTCCCAGGGGCCGTGATAGACGCGCAGCTTTGGCCGCGCGGCGCGCAGGGCGGCTACCCCTTTGGCCGTCACGGCGGTCCCCTTCAGATCAACCTCTTCGAGGTTGGGGAAGCCGGTCAGCAGATTGGCCGCGTCGTCATCAATGCGGTCACAACCTTCGAGCCGCAGGCGTTGCAGCTTGGTCAGCGCCTTCATCTTCTCAAGGCGCCGCGGCGTAACGCTCATCGCGCTCACCGTGGCAAACCGCGTCCCCTCCGAGCCTACGCCAATCGACGTGCAGCCGAAGCGGAGCTCCCGCAGTTCGGTTAAGGTCACAATCGCTTCGAGCCCGACATCGGACATGTTCACCGCCCAGACGTTCGAGTCGGTCCCCTGCCGGCCGCTCAAATCGAGAAACTGCAAACCCCGCATCTGCCGCAAAGCCTGCAGTCCGGCATCGCCCAACTCATTGCCGCCAATGGTGAGCGCCTTCAGATTAGGCAGCACCGTCAGCCGCTCCAGGCCCACATCGGTCAGCATCACCGAACCGAGGTCCAGAGACTCGAGCGTGGCGATGCCCGCGATATGGTCAAGCGAGGTGTCGCTTGCCTTGGTGCCATGTAGATCGAGGCGCTTTAGCTTCTTCCAGTTCTTGAGCGCGGCGACGCCTTCGTCCGTCACGTACTCGGCAAAACGAAGATCCGGATCCACGATCCCCGTCAGATTACGCAACTCCTGCATACCCTGGTCCGTCACCCGGGACAGCGCCAGGTTGAGCGAGGTCAGCCCAGGCATCCGGGCCACCTTGCGCATGTCCGCATCGGTCACCCAACTGGCCCGGAAATCGAGCCCCGTCACGCGGCCCGCCGCATCCCGCACCACGCTTCCCCCGGCATCAGCCACCCACCGTAAATCGGCAGCTCCTTCCACCGCCCGGACAGGCGCGGCGGCCAGCAGCACAAACGATAGAACGGCAGCGAATCTCATCTCAACGGGTCCTCCGGTTCGGCAGCGCCGAATCACGATCAAAGACAATCTTGCAGGCGGGCAAAGCGCGCCGGATCTCCTCGTAGCCCTTCTCCGAGAGGAGCGTGTGGTACAGGTTCAGGGATTGCAACCCGGTCATGCTCTGAAATGCCGCCACGGCTTTGTCGGTCACGTTCGTGTTGTCGATGCTGAGGTCAGCCAGCTTCGGCAGATTGCGCAGCAGCTCGAGACCGGCATCGTTGAGCGCCGTGTAGTCGAGCACGATCATCTGCAGGTTCGGAAGTGACGCCAGCGCCTGCGCGCTCACGCTCCCCGCCAGCGTCCGGAACAGCGAGATCCGTTCGAGCTTCCCGAGCGGCGCCAGCGCCGCCAGACCGCCATCAAGAAACCGCGTCTGGTTCAGATTCAAATCCCGCAGCCGGTTCCATTTGGCAATCCGGACGAGGGAATCGTTACCGATGTCGGTCCCGGCCAGATGTAGCGTCTCCAGCTGGTCGAGCCCTGCGATCTGTTTGAAACCGCCGTCGGTAATTTCGGTATAGCTCAGGCGCAGGCTGGTCAGCCCGGACAGTTTACCGATGGCCGGCAGCGCCCTGTCGTCTAAACGCGTCGCGCCCAGGTCGAGTTCACGCAGCTTGGGGAGCGAGGCAAGCGAGCCGAGTCCGGGGCCCTCGACGAGCGTACCCGCGAGGCGCAGCACCTCAAGGCTGCCCACCTTGGCGATTGGCGCCAGACCAGCGTCCGACACTGTCGTGTTGCTCACATCGAGTACCCGCAGCCGCGGCAGCGCCGTCAGCGACGCCATCCCGAGGTCGCCCACCTGCGTCGCCTGCAGGTGCAACTCCTCCAGTTGGCCTAACCGCGCCAGGAAAACCAGTTGGGCATCGCTCACCGGTGTCGTCGACAGATCGACAGTCACCAACTGCCCTGCGCGCACCACCGGTCTGCCCCCAATGGCCGTCACCCAGGCCGCAATCGCCTCCGGAGTCTCCGCGGCCGGCTTGTCAGCGCCCGAGTTCTTGGCCCGGATCGCCGCGGCCCCTACATACTGCACCTTCGCCCTTGGCAGAGCAGTCCGCAGCGCTTCCACGCCATTGCCGGTCACGCGGCTGTAGCGCAGGTCGACGTCGGTTAGATTCTTCAGATTCTGCAGGCGCGCCAGGCCGGCATTGGTGATCCGCGTCCGGTAGAGATCCAGACCACGGAGCTCTTTCATGCCTTCGAGCACGGCCAGGCTCTCATCGGTCGCCTCGGCGCCGCGCAGATTCAGAACCCGCAAACGGATAAGGTTCCGGAAATGGGCAATCCCCTTGTCCGTGACGCGCACCCCCGAAACGTCCAGCTCTTCGAGTTCCGTTAAGCCAGCCAGGTGCCGCATCCCCTCGTCCGTCACTAGCGAATCCCGTAGCAGGAGGCGGCGCAAACCCTTCAGGTTGGCCAGGCTGGCCAGGCCCGCATCGGTGAAACGCGTATTGTTCAGGTCAAGGCTGCGCAGCCCCGTGAAACCCGAAAAATCAACCTTCCCTACGCTGCACTGCGAACAGCGCAGGTCCCGCAACTTCTTCAAACCCTGCAGCGCCTGCAACCCCTTGTCCTTGATGTTGATGGTGGTGGCGAAATGCCAACCCACGAACAATCGTTCGAGATTGGTGAGCGTGGCGAGCGTGGCAAAAACGTCGTTGGCATCCTCGTTGCCGCCGCCCGGATTCCAAACCGGGCCGGGCAGGAACAGATCCCGCAGGCTGGTCAAGCCGGCCAGCCGCTTCAGTTCCGGCGGCGGCATCACCGAACCGGTCAGGTCGATCCCCGTGATGGTGACCTCACCCGGCGGCAGTTCGGTCAAACTCCGCAGGGGCCGGCTACCGCCCTCAATCGTCACCGCCCCTTCCCAACGAATCACCCACTCGGCCAGCTCGCGCCCGGAGGCGAGCGCGAGGGTAGGAAGCAAACCCAGCAGCAGAATCCGCAGCATCGCGCTTTAGGCCAACAGGCTGCTGATCTTGCGGGTCGCGGTGGGGAACTTCCCGATACCCGCGCCCACGATCTCGTCGGCCACGGTCAGGTAGATGTCGCCCGCCGTACCGGTCACCCGCGTGTGGCGGCCCTTGGCCATCTTGCCTACCCCGCCGGCCACCAACATCGCCAGACCGCTGTTCTTGTGCGGATTGGCTTCGGCATGCTCGTGCACGAAAATCAGCGCCGTGCGGTCGAACACGCTGCCATCGCCTTCTGGAATCGACTTCAACTTGGCGACCAGATAAGCAAACTCCTCGACGTGCCACTTGCAGATATCGCGCAGCACGCGCTGCCCTTCGGCACCGTCGGCCCCGCTCACGCGCCCTTCGGCGTGAGTGTAGTCGTGATGGCGGGCCGAGGTATAGCCAAGCCAGGGAAAGCGCGAAATGCTCTGGCACTTGGTGAGCATGTAGGACGCCACGCGCGTCTGCCGGGTCGCCAGCGCCTGCACGAGCAGGTCGCTCTGCAGCTTGGCAATCCGCGGCCAGTCTTTCATATCGCCGTCAAAATCTGGGGCTTCCACCCGGCGGTACTCTTCGGGGAGCGCCGCAATGGCGCGCTCCAGATCACGAATCCCGGCCATATGCTCGTCGAGCCGGTTCTGGTCATCGGTCGGCAGCTTCTTCTTGAGCGCTGTCGCATCGTTCTGCACGGCATCGAGGATGCTGCGCTTGCGGTTCACCCAGCCCTCTTCCCGCTGCCCGAACAGGCGATCGAACAACCGGTGCGGAATCATCTCCGGCGGCAGCGCGCGTTCATAGCCGGACCAGCTCATGTTCCGCTGCATGCTCTCGCCGAACGACTCCTGCGCCACCCCAATCTGCAGCGAACGGAACCGGGATTCCCCGCCAATCCGGTTGGCAATCACCTGATCCACCGACGGACCCGAAGGGCCCCGCCCGGTGAACTGCGTACCCGTCATCAGGCCGCTCATCGAGTTGGTGTGGCCATTGCCCTGCCCGTTGGCCGCGGCGTTATCGACGCCGCTCAACACATGAAAGTCCCGCCGGAAGGCCGCCAGCGGAGACAAGCACGGCGTCATCCGGTAGTCGGTACCCTCTTCAGCCGGAATCCAATACCGCTCCGGAATCCCGTTGCCGTTGAACCACAGCACAAAACGGGTTTCAATCGGCTTGGGCGGGGCCGTGGGCGCGGCAGCGTAGGCCGTGCCGTGCGAGTTGAACATCGAGACCAGCGGCGGCAAACCCACCACGACCGGGGTGCCGGCCGCGGTGAGGCCCTGCAACAGAGCCCGGCGAGAGATTCTAACGCGGTTGGTGATTACGTGCGGCATGAACTGTTCCTCCGGGAGTTTCCCGAGATAGCATTAACGACAATATTAGCTCTTTAAAGCGGTACTGCGAGCGGCGGAAATCATCGGTCATCTTGCGGATCACCGGTCGGTCGGCGGCCGTCTCCGTGCGGCCGTAGGTATAGCGAAAATACTGTTTGGCGATGCACTCCTGGCACTGTCCGCTCTGCGCCAACACAGCCCCGAGCCGGGCCGGCGAAGAGAACTGCGACGCCGCCACCCCGGCCACAAAGCCCGTCGAGTCGATCTCCAGCTCCCAGGCCTTGACCGTCTTGCCGCGGTCCTCCCGCGTCCGGCCTGGGGCATTGAGCACAAACTTGTCCCGACGGGCGCCCACGGCGTCGAACTTTTCAAAGCCGAAGCCGATGGGATCAATCAGGCTATGGCAGGCCGCGCAACCCGGGTTGGTAACGTGCTCGGAGAGCCGTTCGCGGTTGGTCTGCGGACGGTCGGCCGAAAAGGGCGGCAGGTTGGTGTTCACCCCCGCCGGCGGGTCCGGCACGTGCTGGCACAGAAACTGTTCCCGCACAAACAAGCCGCGCGCCGTTGGCGAGGACTCATCCGGCTTGGCCGTGCTGGCCAGAAACAGCGCCTGGCCCAGAATCCCGGCCCGCTCGGAGGCCGCCGGGAAATCCACCTTCCCGAACTCCTGCGCCGGCGCCGGAACGTCGTAGATCGACGCCAACTCCCCGTTCACATACCCGTAGGGCGCCGTGAACAGATCCATGAAGTTGCGATCGTTCCACACCAGATCGTTAACAAACAGCTTGGCCTCTTCCGTCATCGCCACTGCGGTCTCCCGAGTAAACGACGGATGCTTCCGGCGATCCTTGCTCGCCGTGAGGATTCTGTCAAAACGAAGCCATTGTCCAACGAACTCGCTCAGCGCCTGCCGCGCCCGCGGATGATCGAGCATGCGGCGGACCTGCGCCTCCACTCCCTTCGGGTTTGCCAAGAGTCCCTTTTCGGCCGCCGCGAACAACTCGGCGTCCGGCATCGTATCCCATAGCGCATAGGAGAGCCGGCTGGCGGTCGCGTAGGGCTTCCACCGCGGATCGGAAGTCTCTTCGAGCCGGAACAGGAAGTTAGAGGACTGCAACATCGCCTCAATCACCAACTGCGCCCCGGCGAAAAACTCTTTTTCAGAGACGAACAGCGCCTCGTAGCGCTTTTGCTCTCCGGTGTCGAGCGGACGGCGGAACGCGCGCAGGCCGAACTCCCGGATGAACTTCGTCCGGCAGACTGCCGAGGACTTGCAACCGATCAGGCCCCGGGTGTCCCCGCCCCGCAGCGCGCTCTGGGCAATTCGTTCGGCCGCGTTACTGTAGGCTTCGATCAATAAAGGCGACAGGCTCTGGGCCTGAATCTGGTTCCGGAATCCGTTGACGAAATCCTCCGGCGGGAACCGGTCAGCCGGACGCGAGGCATCGCCCAACAGATCCTTTACCGTCTGGTTATACTGGCTGTGCGTCAACCGCCGCAACTCAATCCGCACGGCGGACCGCCTGCCACCCGACTCTTCCTCCTCGCGATACCGCATGGCCTTGGCGAGCTGATCGCCGGAGATCTTAGTCAACCGGTCTATCCAGGCGCGGAGAATCGTCTCCTCCTGGCTGCCCGGCTTGATGCGTTGTCCGCCCACATGGCTCAAGCGTTTAGTCGGCTTTTCAAGCAGCAAGGATTTAGCCGGATCGAGACGCTCCACCAGGTTAACCAGCGACAGTCCAAAGGCTTCAATCCGCTCCGGCGTCACCGCTCCTTCCGGAAACAGCAGCCGGGTTCCGGCCGCCACGCCGTCCGTGTTGTGGCAAGACCGGCATTCGGCCTTCTCAAAAACAACGTAGGCACCCCGGGCAAACGAAACGGAGGCATCCTGCGCCCATGCGCAGAAACAAAAGAGGAAAAAGACGGGCAGAAATCGAACTGGCAAATACGCCCCCTGCGACGATACGCATAATCGTATCGCTTCTCGGCAAATTTTTCCACGGGAAACGGGAAGACGCGCCCGGGAAATGACAACGCGCGCTACAAATCGATGTCTCGCACCGGACGGGCCCCCGGCCCGTCCTCTTCCTTAGCCTTGCGGAACAGGTCATCAAAGCGCCGGGAAAGAGTCTCCTGGTGCCGCCGGTGGCCCGCCAGGGCGTCAGCAAACTGCTGCTCCCGCTGCTCCCCGCTCTGCTTGAGCTTAGCCACCTCGCCCGATAAATCGAACGTGGCTGCCTTCGAAGCCGGCCCCCGATGGGACAACACCGCCTTGCGCTCCGGATCAATCGTCAAAATGCCCTGGCAGCAGGGGCAGGTGACCTCAAACGGATCCCACATGGTACACAGTTTACCCGAAAATCCACGCCGAACCACAGAACCTAAGATCTCTCGCCCTCCCGCCCCTAAAGTTTTTCTCAACGGAACCGATAGAGGGGAAATGGGACTGGAGTCCGTATTGAGTCCTGACATCATGCCCGACCAAATCGGGAGGTAAATCGCATGCTTCGGGGTATAATCATCAGCCCGGACCGGGAACTCGCCGATCAACTAGACGATCTGCTATCCCAAGTCGGGATTATTGGAGTTCTGCGCAAGCTCGATCGCTATCCGAACACGCTCGACCTGCAACGGACGCTACGCGCTCACGCCCCGCAGATTGTGTTTCTTAGCCTGGCCTCGGTGGAGCACGCCATTGCCACCTCCCAGGCGGTCGAGGCCACCTCACCGGGCATCCAGGTCATCACAATCAATCAGGGGACCAATCCGCAGGCCCTACTCGAATTGATGCGGGTGGGTATTCGGGAGTTTCTAGCCGCGCCGTTCCAGGTCGACGAGTTGATTGATGCCATCGGCAGGGTCAGCGAGAACCTGCGGCGCAACCCGATCGCCTCCTTCGAATCTGAGTACATCTACTCGTTTCTTCCCGCCAAGCCTGGCGTCGGGGCCTCGACGATCGCCATGAACCTCGCCGCCGCCGCCGCCAAGTTGGGCAACTGCAAGACGGTTCTGGTCGACCTCGACCTGAACTCCGGCATGCAGCGATTCATGATGAAACTGGACAACGAATTCTGCATTACCGACGCCGCAGAAAACTCGTTCAAAATGGATGAGGCGCTTTGGCCGCAACTGGTGACCTCCATCGGAGATCTCGACGTTCTTCATTCGGGCCGGTTAAATCCTGGGTATCGCATTGAACCGTCCCAGATGCGCCATCTGATCGCCTTCCTGCGCCGTTACTACCGCTTGGTCGCCGTCGATCTGTCCGGCAATATGGAGAAGTACTCCATCGAGATCATGGAAGAGTCCCGGCGGATCTATCTAGTCACCACCGCCGAAATCGCATCGCTTCATCTGGCGCGCGAACGATTCAACTACCTGAAAACCCTCGACCTGCACGACCGGATCGAACTGGTGCTGAATCGCAGCCAAAAACGGGCGGCCATCGACACCAGGTCCATCGAAGACCTTCTGGGCGTTCCAGTCAGAGTCGCCCTACCCAACGACTATCAGGGGGTCAGCCGCGCCCTCGCTGCCGGCAAACCGGTAGACACCAAGTCCGAACTCGGCCGTGAATTCCAGAAGTTAGCCTATATCCTCGTCGAACGGGAACCGGCTACGGCCGAGGCCAAACCCAAGCCAAAGCAGAACGCCCTGAGCGGCATCCTCTCCATTTTGCCCGGCAAGGCCGGCCTGTTCGCGGAAAAGAAATCAACAGCGTAAGCAGCCCGGCAGTAGCAAACCACAATTCGCCATCTGCCGAACCAACCAACCTAAAAAATAAATGCCAGCCCGCCCCGCAGCGTCCGCGGCGACGGCATCAACAGAACACCCCGATCCTGCGCTCCATCCAACCGTTGATAGCCATTCGATAGCGCATTCCGGAGTTCGACAATCGCCTCCAACCTGCCGGACCATAACCCGAAACCTGGCAACGGCTGCTGTACCTGCAGATTCAATCCCAACTCCGGGGAGAAAGTCTGTGTTAAGTAACGATACATCGGCAGCGAACTCGACCCGTCCGTATGCAGGTAACTGACCACGAATCGCGTCGCCGTCCGCGGAGCAACTCCCGAAACCCGCATCGCAATCCAATTGCGCTGCACCTGACGCAAAATCCGCCGGATGTCGCGGGCCGACGAAACCAGCATCGTCGTCGAACGGGCATCGAGCGTACCCGCGTTCCCGACCGCCACCGACGTGCTCCAATTGCTACTCCACTGGTGCGTGGCCGTAATCATGGCGCCCCGCCGCTGGTAGCTGCCCACGTTTAAAACAGATCCACTCGAAAACGGATCAGGCAGGACCTCCGCCCGGTCGAGCCCATCCGCCGCACCCAACGCCAGCATCGTCCCGTTCGCCACCCGCTGGTCAAACGCCACCACCGAGACTTCGGTATCTTTGCCTAGCTTCCGCCGGTAGGCTAACTCGACGTTGCCCGTCCGCTGCACGTGCACGCGTCCATCGCGCAGCGAGACCCGGGGAAATGCGCTCACCGTCCCAACATCCTGGCCCAACGGCGATTCACCTGCCCCGCCGTGGGAGCGAAAAATCTCCTCGGGCGGCGCGCCGCTCGAAAACGCGGCCTGCACCTCATCCTTCGTCCCGATCCGATATGTCAGCCGGGCAAACGGACTCATCACGTTCAACCGGTCGTAAAAGGTAACCGATTCCAACTGCGCGCCATACAACAGATCCCACCGGTCGCCAATCGAGATCCGGTCCACGGCCGCGGTCGAAATGGTCCGGACCGGCGGCGCCTGCGCACCCTGACCCATCACAAACAGCTGTCGCACCGTCAAGAGCACCTCGGGAGAAAACCCTCCGTTCAGCGCGGAACGCTCCGCCGAACGGCTGAGCCGCGTCCGTAGCGACGCGGCCGGTATCCCGCCCCGGGAGGCGTACCCCAGATTCCCTGTCACCTGCAATTCATGCCGGTTCAAAATCGAAGTGGCCACTGCAAAGGCAGTTCCCAAGTCCGGCTGCCCGCCAAAAACCCCGCTGGCCCCATCACCCGCCTGCACGCGTACCACACCCCGCGTATCCCCAAACACCGCCGTCGCCTGCCGATCTTGCCCCGGAAGAAAGCGCAGCACCGGACGCGTGGTCATCGACCCCCGCAAGACCCACTTCCAGTCATCCGTCATCAGATTAGTCGGCGACTGATTCGGGTAAACCCACTCCACAGAACTCACCAAACTGGCCAGATTAATCGCCAGGAAGCTTCGCATGCCCGCCTGAATCATGATGTTCTGCCGCACGGAGGGAAAAAACGCAGGCAAAACCACCCGCACGCTGTAAGAGTCAGGCGGCAGCAACTCAAAGCCAAAGGCCCCGTTCTCGTTCGTTAACACCTTGCGAAGCAGCTTGTCAAACCGGTTGAACAGATAGACTGTCGCCCCAAACTGCCCGCGCCCCGATGCATCGGAAACCACGCCGACAATCGTTCCCTGCAGCCGCCCCGAAGGATCACCCGCCGCCAGAGACAGCTGGCCACAAGCTCCCCAAAGAAGCCCTATCGCAACGAGTTGGCGCCAGCACACCATCAAGAGCTCGAATAACCCTAGGTCACCGAAAACTTAGTCACGGAAGGCAGCGTTTGGTTCCGCACCTTGTCCGTCACCTTCATCCGCAACTCATACTTGCCGGGCTCAAAGGAATTCAATGGCAGAACTTTTTCAATCGTCACTTCAGTCGCACTGTTCGAATTGGTCAGATCCTCGCTAAACTCGAAGATCTTGGCGTCACTGCCCGCCTTGACCACCTCGTACTGCACCTGCGCGTTCGGCTTACGGGTCTTTTCGTCCGGCTCGAAATTATAAAACTTCACGTAAATCCCCATCTTTTCGTTCCGGCCAAAACTCTCCGTCACGCGGGGGCGTACCTTCGTCGTCCCAATCACGAACTGCCCGCTGCCAATCGACCGCGTCGGCACTTTTTCAATCAAATCGGCCAACACCACGCTCGACATACCGAAAACGTCATCTTCCAGCCGCGGAACGTTCAACGCCATCTCGTAGTTGTTCATATTGCCGCCGTAGACATCCTTGGCGACGATGTTGATGCGGTAGGTGCCCGGCGGCAGCGGAATCGATTTCTGATAGACGGACGCCCCTTTCGAGGCCGCTTCCAACATGTCCGACGGCACTTCCATAGTCACAACATCTTCAAAAACGTTCACCACGCGGCGCGACATCGAAGTGATCCGAGCGTAAATATTCACCGCCGACTTGGCAATCCCGTCCTTGTCCTGGAACTGCAGGTCCTTTTTCTCAAGTTGGATGGTGACATTCGTCTGCACCGTGCTCGCCGTCATCCGCATGAAGTCCGCCCGTACCCGCATCGGCAGGAGGTTGAACTTCACTGTCGAACTGACTGCAGCTTCAAGATCTTTGAACTTCACCGCCGGAGCCTTCTGCAACTGCGAAAACTGCCGCAACCGCTCAAATTGGTTCATGCGCATCGGCAGGGGCTGCGTGCCCGTACCCAGCCGGGTTCCATCTGTCCGGCTGAACCGGTCCGCCTTCGACGACATGCCCATCTGCTCCATCAACGTGAGACCGGCATTGGGTACGAACAACAGCGCATCTTTCTCGGAAGGATCCATCGTCATCCGGTACTCGCCGGTCATCGTCGGATCGACGAATTCAATCATGATGTCGGAGCCAATATCCTGAATCCAGCGGTAGCGCCATTTTTCAAAAGGAAAGGTCGATGTCGTCCCACCGCCCTCTTCAAAAGGCCGCTCATACGTACCGCCGGAGGGATGCGACTCGATTTCGTCCGGTGGACCAAACGTAATGTAGATCCGCCCCCGGTCCGTCTTCCAGCCCGGAATGCCGGACGCATACCGCTCATTCGCATACGCAATCCGCCGGTAGTGTTCTTCCTTGAATTCGTTTTCCTGCGAATCCGGTGAAGGGTCCCGCCGCAGCCAGAACTGCTCAATAAACTGTTCGCGCTCCTCGTCCGTCGCCAACCGCTTAAACGCTGTCCGCTCCTCGTCGGTAATGATGTAGAGAACGTCCTCAGACAACCACTTCCGGTACGGTCCCTCCAACTCCTTGCGCAGCTTCTCCTCCCGCTTC
The DNA here is from genome assembly GCA_026393985.1 of Acidobacteriota bacterium. Lineage (GTDB taxonomy): Bacteria > Acidobacteriota > Terriglobia > Bryobacterales > Bryobacteraceae. The sequence continues at coordinate 216,757 of JAPKZB010000080.1, forward strand.
CGCTTCTCCCTTTCCGAGAGCGGCTTGGCAACGGTCTCGCGAGCGCCTTCCGGCTGCTTTCCCTTCTTTTCCGCCGTATGCGCCGCCTGAGGGAGCAGCAAGGCCCCACAGGCCGCCAGGGCGATCAGGAAATTTCGATGGAGTTTCATGCAGCTACCTCGATTCTAAGGAGATCCATGGGACAGGTCAAGGCTGGTGATCGTAAACACTACTCCTGGCTCAACTCCCGGTACCCACTGGCATAATACAGCAACGGCGCACCATCTTCATACCGCACCGCCACCACCTCACCCAGAAACACCAGATGGTCGCCCGCCTCCCACACCTCCCGTCGCTGGCATTCCAATTGGGCCAGCGCCCCGTCCAACAACGGAATCTGACCCACCCCCCGGCTCCAGCCCACCCCCTCAAACCGGTCCTGGCCCCGCGTGGCAAACCGCATCGACAGCTCCTTCTGCTCCACACGCAGGACGTTAATCCCAAAGTACGATGCCGCCGAAAAATACGGCAGCACGTTTGCCCGCCGATCAATGCAAAGCAACACCAGCGCAGGCTCCACCGACACACTCGTAAACGAGTTGGCCGTAAAGCCCTGCGGCAACCCCTCCGGAGCCATCACCGTGGCAATCGTGATCCCGGTGGCGAACCGGGAACACGCCCGGCGGAAAGAGACAGCATCAACTACGCTTGACATGACACTAAACCTAATCTTATCATGTAGTTTCATTGAACAGACGCCCCGGGGGACGATTCCGATGATCAAGCTGGACATTATTAACGAAGTGGTAAACCGGACTGGCATCACCAAAACGAAGGCCGAAATGGCCGTCGAAACCGTCTTTGAGACCATGAAAAAGGCTCTCGCCGACGGCGAACGCATCGAACTCCGGGGATTTGGAATCTTTAACGTCCGGCCCCGCAAAACCGGCATCGGCCGCAACCCCCGCACCGGCGCTGAAGTCGCCATCCCCCCTGGCAAGGCCGTCCGCTTCAAACCCGGAAAAGAGCTGCAGCAACTCCAGTAAGCTAGGAGGCAGCCCCACCGCCATGTCTATCGGCTACGGGCACCACCCCGCCCCTTTCTCCCGGCTCGGGTTTCATGCTCTCTTACTCGCCCTGACGCTGCTCACCACCACCATCGTCGGTGCCCGCCTCGCCACCAACTTCGAACAAAACCTGCCCGCCTTTCAGTTCGACGAGGACCTGGCCTTCCTGGCTACCCTCTGGGATCAACCCCGTCTGCTCACTTGCGGCCTTCCCTTCTCGCTCACCCTGCTCGCCATCTTGCTCGCTCACGAATTCGGGCACTACCTAGTCTGCCGCTACCACCGCATCGAATCTTCGCTTCCCTACTTCCTCCCCGCCCCCACCCTCATCGGCACCTTCGGCGCCTTCATCCGCATCCGTGGCCCCATCTTTTCCCGCCGCAATCTATTCGACGTCGGCGTGGCCGGCCCCCTCGCCGGATTCGTGTTTCTCCTCCCCGCCCTCGGCATCGGCCTCGCGCTCAGCAAAGTCATCCCCGGCATCGCCAACCAGGGCGACCTGACCTTCGGCAACCCGCCGCTGCTCTGCCTCGCGCTGCAGGCCGTCTTTCCCGACGTCGCCCCCGCCGATGTCTATCTCCATCCGGTAGCTCGCGCCGCCTGGATCGGCCTGTTCGCCACCGCCCTCAACCTGCTGCCCATCGGCCAACTCGACGGCGGTCATATCCTCTACGCCATCACCGGCCCCCTCCACCGCCGCCTCTCCCAACTGTTCGCCGTCGCCCTCATCCCGCTCGGCTTCGTCTATTGGACAGGCTGGATCCTCTGGGCCATCTTCTTCCTCCTCAGCGGACTCCGCCGCCCCCCTATCATCGACGAGTTTCCGGTTGGCTCCGGTCGCCTGCGCCTCAGTCTCCTAGCCGCATCGATCTTCCTGCTGTCCTTTACCCCCAACCCCATCCAGACCAACGTGGCACTCTAAAGGTTTCCGGCGGATGAAAATCTCAGCCACCATCATCACCTACAACGAGGAGCGCAACATCGCCCGCGCCATCGAAAGCCTCCGCTGCGTCGACGAAATCCTCGTCGTCGACTCCGGCTCCACCGACCGCACCGTCGAAATCGCTTCCAAACTCGGCGCCCGCGTCATCGACCGCGCCTGGACCGGCTACTCCAGCCAGAAAAACTGGGCCGCCGATCAGGCCGCCCACGACTGGATTCTCTCCATCGATGCCGACGAAGCCCTCTCCGAACTTCTCGAAGCCGAAATCTGGCAGCTCAAGAAAAACGGCCCCCGCCATCATGCCTACACAATGCCCCGCCTCGCCCAGTACCTCGGCAGGTGGATCCTCCACTCCGGCTGGTTCCCCGACCGCAAGATTCGACTCTACGACCGCCGCCACGCCTCCTGGACCGGCGACTTCGTCCATGAGTCCCTCTCCGTCAGCGGCCCCATCGGCACCCTCGACGCCACGCTCCTGCACTTCACCTGCGACTCGCTCAGCGAACACCTCCGCACCCTCGACCGCTACACTACCCTTGCCGCCGAACAGATCGTCGAACAGCGCAAACCCATCACCGGCTACCACCTGTTCGTAAAACCCTGGTGGGAGTTCGTCCGCACCTACTTTCTCAAACGCGGCTTCCTCGATGGCGTCGAGGGCCTCGCCATCGCCTGGTTCGGAGCCATCTACCAGTTCCTCAAATACGCCAAAGCCCGCTACATGCAACCCGGCCGGAACTGAAATCCGCCGGAACCGAACGCGGGTGATAAACTGTCGGAGTCGTATGTATACCCGTCGCACATTCACCACCTCCCTGCTTGCCGCCAGCGCCTTCGCCGCCCAGCCCGGCAGCGTAATCCTCGGCGCACAAACCTATTCGCTGCGCGATCGCGATGCCGATAAGGCCGTCGCCGCCCTCAAAGATCTCCAGATCAATACCGTCGAAATGTGGTCCGGCCACGCCGAACCCTTCTCCGGAAAGGTAGACCGCGAAGAGGTCCGCAAATGGCGCCTCTCGGTTCCCCTCTCCCACTTCACCAACATCCGCAAGAAATTCAACGATAACGGCATCACCATCCACGCCTACAACTACTCCTTCCGCGAAGACTTCACCGATGCCGAAATGGCCCGCGGCTTTGAGTTCGCCGACGCCCTCGGCGCCAAAATCATCACCGCCTCCTCCAACGTCTCCACCGCCAAACGCGTCGACCCCTTCGCCCGCAAAGCCAAAATCCGCGTCGGCATGCACAACCACTCCCGCATCGTCACCAATGAATTCGCCACCCCGGAAAATTTTCTCGACGCCATGAACGGCATGAGCAAGTACATCTGCATCAATCTCGACATCGGCCACTTCACCGCCGCCAACTTCGACCCCGTCGAATTCCTCGGCAAGTGGCACAAACGTATCGTTACCCTCCACATCAAGGACCGCCGCCGCAACCAGGGCCCCAACGTCGTCTTCGGCGAAGGCGACACCCCCATCAAAGCCACCCTCGAATGGCTCAAGAAAAACAAATCCCCCATCCCGGCCAATATCGAGTACGAATACCGCGGCAACGACACCATCGCTGAAATGCGACGCTGCATCGAGTACATGCGCAAGGTCGTAGCCTAGACCGGCCCAAGAGGGCGACAGCCGGTCAACTGCCTCGGCTGTCGCCCGCCCCCCTGCTGCCGGGCGCCCTCAGCACCCACCCAACAGCCTGCTAAAGGCGCAGCCGCCGCCCCATAGCCGTCAATCCTGTCCGCGTCGTTCGCCAAGCCCGAGTTTCCGTTGCGAACCCTCTCCGCCCCAGCCCGTGACTCCTCCCGCCCCACCACCCAGCCCCACCCGGTAGTACGAAAGTCCCCGCCACCGAGGACCTGAGTAGAATTCAGGTTTCAACTAGGTACTCCTACTGATTGGAGCCCCCAGCCCCAAATGTTAACTTACAAGCAGTAACGCAGTATTACTCAAATATTGCGCAGACGAGGAAAATATTACTATGAATCGCTTTAAGAATTTCGTTCTGCGGGCCAAGCTCTGGAAAGACGTCAAGGGTCAGGACCTCATTGAATACGCTTTGATGGCTGGTTTCGTGGCCGTTGCCGCCGGCGCGATCATGCCCGGCGTGGCCACCTCGGTCAGCACCATCTTCTCGAGAGTCGCCTCCACGATGACCGCCGCCGCCGCCCAAGGGAGCTAACCGAATGACCCTCCAAAGGGTTCTTCGCCTGAAGGCAAAGCTTCTTAGAGACAAGAAGGGGCAGGACTTGATCGAATATGCGCTGATGGCCGGATTCGTGGCCGTTGCGGCAGGGGCCATTATGCCCGGCATTTCAACTTCGGTCAGCACGGTATTCTCAAAGGTCGCGTCTACAATGACCCGGGCAGCCTCCCAAGGAAGCTAGGAGACCAATCACACAGCAAAAAACGCGGGTCGAAGACGTTACGTCTTGACCCGCGTTTTTATTGGCGCCAATGTTCACAATCGGCCCATCACCACTCTAAGCTTCCCGCCCCCTTATTGCTACTGTGTTATAGACGTAGGGCACAACAAAGCGGGCAACACGGAAGCCGCCCTGCCAGCACTCTGGCGACCAGCTGGCGACCAGGATGCGCAAAGTCGCAATCGACTGGGGGTTATGGCGTTGTGCCTGCCCCGCGTGGCTTCCCGTCGGGTGGAATTTCGGGTAGGGCAAGTTGGAGCTGTCCAGCGCGGGCCGAGGGGGAAAAACGGCTTTGTTCCGCGAGCAGAAAGCCGTAAGCGGCAATGCCCTCAAGCCGCAATGCAAAGTGTGGCGTGATGGTGGAATCCCCGCCAGCCGCGCCCCTCGTAGTGTCCCAGGCGAAGCTCCTGTTTCAGTTCTTCGTAGTCCCGCTCGATGATCCATCGGCGTTTGGCCGTCACTACCAGGGTCGCCAAACTCGTGTCCGCCGCAAGGTTCCCCAACCAGTACTTCGTCGGGTGTGCCTCGTCATTTGTGCCATTCGTTTGGGGCCATTCGATCAGCAGCCATTGCTCCGGCAA